>JAFUGY010000047.1 GCA_017469115.1 Oscillospiraceae bacterium
AACGTGGTTCCGTAGCGGGCCAGAAAAGGAATGCCCATCAAGCCTGCAAAAGCACCGGCAAAAGAATAAAGGAGATACTTTGTGCCGGCTTTGAGGGCTTCTTCTGTCTGGCTGTGAAGCACCATGGGGAGTGTGAGCAGCGTCATCCACTCAAAACAGAGATAAAGCGTCACATAGTTTGCAGCAAAAGCAACCCCAAGCATGGCACCTTCTCCGAGAAGGAAGAAGCAATAATACCGGTTATGGTTCTTCTCGTGCTTCATATATTCAAAGGAAAAAACACCGCTGAGAAGCCACATAAAAGCGATTAACCCGGCAAAGAAGCGTGTGACGGCATCGACAGAGAAAGTGATTTCCGCTTTCGGTGCAAGTGTACACAGATTCAGAGAAGCCTCCGGCAAAAAAAGTTGCCACAGAGTAAAGAGAAGGGTGAGGATTAATGAGACAAGGACGAAGCTTCTTCTCCGGGAATCCTCTTTCAGAGAAGGGAGAAAGCCGACAAGAATTCCGCAGAACATGGGGAAGAAAATCGGCAATAGAAGAGAGAACGTTTGATTCATAGGGACCACCTCAACTTAAAACGGATAAACCGGTTTCAATGATTCCGGTTACAGGCTCAGAGCAGGTGCCGAGCAGAAAATTCAAGACAATAAAACAAACAATGGCAATGAGATAGCTATAGTCCTTCTGGGGCTTGGTGTCGTCAAAGCGGTGATCATTCCGCCTGCCGAAGAGCAGAGAGACCGTGGGGATATAATAAAGTGCATTCAACACAGTGCTGAGCACCAGAGCTGCAATGCCAATCCAGAGCTTCCAGCCGAGGCGGGAGAGCAGAGCACGTGTCAGCCACAGCTTTGTGACAAACCCAGCAAACAGCGGAATGCCGATCATCGACAGTGCACCGACGGTGAAGGCAATACCGGAGAGCGGATCTCTCCGACCGGCACCGCGCAGATCTTCAAAACGGCGGCTGCCGCCGGAAACCGACATGAAGCCAGCAGAAGTGCAGAAGAGCATCGGCTTTGTTGCTGCATGAACAAGAATCTGGACACAGGCAGCAATCATTCCGGCTTTGGTTCCAAGCCCGATGCCTGCATAGATATAACCGACCTGGGCAACAGAAGAATAGGCCAGCAGGCGCTTGATATCCTTCTCCTTTAAGGCATAGAAAGAACCAAAAACCATGGCACCAACGCCAAACAGAAACAGCACATCCGTGACACCGGAAGAGAGAATCTCTTCCGAACCGAGAACACGGTAAAAAATCTTGATGAGAAGCACAATGTAGCTCTTGATGACGAGGCCGGAGAGAATGCCGCTGGAAGCTGCAGTGGCGCTGCTGTGGGCGTCCGGCAGCCATGCACTGAAAGGCCAGAGAGCGCTTTTGAGCGCCATGCCCACCGAGAAGAGGCCGATGGTTACCGTGAGTGGGAAAGCGTATTCACCGGAAGCGAAGAGTTCCTGAATTCTGGCGGACATCGGCTGCATCAGGAGGTGGCCGGTGATGCTGTAGAGAATGATAATGCCCAGCAGGAAAAGCCCGGACCCAAGCAGGCTCATGATCAGGTAGCGTGTGGTGGCAACAAGTGCCCGGCCACTTTTATATTTGAGCATAACAAGGGCACAGGAAGCAATGGTGTTGATTTCCACAAAAACATAAGCGGTGAAAAGGTCGTTGGTGAAGACAAGCGCCAGCATGGAAACCATCAGCAAACTGACTACTGTGAAGTAAAGATTCACCTTCTCCGGCTCAACATCTTCAAAAATGTGCTCCATCCCGCCGAGCAGAGTGAGCGTCATCACAAGCGGGAATGCGGTGCCCATCAACGCTTCCAGGGGGCCGATGCGAATTTCATTGCCCCACGGGGCAGGGAAGTGACCCATCCAATAGACATAACTTTCACCTGTATGAACCGTGAAAAGAAGAACGGAGAACATGAGCCCTGTGACGAGCATATTCAGAACAAGGCAAACCCATTTCGAGGCCTTTGGTTTCAACACACAGCAGGTGACGCCGCCTGCCAGATACAGCATGATGGCTGCAAAAGGAAAATTCTGTACAAGTGCCATCAGGTTTCCTCCGCATTGGAAAGCCGGATCATTTCATCCAGCTCAAGTGTGTGGTAACGAAGATACAGGCGTGTCGTCAAGGCGAGAAGGAATGCTGTTACACTGACGGATACTACAATGCCGGTCAGCACGAGCCCGGCGGGGATCGGGTTAATATAGTTTTCCGAACTGACAGAGCTGTTTGTAATGATTGGACTGATCCTGCCGGAAATATATCCGTTAGAAGCAAGAAAAAGGAAAATAGAGCTGTCCATAAAATTGAAACCAATCACTTTTTTGATCAGGTTTTTGTTGAGAAAAAGCATGGTAAAGCCGATTCCAAAGCAAATCACTGCTGTTGCTTCAAAATAGTTCGTCATGAGGTTACTGCCCATTGCCGAAGCCTCCTTTACTGAACAGGGAATAAAACGCGTACATGGTGCAGGCGACGACGAGACCGACGCAGATATTGAGCGGAAGGATCAGCCCGGCTGAAAGAATGGCCCCCGGCTTGCCAAGAGGAATGCCGCTTTCCAAACCATTGGCACCGGTATAAAATGACCAGGTTTTCAGCAAGGTATAGGTGATGAGGGCTGCAAAGGTAATCCATTTGTAAGTGCTGAAGGTAAAGACCTTATCCAGCTTTTCGGAACCGAAAGCGCGCACATAAAGGATCATGGAAGCCCCAATGATTGCACCGCCGGAGAAGCCTCCGCCTGCAGAGAGATGGCCATTGAGAACGACATAGATGCCGAAAACCAATCCGACTGGCATCAGAATCATCGCAGCACAGCGGAAAATGATATCATCCGGTTTCTCCTCAGGAGTGCTTTCAAGCTCCGGAATATTCAGAGAGCCGTCTTTTTTCCGGTCGGCACGGAGAAGAATAATGACGCTGCAAACCGCGATAAAGAGCACATTGGATTCTCCGAGGGTGTCAAAGGCGCGGTAATCAAGGATCATGCCTGCCACTGTATTGACAGCCCCGGCTTCTTCCAGTTCTCTTTCCACGTAGCGCGTATAAACCTCATTTTCAACGGGGTTATGATCGCCGCCAAAGCGGGGGAGCCAGGATACGGTAGTCAGCAATGTGAGGATTACCGTGAGGCAGACGATGACGGAAAGTGCACTGTAAAGCGCAGACAATAACTTGCTGTGATCCTTTTTGCGGCCAGGTGTTTGCGGCTTCTTTTTCGGATCGGCTTTTTTGATCCGTTCAGAATGAAACGGACCGGATGCCTGCTCCGGGACAGGAAAGACTTCTTCTCCTTCCACCCAGTTGAGAAACACGGCAAGGAAACGGGGAAGCTTCATTTCTTTTTCCCTGCCTTTCCGCCGATCAGTCCGATGCGGCGCAGCGTGACAAAGAAAAGAATCCCGGTCACGCCGGCGCCGACGGCGGCTTCTGTGATGGCGAGATCAGGCGATTCGAGAATCAGCCAGATCGCGGCCATGATTGTGCTGAAGCCCATCTGAATCAGGATTGCTTTGAGAGGATCCTTTGTCAGGGCTACCGATGCAGCACATACGATCAGAAATGTAAGAAGAAAAACAACAGCAAGGTTCATTTCTTTTTGTTCTCCTTCCGACCGTCAGGGGTGAAGCCGTTTTCTATCTGCATGCGCATGATCATATGGGAGGCAACCGGGCTTGTCATCCAGAGCAAAAGGACGATGATAATCAGCTTCAACGTGAAGACAGAGAGCCCGCACAAAATGAGGAGCCCGACGAAAAGCAAAAGGATGCCGAGCGTATCACCGAGACCGGCAGCGTGCATACGGCAGGGTGCATTGCGGAAACGGAAGTTGCCGATAACGGCGGTTATCATAAAAAAGCTTCCGCCCAGCATCAGGGCAGCGCCGATGAGAAATCGAATCCATTCCAGCACGGTCATTTTTTTCGGTTCCTTTCTGTCAGAATTTTCGTCAGCACCGCAACAGCGAGAAAACTGAGCAATGCATAAATAACGGCAACATCCGCAAAGCTATATTCTCCGGAGCGGGCGGCGAGAATACAGATCAGGCAGATGACCTGAGTACCCGTCATATTGACGGCAACGAGCCGGTCAGCCGTTGACGGCCCCAGAATGGCACGGAGCAAACAGGCAAGAGATCCAAGAGACAGCACAGCAATGACAAATGTGTAGAGCGCATGGGTAAGGGATGCGTAGGTCATTTGGTCGCCTCCTCATTCTCATCAAGCTTTATGAGCTGAGCGGTAAAGATGCGCTTTTCAGGCTCTAACCCATCCAGCATCTCGGAGTTCAGGCAATGGATGACGTAGTGGCGCCCATCCAATTTTCCCGTGATGGTGCCCGGGGTGAGCGTTATACAGTCCGCCAATGCAACGCGCGTACCGGTTTTGTTCAGTTCCGTTTCAAATTCGGCATAGTGCGGATCCGGCTGCTTCCGGCTGTAAACGGCTTTGACGACGGCAAGATTGGATTTAACAATCTCTCTCACCAGAACACAGAACATCATCGCCATTTCGGGGAGTTTTCCGACAAGAGCAAGCTCTTTTCGGATGCTGAAGCCGAACAAAGCACAGCTTACGGCATAAACAGCGGCAGAAACCGCTATGCCGAACAGCAGGATTTCCAAAGTGATTCTGCCGTTAAATAAAATCCACAGCAGAAGGCAGATCAGGAACATTTCCGATCCCATCCTTTCGATATTCCTATTGGAAGATAATGAAACCAACAAAAAATCAGTATATACCTAACGGAGAGAAAAAGCAAATAAAGAAAATGAACAGAAAAAATGAAATAAATATGTTTACATAATTTTAAAAAGGTGATAAAATGAAATTGGATCTTTCTTTTTGCATTGGGGGGAGGAAGCTTCAATGACCGGAAAAATCAGAAAAGGGACTACGCTTGTTTTGCTTATCGTTCTGTTTGCCTTTACGATACAGGCGCAGAGTGAATATGATTTGAATGGGTTTACGCTCGACGCCGGAACGCCGACGGTCGGAGCCGCGGCAAGTGAAGGAGCAATCTTCTCCGGAAGCAATCTTTTTGCACAGGATCAGGCAGGCCTGCAGGCAGATTTCAGCAGTGGGATTGCCGCGCAACAGATGGTGCCCAATCTGGCAACACAGCAGGCAGTGCCGAATCTTGCTGCGCAGCAGAACGTCGCTGGGACAGGACTGCAAAATAATCTTCTGCGGTCTGAAAATACCCATGTAATCCGTTGGAGCGGGACTGAGCTGACAGTTCAGGTTGACGGCGAAACGGCAACAAGCGGCGTGACCCCGATAGAAAAAAACAGCAATATTGTTGTTGCAGTCAATCCTGCATCCAACAAAGTTGTTATAAACTGCTGGGCAGAATACAGCATTGAATATGATGTTGATGGCAGAACTGAGCAAAATCAGGAAAACATAAAATTGATTTCACTGGAAGGATTGTATTATCTGAGAATTGACGAGAAGCTTACTTCGGATGTTATAATCCATGTTGATGTCCAGACATCTTATCCACTTTGGATTGCCGGAGAGGTGGTTACGGATTCCAATCGGAACGATATCGGAGAGAGAGGCGGTTCTGTTTCTTTTAATCCGGAGAGAAATATCCTTTTCCTCAACAATGCTGTGATTGAAGGAAGCATTGTTTCAAAGATGCCGTTAACGATTCTGTTTGCGGGAGATAACGTGGTGTCCGCCAAAGCAGGTACCAATTACGGAATATCGAGTAGTGAGAATCTCTCTATCTCCGCCTCTTCTTCCGGAGATACGCTCACGGTAACGGCTCCGGTTGCGGATAAGTCCTGTGCGATTGCGGTAGAAAATGCTGACCTGACCATCTGGAACGGAACCAATGTCACAGCAATTTCACAGGGTGGCGTGGAACTGAGCGCAGGTGTTTTTGCTTCAGGCACAGTGGAAGTGAACGGTATGTTATCTGCAGCAGGAGGAAGCGCGGCAAAATCGTGTGGGATTTGCAGCAATAATCTGACTATAAAGAATATCAGTTCCGGAGAGGGAGGAGCAGTTGCAGCAGCCGGAGGAGAATGCTATTCCGGCGGAAGCAGCGCAGGAGTTCTCGCAACAGGGAACGTGACAGTGGAATATCAGGCGAAGCTTGTAGCTGCAGGAAAAGCGGCTGCCGGCGGGAGTTATGGGATACGGACAGGAGGTAATTTTACCAACAGTGGTGCCGCGGAGTGCTCAGCCGGTAACGGCGGGGGAGAGAGCATTGGGCTTTCTGCGGGAACGACTGTTTCAAATACGGGGACTCTCAGCACAACCGGTGGGACATCATCAGGAGGAGCCAGCAGAGGCTTGAGCGCCAATTCGCTGCAGGTATCCGGCGGGGCAGTGGATGCACATGCCGTTGCGGGAGCAGCAGGATCAACGGGAATTTTTGCCGCTACTGTTATTTCCGGCGGGGAAGTGATTGCCGAAGGCGCAGGCGGAGCCTTTTCCGCTATGCCGTCGTTTTCCGGCTATTCGCCTGTGATACGGGTTTCGGACCTCAGCTCAGACGCTTTTGAAGCGGACAGCGCGGTTGCTTCGAACTATTTGAGAAAATATGTTTATATTACGTCTCGCATTGTCTCGTCAGCCCCGACGGAACTGACTATCTATGTGGGAGAGACGCACACGCTTTCCGCATCGGTGCCGGAGGGATATTTTTTGCGATGGTACGGCAGCAACAACATGGTTGCATGGGTGGATGAGATGCTGGGCACGGTAACGGGAAGGTCACCGGGAAGCCTGATGGCAACCGTGAAGGTTTATAATCCTTCCGGAGGGCAGGTTTCGGAAGCAAGCTGCATGGTCACGGTGAGAGAGAAAGAAACAGTGCCTGTTACGGCAATTCAGGTGGATCAGGACAACGTTACCCTGACGGCAATTCCCGGTCTTCGCACGGTGAAATACTGGTTTTATCCGACGACTGCAACCGACAAAGAAGTGACTTTTGACTGTACGGATAAAACGCGTAGCATCATTCGTGTAGATGTTTCTCTGGAAAATCAAGAGATTTACATAACACCTGTTTCGAACGGCTCGGCAATGATCACAATCACGGCAAAAAGCGGGGCAAAGGCATACTGCAAAGTGACGGTAAACGGAATCGGACCAAAGGTTTCCTACGCAATCAGCTATATGGACAATAACGGCGTCTGGTATTATGACTGGTCGGGGGACTTTCTGGTAAAGACAACAGCTCCTGCTTCTGAAGTTCCGGGCGTGGAGGTGGACGGCGTTTCGATTCCACAGACCATGGGTGCACAACGAAACTGGTCGTATGCAGGAGCTGATGGTGGTACGGCAATTGTATTTACAAGGCAGTTTATGGCATCCCTCTATCATGGGAAGCATACGTTTGCGGTCTCCTATGCAAGTGTCGGGAGAATCACAAGACCGTTGTATGTGCAGTCGGTACGAGATGCACCGCGCACAGGGGATCAGCCTATTGCCCCGTTGCTGGGGATGTTCGTGCTTTCCGGTGTATCGGCAGTTGCAACAATTGCTGGTGGGATTTACCGGAGAAAGCGGGAACACCGGGCGAAAAACTAAAGAAAAGGAGAAGAAAAATGGAATATAACAAACAGCTGGCTTATATGGAAAAGGGGGATGAGGTAGAAGGATTTTATATTCTCCGAACAGCGGTGCTTCGTACGGCTTCCAACGGAAAAATCTATTTAAGTGCTTCTCTGGCAGATGCTTCCGGGAAAATAGATGCCAAGATGTGGGATTACAACGGAAAGGTTACGCCTGCCGAAGAAGGAAAAGTGGTTAAAATACGCGGAGAGGTAACAGAGTTTAAAGGAAGCCTTCAGCTGAATATCCGCAGGATTCGCCTTGCGGAGGATCGGGACAATTATGCCCTCGAAGACCTTGTGCCCACTGCACCAATCGATTCTGTAAAGGAAATGGAGTATGTACAGGATTTGATCGCGTCTTTGGAAGATGAGGATTATCGCATGCTCTGTATGGCGATGCTGGACAGGCATATTGCTGCCTTCGGGAAGATTCCGGCTGCAAAAAATGTGCATCACAGCTTTCTCTCGGGGCTGTTGATGCACACATCGTCGATGCTGCGGATTGCCGATTTTCTTGCCACACAGTGCTATCCCACGGTTGTGAACAGAAGCCTTCTTCTGGCGGGAACGTTGCTTCATGATTTCGGGAAGGAGCGGGAGTATGATTTTTCCGAACTCGGCCTTGTGACGGATAAATCGACCGAAGGCATGTTAATCGGGCATCTGGTGCTGGGGGCGGAAGAAGTCAATGCGGTCGGTCAACAGCTCGGCATCCCGGAAGAGAAGCTTCTTCTCATTCGCCATATGCTTCTCTCCCATCACGGTACTCCGGAATTCGGCGCAGCCGTAATCCCGAGCATAGCGGAGGCAGAACTGCTCTCTTATATCGATCTTCTTGACAGCCGCATGGAAATTTACGCAGAGACACTGGAGACACTCCCGGTCGGAAAATTCAGCGACAGGATTTTTTCTCTTGACAAACGTATTTACAATCACGGCTTGAAGGATGGAGGATCAGAATTTTAACTTCAGTTTTCTTTGAGATACAGGGAGTGTTTGACAAGCCGGTCGCCCTGATATTCCAGCTTGAGGGAAAAGAACGGCGCGTCCTCCGCTAAAAGACGGAGAAAGATCTTATCGCCCTCCCAGATTGGCAGAGACTCGACATCGCTGACAGGCACCCACTCCAGGGTGCCTTCTTCATTTTCTTTTCCGCGAAGCTGCGAGAGACGGAGCTGATCAACTGCAGCCGTGAACAGGTGCATATATTCCGTGCCCCATTCATCGGAAACGAAGGTTACAACCGCACGGTAACGGAGTTCTTCCGGAATGAATTCCATTCCGGTTTCTTCCATAATCTCCCGCACGGCACAGTCTTCCGGGCTTTCGCCTTCTTCAAATTTACCCCCGATGCCGATCCACTTGTCTTTGTTTTCATCGATTTCTTTTTTGACGCGGTGCAGCATCAGATAATTGCTGCGGTTTTCCAGATAACAGAGGGAAGTGTTTCTCATATTGATCACCCGAAATTATTATACCTGTATCGTTCACAAAAAATCAACATTTTAGTGCTTGCATTTTTTGAAAATTGTGGTATGATACATTAGCACTCGAAAGAAATGAGTGCTAACCCACCAGAGCGTGGAGATATTGTGTTAATAATTTTTTTGGAGGTATAGAAACATGAAGCTGAATCCTTTGGCTGACAGAGTTATTCTGAAACAGAACAAGGCAGAAGAGAAGACTGCCGGCGGCATCCTGCTCACCCAGAGCGCACAGGAGAAGCCGGAAGTTTATGAAGTAGTAGAAGTCGGTCCTGGCGGCGTGGTTGATGGCAACGAAGTTGTCATGACTGTCAAAGTCGGTCAGAATGTTCTCGTCGGCAAGTACAGCGGCAGCAAAGTGAAGCTTGAGGATGTGGAGTACACCATCGTCCGCCAGAGCGATATCCTTGCTGTGATTGAATAATTTTAGGAGGCGTTTGAATTATGGCAAAACAGATTATTTATGGGGAAGAAGCCCGTAAGGCGATTGAACGCGGCGTCAATCAGCTTGCAGATACCGTCAAGATTACCCTCGGCCCGAAAGGCCGCAATGTTGTCCTGGACAAGAAGTTCGGCACTCCGTTGATCACCAACGATGGCGTTACCATCGCAAAAGAGATCGAACTGGAAGACGCTTTCGAGAATATGGGCGCACAGCTCATCAAGGAAGTCTCCACCAAGACGAATGACGTCGCCGGTGACGGCACGACAACAGCAACCGTCCTTGCACAGGCGATGATCGGGGAAGGATTGAAGAATCTCGCAGCCGGTGCAAACCCGATGGTTATGAAGAAGGGCATCCAGAAAGCTGCTGCAGAAGCTGTTGAAGCAGTGAAAAAGATTTCTCAGCCGGTTTCCGGGACTGGTGATATCTCCCGTGTCGGCACCATTTCTTCCGGCGACGAAGAAATCGGCAAACTGATCGCTGATGCAATGGAAAAAGTCTCTCACAACGGTGTGATCACCATTGAAGAGAGCAAGACTGCCGAGACCTACAGCGATGTGGTGGAAGGCATGCAGTTTGACCGCGGTTATCTCAGCCCCTACATGGCAACGGATACCGAGAAGATGGAAGCTGTTCTGGATGACGCTGTTATCCTCATCACCGACAAGAAGATCTCCAACATTCAGGAGATTCTGCCTCTGCTGGAGGAAGTTGTAAAAGCCGGCCGCAAGCTCCTCATCATTGCTGAGGATGTGGAAGGCGAAGCCCTTGCAACGATCGTTCTCAACAAACTGCGCGGCACCTTCACCTGCGTTTGCGTCAAGGCTCCCGGCTTTGGTGACAGACGGAAAGAGATGCTGCAGGATATCGCAGTTCTCACCGGCGGCCAGGTCATCTCCACCGAGCTCGGCATGGAACTCAAGGACGCAACTCTTGCAATGCTCGGCCAGGCACATCAGGTCAAGGTTACCAAGGAAAACACTGTTATTGTTGATGGTGCAGGTTCCTCCGCTGAAATCAAGGCCCGTGCAGGCCAGATCGAGCGTCAGATTGCTACTACCACTTCTGATTATGACAAGGAAAAGCTTCAGGAGCGCCTTGCTAAGCTCAGCGGCGGCGTAGCAGTGATCAAAGTCGGTGCAGCTACCGAGACTGAGATGAAAGAAAAAAAGCTCCGCATTGAGGATGCTCTGAATGCAACCCGCGCAGCTGTTGAAGAAGGCATCGTACCGGGCGGCGGCAGCGCTTATGTTGTTGCTTCCAAGGCAGCTGACAAGCTCACTGCTTCTCTTGAGGGTGATGAAAAGACCGGTGCCGCTATCGTTGCAAAAGCGCTGAAGGCTCCGATTATGCAGATTGCAGCCAACGCAGGCGTGGAAGGCGCTGTTGTGCTCAACAATGTCTATGAGAATGCAGATGCCAATTACGGTTATGATGCAGCGGCTGATGCTTACGGCGATATGATCAAGCTCGGTATCGTTGACCCGACCAAGGTTTGCCGCAGCGCACTGGAGAATGCAGCCTCTGTTGCTTCCATGGTTCTCACCACCGAAAGCCTCGTTGCCGATATCCCGGAGAAGAATCCTCCGATGCCGGCAGGCAACCCGGACATGGGCATGTATTAATCCGGAGAGAATACCATAAAAAACAGACACAGCACCCGAAAGGGTGCTGTTTTGTACTATGGGGTAAGAACAGGGGCCTGCGATGCGGTTATGATAGAATAGCTTAATGGGAAAAGAAAGTAAGACCTTCCGGAAGAATGAGGTTCAACGCTTGAGGAACCAGCCTGATATCTGCTTTGTTTGCGCGGATGGTTTCCCCGTCGGCATTGATGACGTCTTCTTCCGCAAATTCAATGGTGATGCGATCTCCTTTCAGATGAGTGATGTATTGTGGGAATTCATCTGCTCTGCCTTTTGCATATTTGCCGATCGCAGTTGCCACCTGAAGCAGATTCATGTTGCGGACAAAATAGATATCCAGGATACCATCGTCCGGCATGGCATCGGGAGAAGGGTTGAACCCACCACCATAAAATCGGCCGTTGCAGACACAGCAGAGGGTTACCTCACCGTTATAAAGAAAGTCACCGCAGGTGAGCTTCATCGGGCGGGTAATGCCTTTTAATAGCTCTACTACTGCAGAGGCAATATAAGCTCCACCACCGCTGCAGAAGGGGAGAGAAGTATAGTTGTGTACGTTGGTGCCAACTCTTGCGTCAACCCCGACAGAGCAGATGCAGGCTGAATATCTGCCGTTGACAGAGATCAAGTCAATTTTATGTGTTGTACCGTGCAGCAGGGAAGGAAAATCGAGATAGAGACTGCTTTCAGCACCAAACATTCGGCAAAAATCGTTCCCGGTGCCGATGGGGACAGGTGCAAGAGCGATGGTTTCACATCCTGCCGCTCCGTTGACACACTCATTAAAAGTGCCGTCACCGCCGCAGGCGTAGATTCTGGTATTTACACCGGTTTCGGCAATTTGCCGGACTTTCGCTTCTGCATCATGCGGGCCGACGGTTCGGTAAAGTTCAAAGGATTCCTTGCTTTGTGCAAAAGCGGAGAGAGCAAGGGCGTAGATCCTGTCGGTATTGTCTTTTCCCCCGGCAACGGGATTGACAATGAAAAGATGCTCCATATTCTTCATACTCCTTCCTTGTAGCCTTCCCCTTATGGGGAAGGTGGCTGCCGCCAGGCAGACGGATGAGATGCTTCTCCCCTCATTTAAAATACATAAACAGATCGCATTTGATCATCCCGTTATAGAGCTTGCGCTTTTTATCGGCCAGTCTGCCAAAGGTGCGTTCAAATTCCGTGTGGGAGGAGAGCAGATAAAGCTTCCAGTTTTTCGTGGCAGACCACGCTTCTCCAAAACCGCGATAAAGAGTTTCTGCTTCCTGCTTTTCCATAATGCGCTCTCCGTAGGGCGGATTCGTCACAATAATACCGCGATCGGTTTTTCGATCAAACTGCATGGCATCAGAAACTTCAAATTGCACAATATCTGCCACACCGGCGCGTTCGGCATTTTCCTTTGCGATCCGGATGGCGGAAGGATCGATATCGGAACCCAGAATACGATATTCTCCGTGGAATTCCCTCGCCTGTGCTTCTTTTCGTGCTTCCTGCCAAATTGTTTTGTCTGCTTCGTGCCATTTCTCCGCTGAAAAAGCCCGGTGAAGCCCGGGAGCAATGTTCCGTGCAATCAGAGCGGCTTCGATGGGAATGGTTCCGCTTCCGCAGAAGGGATCACAAAAGTTTTCCCGCCCGCGATAGCGGGAGAGTGTGACCATAGCGGCGGCCATGGTCTCTTTCAGAGGCGCAGCATTGTGGGCAGGGCGATAGCCCCGTTTGTGAAGCCCATCCCCGGAGGTGTCGATACAGATGGAGACGTCATCTTTCATCACTGAAAACTGAATCTGGTGGGTGGCACCCGTTTCTTCAAACCAGGAGACATGGTGCTTCAATTTCAGGCGCTCCACAATAGCCTTTTTTATAATTTTCTGGCAGTCCGGCACAGACATCAGCGTGGAATTGAGACAGTACCCTTTTACAGGAAAGGCGGCGTCCTTCGGAAGATACTCTTCCCAGGGAAGCGCTTTGACACCTTCAAAAAGCATATCAAAGGTGTTAGCCGGAAAACGCCCGACTTCGATGAGCACCCTTTCACCGATTCTCAGACAGATGTTGGCGCAGGCGATGGCATGCTCGTCACCGTCAAAATATACTCTGCCGTTTTCAGCAGTTATATTCTCCATACCGAGTTTTCGAAGCTCATCACTGATCGGGCCTTCGAGACCGAGAAGACATGGTACGCAATTTCTGGTTTTCATAGATAGTTCTCCATATGTTGATTTTCTTTCCAGAATATTACTACATTTTTGAATTAGCTGCAATGGGAAATAATCGAAATGGTTAACATAATGGCATAAAATTTGATAAAAGATCATTTTTCGTTGAAATAACTATTGAATTTTGTCTGGAATAGGGGTATAGTGTCTTTCGAAATAATTTGTTCATAATTTGCTCCTGGAGTTGTTTATGGCTTTTGAACGTTTGGCATTCCTCAACGTTCTTGAGGATTCTTACGCAGCCTACCATAACATTATAAAAGCGGGTTTGCCGGACGAATTTCCTCTTGCATTTCGGGCTGATTTTTATAAGCGCGATGAGAGATACTGGCTGACAAAGAGCGTTAAATACTATGGAAATGAAACGAATGAATTCGTCTATGTTTTTTCAGCGGATTCTTTCAGCAAAGAAGTTGTCGATTCCTGCATTCAGTATGCTTTGGATGAAGGGTTGCCTCGGGTGAAGCCCCATAAGGAACACCAGTACACTAATATTAAAGTAATTTTTGTAGCGGATGCGTTTGAGGAAGACGCTCTGAGAGCGATTGTGAAACGAAAGTTCCAGAGATCTTACCATTTCTCACTTTGGGGTTATACCAACCTTCTCACTACAGCAGTAGATTTGAATGACGAGAAGGTATGGACGAATCCTGCAGGGCGCGAGATGAAATCTTATTTCTCCAAGCTATTTTCAGCTCAGAAAAAATGAGCTGTTAATAGGAATATATTTACCACACATTTTTAAAAAGGAGTGAAAAGTGTGAGCGCATTACTTATCCTCATCGTTGCGGTTGTTGCTCTTGCCCTCGGCTACGTGTTTTACGGCAGCTGGCTGGCAAAAGAGTGGGGCGTTGATCCCAGCCGCGAAACCCCGGCCCACACCAGCTACGACGGGAAGGACTTTGTTCCTGCAAACCCGGCAGTGCTGATGGGTCACCACTTCTCTTCCATAGCCGGCGCCGGCCCGATTAACGGACCGATTCAGGCTGCCGTCTTTGGTTGGGTTCCTGTTTTCCTTTGGTGTGTGCTTGGCGGCATTTTCTTCGGCGCCATGCATGACTTTGGTGCTCTGTTTGCTTCCATCCGTCACAACGGTGGCTCCATCGGCGAGATTATGGAAGATTCCATGGGCCCCAAATCCAAGAAGCTGTTCATCATCTTCGCACTGGCAGTTCTTGTTCTCGTTATTGCCTCCTTCACGGCAGTTGTGGCAGGCACCTTCGTTTCTGTTGATTCTTCCGCGGCTACTTATGCTGCCAACGGTTCCACAGCAATGACCTCCATTCTCTTTATTGTCATTGCTGCTATCTTTGGTTTCTTTGTATACCGCAAGAATGCTCCTGTCGGCCCTGCAACCATCGTTGGCATTATCGGCATCATCGCGATTGTTATTATCGGACAGTATGCAGGCCTTCACTTCAGCCGTACCTTCTGGGTAATCTTCATTGCAGTGTATGTCACGGTCGCTTCTTTGCTTCCTGTCTGGATTCTGCTCCAGCCGCGTGACTACCTGAGCTCCTTCCTGCTCTACGGTATGATGGCTATCGCTGTCATTGCTATTGTTGGCGCTACCTTTACAGGTGCTGCTACGGTTGAAGCTCCTGCTTTCTACGGATGGAAGAATCCGGCCGGTCAGCCTCTCTTCCCGTTCCTGTTCATCACGGTCGCCTGCGGCGCATGCTCCGGCTTCCACTCCCTGATCTCCTCCGGTACGTCTTCCAAGCAGATCAACAACGAGAAGGATGCACAGATCATCGGCTACGGCTCCATGGTCATTGAGTCTGCTCTCGGCGTTATCTCTCTCATCGCTATCGGTGTTGTTTGGAGCCAGTCCTCTGCAGGCGGCGGAGACAAGTTCCTGCTCTCTGCTCCTCCGACGGTGTTTGCCGGTGGTATTGCAACTATGTTTGCTTCCTTCGCAGGCGAGAAGAGCTACAGCCTGATTTACAACCTGTTCACACTGGCTGTCTCTGTCTTTGCTCTGACCTCTCTTGACTCTGCAACCCGTCTCTGCCGTTACCTCTTCGCTGAGCTCCTCACTCCGGAAGGAAAGACTCACGAGGATCTCACCGGTGCTGCAAAGTTCTTCTCCACGCCGATCGTCTCCACGCTGATCATGGTCGTCATCGGCTGCGGCATGGGCTTCATGGGCCTGAGCCAGATCTGGAGCGTGTTCGGCTCTGCAAACCAGCTGCTCGCAGGCGTTGCAATGCTCGCAGTGTGCACCTGGCTTGGCAAGATCGGCCGCAACAACAAGATGTTCTTCTTCCCGATGGTATTCATGCTCTGCGCTACCATCTGCGCACTGTGCATCACCATCTTCAACAACTTCGGCAAGATTGCTGCCGGTGCTGACTGGGGTACCTGGTTCCAGACCATCTGGTCCATCGCTCTGGTTGTTCTCGCTGTTATCCTTGCTGTCACTGCTTTCCAGACGCTGTCTGCACAGGCAAAGCAGCCGAAAGGCAAGAAGGCATAATTCAGCTTTTGCTGAGAACTGAAACTTATATAGTTTACCGCCCGGTATCTCCGGGCGGTTTTTTAAAAGGAGAACCATATGGGTTTGCTGGATTCCTACAGAAAACAACAGGAAGAACAAAAGAAGAATAACCCGGAACGTTTGCCGACACAAGGCCAGCTTGCACTCCGTGTTCTGGTGGGAGGTTATCTGTATTATCTGGTCTACCAGCTTTATACCGGCGGGGCATTACAGGAGACCGGCGGAAAGCTTGCCGTTATGATTGGCGGGATGATTCTTTTTGTGGTTTTCGGGACCTATTTTCTTATCAATGCGGTGCGGGCTATGGTCAAGCACGAGTACTATGACATGAATGCAGCTCCTGCGGCTTCGGAAGAAGACAGCGGCGAAATAAAAGATGGGGAAGATGTAGCAGAAGAGCAGGAAACTGAGAATTAATGCTTGACTTTTCCGGAAGAATCCGTTATACTTTCAATGAAAACATGAACAACTGTTCAAATGAGTGGGAGGTATAACAAAATGAAAAAAACATATAAAATTGATGTGGATTGTGCCAACTGCGCAAATCTGATGGAGCAGGCTGCAAAAAAGACCAGTGGCGTGAAAGATGCTGTTGTAAACTTCATGGCATTAAAAATGACGGTTGAATTTGAAGACGGTGCGGACGTCAAAACTGTTATGGCAGATGTTGTGAAAAACTGCAAGATCGTGGAAGATGACTGCGAGATCTACCTGTAAGAAAAGAGATAAAAGATAAGGATATCGTATGACGGAAGAGAAATATTCTGACCTTGCTGAGCTTTTTAAAGTATTTGGGGATGTTACGAGAATAAAAATACTCTCTCTTCTTCTGCGGGAGGAACGGAGTGTCGGAGACATTGCCGACGGGCTTGGAATGACACAGTCTGCCATTTCGCATCAGCTGAATCTTTTGCGCAGGAGCAAGCTTGTCAAGGCACGCAGGGAAGGGAAATCCGTCTATTATTCTCTGGATGATGATCACGTTTCCGCGATTCTTTCCTGCGGGATGGAGCATATCAGCGAAGGAGATGCATAACATGTTGCCAAAACTTACCATCATTGTACCCTGCTATAATGAAGAGGAAGTTCTCCCTGTTACGGCACCGCTTTTTGCCGGAAAGATCAGGGAACTGGCTGAAAAAGGAAAGATATCGACGGATAGCCGGGTGCTGTTTGTCAATGACGGCAGCAGGGATTCTACGTGGGAAATCATCAGGAAGTTATCTGAACAGGACGAGGTTTTTCTCGGAATATCCCAGAGCCGGAATCGGGGCCATCAGAATGCCGTGCTGGCGGGGCTGATGGAAGCGAAAGATCTATGCGATATTACCATCTCCATCGATGCGGACGGGCAGGATGATATCAATGCTATGGACGCTATGGTGGATGCCTATCTCGACGGATGTGAAGTGGTATACGGGGTCAGATCTTCCAGGGAGACAGATACCTTCTTTAAACGTTCAACAGCGCAGGGTTTCTATAAATTTCTTCAATTTCTCGGAGCAGATGTAGTATACAATCATGCGGACTATCGGTTGATCAGTGCAAGAGTGTTGCAGGAGTTTGCAAACTTCCGGGAAGTGAATCTTTTCCTGCGCGGGTTGGTGCCGTTGGTCGGGTTTAAAAGCACTACGGTAGAGTATTCCAGACAGGAACGGATGGCAGGCAGCAGCCATTATCCTTTGAAAAAGATGCTTGCTCTTGCAATCGATGGGATTACAAGCCTTTCTGTCAAGCCGCTACAGCTTATCATGTCGTTTGGAATTATTGTTGCCGGAATCAGCTTTATCGGATGCTTATGGGCGCTGATTACGGCTATATGCGGGAAGGCTGTTGCAGGTTGGGCAAGCATGACCTGTATTATCTGCTTTGTGAGCGGTGTGCAGCTGATCAGCCTGGGGATTATCGGAGAGTATATCGGCAAGATCTACCTCGAGACCAAGCAACGCCCAAGATATATTATCTCGGAACGAACCTATTCCACGGAAAAAGAGAAAAGCGAGAGGACTTGAAACCCTCTCGCTTTTGCCATAGAATCAGAGCTCCTGCCGCCCTGCGAGGCGGCGGTTTTTGTATTCCGGATCACCGGTAACATCCTTGAGAACGGTTATTCCGTCCGGGATGGTTGCTGATTGATCATCTCCGGTGCCATAGACAAACAAGATCGCTTTTTCAGAAGAAAATGGATAGAGATCAATTTCCATGCGATGTCCGTTTGCAATGAAACGGAACTTTCTCTTTCGGACAGGATGCAGTGCGGCGTCACATTCCATCAGATAACGGATATATTCTTTTTCAGATATCGGGCGTTCAGTGACCCAGCGGGTTCCGTCTTCTCCGATGCGCTTTTCTGTATAAAAATAGAGATAATCCGGTCCGTTTTCCTGCTGGCGAATCCGCCTTTCCACCATCGGATTGCTGTTCATCAGATAGGTCTGCATCATTTCAATGTCCGTTGCGACGAACGTTTCCGTCAAAAGGGAGACATCCGGCATGGAAATCAGGTACTTTCGTTTGCTGACGTCGGGCATGCTTTCGCCGATGAGTTCATAGATTTTGGCGAGAGCACGGTTGATCTTATCTTCGAAATCGACAGAATTGTCGATTACACAGATTCTGGGGTGGGAACTCCAGGCCTGCAGAGTCAGATCATCCTTTTCCCGGGCAACTTCTATATTTTCATAACGAGCGGCATTGCCGAAATTATATGCAAACTCGGCACCTTTGGCACAGGTTACCAGGTGAATGACAGCATCGTAACCACGCATGATCTCCTCCGGTGTTTTGCCGAAATAGGAGAGCGTTTTTTCAAACTGTTCCTGAGAAATATAGGCACGGTCATCGAAAATAGCACGGTCGTAAATGATCAATACTTTCTCTTCGGGTACGATTTCAGCACCTTTCAAAGCGATCTTTTCTTTATGAAGCTGGTCGGAAATGACAAAATACTGAAACTCTTCCATGCTCATGCATCCCGGAAATGGGCCCAACCCAAAACCGGAGATCAGGTCGGTAGCGGTTTCCGGAATGGTAATAACCTTCCAGCCATCTTCCTGTTTGAATTCTTTCAGGATTCGGGAGATCAAGGTTGTTTTTCCTGCTGCAGGTCCACCTGTCAGGACAATTCGTATGATTTTTTTTGCCATGTCAAACACCTCTCGAAGATTGATAGAATAGAGTATGTTTATTTTAAAGCGCTGAGATAGATTCTGTCAAGAGAATTATGAGATGCAAATAGGAAGATACAGGCAGAACGTACAGTGACTATGCAGGTGAAAAGCTTGAAAAACCCATTTTTTTCTTTGCAAAGTGGGGAATTGATACCATATTTCACCCCGTTTTGTTCCACAATTCTGCACAGAACACTTGACGAAAAACAAAATAAGTAGTATTATCCTTGCGTATCCAGGCACGAATAGAAAGAAGCAATGGAGGTATTTACATGCCGCTTATCCCCCAGATAAAATGCCGCAGATGTGGGGCAAGCTTTTCTTCGTTGAGAAGCCGTTGCCCGAATTGCGGGACACGTGTGGTAGCGCAGAGCTCCCGCACGCCGGGGACGACCCCAGGTACAGTCCACGGCACGGCAGCAAACAGCCGTGCAGAGGCCAATGTGAGATGGCAACTGGCCTTCGGGCTGATTCTCGTTGTATCGGTTATCCTTGCCGTGATTGTGATGGTTACAACCTCGCTTGACACGATAGACAATGCATCGATCCGACCGACAGCTACTCCGGCTCTGATTTCCAACCAGATGCCAGAGATTGAAGCTGCTCCAACACCTCCCCCAACGCCCGAACCGAAGGTGGAACAGATTAAAATTCTTTATATGAATACAAAAGATCTGACACCTGAAAACGCCTGGCCGACAATGCGAGTTGGTGAGGCCATCAATGTGAATGCGGTTGTTTACCCGATGGATATTATCAACCCTCCTGTTGAATGGTCCTGCAGTGACGTGGATGGAACGTCTCTTCAGTATAAGCTGAACAGCGATGATACTGTTACGCTTACCTGTGTCGGTACAGAGATGAAAAACGTTGACCTGACGGCGTCATGCTATGGCACATCCGTTACCATCAAAATCTATCTGCGAGAAGCATCCTGAGAACAGCCCCAAAAAAACTTCCCGGTTTTGCCGGGAAGTTTTTTTGTGAATTGACTTCTGATTTACTTTTTTTTGAGTTTTTCCAGCCCGTCTTTTACCATACCGGGGATACTCTGTGCATAATTTGGCACGAATCCGAGAAAATCTCTCACGGTTCTCCCCGCAGATTTTATCTCATCCATCTTAGGACTGTCAATAAAATCTCTGATTTGCTGCTTTTTGCCATCAATGTCGAGAGAAGAAAGAACATCCTCCATCTTGGTGTATGCGACACCCATGTCAAGCTCGCTGAGCGTTTGGCCGGCTTTGCTGACAGCAACGTCAACTTTTTCTTTTATTTTTTCAAAATCAGCCACCAATGTCACCTCCTGATCCTGTATACTCTGAGTCTATGCTGACTGATGACTCTATTTTACCTAAAATACCGACGAAATGCAAGAGGATTTACAAATATAATGTCATGCTTTGCAATCGGTTATTGATTATATAACGAGAAGTTTACTCAAAAACATAAACCCGCGTTTCATACGGCATAGAGGTGAACCCGTTATTTCGGAGAGAAGAACCGTAATTACTGAGTACCAGTTTCCCCTTCGCAAGATCGTAACCTCGGGGAGCACGGAAGTATTTTGCCTCCGAGGAGAAAGAGCAGATAACCAACACCCGCTGGGAAGGGCTTTCCATAGCGTAGACGTAAAACGTACCGGAAAGGCGGAAGTATTCTTTATATTTGCCGAATCGGACGGCTGAGAGCTCTTTCCGAAGTTTGATTGCTTTCCGATAAAAGTGAAGCAGAGAATCGGGATCGGCTTCTGCTGCCGCAACGTTGATTTCCCGATAATTCGGGTTAACAGTGAACCAGGGAGTGCCGGTGGTGAAGCCGGCATGTTCGGTGCTGTCCCACTGCACGGGTGTTCTGGCATTGTCACGGGAGGCACGATGATAAAGACGAAGCCGTTTGTCTTCCGGCCAGTGAGGGCAGTGATTGATGGTCTGAACATCTTCATACTGGCTTACGCTTTCAGCACGCCAGTTTATCATCCCAATTTCCTGACCCTGATAGATAAAGGGAGTACCTTTCTGGAAAAGATACATGGCGCAGAGCATTTTGCCGCTCTGAATGCGGAATTGCTCACTGCCGTAGCGGGAAATAATTCGCGGATGGTCATGATTTTCCAGGTAGAGCATATTCCATGCCTTCCCGTCTAGCTTCTCCTGCCAGGAGGAAAAAGCATTTTTCAGGCGGTACAGGCTGAAAGGCATCGGCACAAAGTCAGTAAACAGGCAGTCCGCGCACATGCATTGGAACTGAATCACCATATCCAGCTCGTTCTCTTCTCCTTCGCTGATGAATTCCAATGCTTTTTCCGGAGTAATGAGTGCGGATTCCGCAATGGTGACGCAGTCATAATCAGAAAAGGCTTCCTTTCGAAACTGAGTGAGAAATTCGTGGAGCCGCGGTCCGAGATTATAGTGGAAAATGCCTCGCATGGCGGGAATGCTTGCATCAGGCAGACCTTCCCGCTTGGAAATAAAGGTGATTACATCTTCACGGAATCCGTCAATCCCCATATCGAGCCAGAAACGAAGGATCTTCACAACCTCCTGCCGGACGAGAGGATTGTCCATATTCAGATCAGGCTGTTTGATTGCAAAAAGGTGAAGATAATACTCCTGCCGGACGTCGTCCCATTGCCAGGCTTTGCCTTCGAACATGCTGTCCCAGTTGTTTGGCAATTTCCCGTCCGGACGCTTCGGACGCCAGATATAATAGTCGGTATAGGGCTCGATTCTTCTTCGTGATTTCTGAAACCATTCATGTTCGTCACTTGTGTGATTAACAACGAGATCCATAATGACTTTCATGCCCCGTTCGTGAGCTCCATCGAGCACTTTGCGAAAGGCCTCCATACCACCAAATTCCTCAGCGATATTGTAATAGTCAGAAATATCATATCCGCAGTCAGCGCAGGGAGAGGGATAAAGAGGGGAGAACCAGATGCCATCTACGCCAAGGCTTTTGAGATAATCCAGTTTTTCATAGACTCCGTAGAGATCTCCCATGCCGTCTCCGTTCCCGTCTTTAAAACTGCGGGGCCAGATCTGATAAAAGACACCGTCTTTGTACCATCTTGTTCTTTTCATGATGATGCCTCCCTAAAAAAGTTTTGCGATGTTGGAACATTTTCCTGCCAACCTTCTTTTCATCATACCACAAATGTGGTACAATAAAAACCCTGAATTTTATGATTCTTTCCGGAGGCAGAAATATGATCAGGCATTTTACAATTGACCGGGATCCGGTTTTCTTTCTTGGAAATGAGGCTCTTTCCTGTATCATTCGAATCCGCTTTTCTCAGGCTGAGCTTCTTCATTTTGGGGCACCTCTATTACCGGAGGATGCAGAGGCATTATCTTATAAACTCGGCACAGGGTGGGGATGCAGTTTGGTTTATGATGACAGTGATCCCACCTCGTCTCTTGACGCCCTCCCGCTTGCATGGAGTGCTTCCGGAATGGGGGACTATCGTGAATCTCCGATTGAGCTTTTCTCGGAAGGGATTCCGATTGTTCCGGATTTAGTCTACAGTTCTTATGCAGTTCTGGAAGAGCCGCCAGTTTATACCTGCACGCTTCCTGCTGCAAAAGGTGCATGTGAAACGCTGGAACTGGTATTTACATCAGCTTCTTCTCTGCTCGGAGAGAAGACGACGCTTTCCCTGTACTTTTCTCTGTATGAAACGGCGCTTGTTCGCCGCACGGTGTTCCGAAACAACAGCGGCAGAACGGTACAGGTTTCAAAACTGATGAGCTCCATGCTCGATCTGAAAGGCCAATTTGATATGACGGCTTTCAGCGGGGCATGGATTGCTGAGATGCACCCGCATTGTGTGCCGGTAACACGTTCCCGTGTGGTAAATGAGAGCACAACAGGGTTTTCCTCCAACTTTACCAATCCCGGTTTTCTCCTTTCCCGCTCCGATACCGGAGAAGATGCAGGTGAGGCCTATGGGTTTAATCTGGTCTGGTCCGGGAATCACTATTCTTCGGCACAGCTCAGTGAGCAAGGGTTAACGAGGGTCATGCAGGGCTTTTCTGATGATCAGGTGTTACTCCAGGTGGAAGACGGAGCCTGCCTTGAAACACCGGAGGCGGTGCTTTCCTATTCTGACCGGGGGTTTAACGGCTTAAGTGAAAGGATGCATCGCTTTGTCAACAGCCATATTGTCCCGCAATGCTGGCAGTACAGAGAAAGACCTGTTATTTACAATGACTGGGAAGGCTGCATGTTCGATTTTAACGAGGCAAAGCTGCTGTCCCTTGCCAAAAAAGCAAAAAAACTTGGCTGCGAGCTTTTTGTGCTGGATGACGGATGGTTCGGAGCCCGAAACGACGACCATGCCGGGCTTGGGGATTATACAGTTAACCGGACGAAGCTGCCTAACGGCCTGGAAGGACTTTCGCAAAAAATCCATGCGCTGGGGCTTGACTTCGGATTGTGGTTTGAGCCGGAAGCAATCAACGAAGATTCCGATCTCTACCGGGCACATCCTGACTGGGTGCTGCGCATGCCAGGGGTAAGGACGCTTCAGGGGAGGTTTGAATACCTCCTGGATCTCACCAACCCGGATGTACGGGATTATATTGTTACCAGCGTTACGGATATTCTGGACAGCACGGAGATCAACTATGTCAAATGGGATATGAACCGCCATTCCAATGCGCTCGGGGCAAAGGCGTATTCCTATGTGCTTGGATTATATGATGTCCTGCGGCGTATTTTTGAGCCGCGCCCGTCCATTCTGCTGGAGGGGTGCGCCTCAGGAGGAAACCGTTTCGATCTCGGGATGCTTTGCTTTGCGCCCCAGATCTGGGCTTCTGATGACACGGATCCCATTGAGCGCATCGATATCCAGAACGGCCTGAGTTACCTCTATCCCCAGTCTACAGTCGGAGCGCATGTTTCAGCCGACCCTCATGCACAGACACTCCGTGCCACACCTCTTTCCACGAGAGCAAACGTTGCCTTTTTCGGTGGTTTCGGGCTGGAGTTCGATCTTGCCAATATGCTGCCGGTAGAAGAGGCAGAACTGAAAAGGACGATTGCCTGGTTTATCCGACACAGAAAAACACTGCAGTTCGGAACCTTCCGCCGGAACCGTGCGGAAGAAAATGCGGTTTCCTGGCAGGTTACCGGAGAAACAGAGAGCCTTGTGGCACTCTTCCATCGCCTGATTCCGGCCTCTCCCGGCCACGAGTGGCTGTACGCCGCATCTCTTAATCCGAGAGAGATGTACCAGGTTGAGAGTAGAAAGCAGGGGCTGCGCGTCAGCCGTTTCGGAGGGCTTTTGAAACATATTACTCCTGTAAAGCTTGATCCCAACGGAATTGTCCTTCGAACGGCCGATCATCACCGCAGTATGGAGGATGGGGCGGATACCTTCTGCTGTTCCGGCGCGGCACTCCAGGCCGGGGTTCCCATTGCCCAGCGCTTCAGCGGTGCCGGCTATCATGAAGCTCTACGCGTACAGGGGGATTTTCTGTCCAATATTTACTGCATTACCCCTGAAGATAAGGGAAAGAAATAAAAAGCAGACAAGATGAAATGAAACATATCGCCCGCATCGGATT
>JAFUGY010000048.1 GCA_017469115.1 Oscillospiraceae bacterium
CACCTGGGTTCTCCGATCTTCAGCCTTCTGATTCCACTTTCTCAGCGGTATGGCATCGGCGTAGATGAGATGTTGAGGGCTGCGATTGTCGGATACGAAACGAGTTATACCATGGCTGTATCTATCCAGCCTGGTCACAAAGCATTGGGCTATCACGCTACAGGAACCTGCGGAACGCTTGGCGCAACTATTGCGGCAAGTTATATGCTGGGTTTCACGGATGAAGAACGGTTCCGGGCGTTCGCAAGTGCGTGTGTGGCAGCTTCCGGTATGTTGAAGGTGCTGGATGACGGAAGCGAATTAAAACCGTACAATGTGGCTAAGACAGCATTGTTGAGTCTTACTTCGCTTCAACTGGCAAAAGCCGGGTTTAAAGGCCACTCCGATCCGCTCGGAGGAAGAGGTTTCTTGAAAATGATGACCGGGAATGAAAATGTTGAACTGAAGCCGGTCCTGCTAAACGGCACTTATGCTATCATGAAATCCTATACAAAACCTTATGCATCCTGCCGCTATACACATCCGGCGGTTGAGGCAGCCATCCATCTAAGGGAGCATGTTAGGCCGGAGGACGTGGAAGAGGTCAAAATCCGGACGTATGACCTGGCGGTTTCTGGGCATGATCATACGGTGATCCCCGGCAGCTATAGTGCGAAGATGAGCATCCCCTATGCGACAGCAGCCGGATTGATTTATGGGAGGGCCGGTTTGCAGGAATTCAGTGAGGAAGCCGTGCAAAGAGATGAGGTCTTGCACCTGACCAAAAAGATTCGGGTGGAAGCCGATGAGGAGTTGAGCAGAGTTTTTCCGGGAATTCAGGCGGCAGTAGTTACGATCAAAACAAAAGACAGTGAATATACCGATCGTGTAGATTTCCCAAAAGGAGAGCCGGAAAATCCGTTGACGGAGGAAGAATTCAGGAGCCGTTATAACGGCTTGATGGAGTATGCAGGTGTCAATGAAGTTACTCGTTCAGCAGTGTTCGACGCAGTATATCGAGAGAATAGTAAGGTACAGGAGTTGGTAGAGAAGTTATGAGCGATGAAATGAAAAAAAACGTAAAACTGATTCTTGGGACGATGACGTTCGGCGAATCTGTATTTCAACCGCAGGTTGGAGAATTCGTCAATGCGTTTCTGGATGCCGGATATGATGAGCTGGATACTGCTTACGTCTACAATGAAGGGAACTGTGAACGCTTGTTGGGAGAAGTGCTCCCGGGGTTGAATCGCCCCTTCAAAATTGCCACGAAGGTGAATCCCAGAATCTCCGGCAAGCTGGATGCGGATGCTGCATACAAGCAGGTGAACGAGAGCCTGGATAGAATGAAGCTTTCAAGTGTTGACACGGTATTTCTGCATTTTCCCGATCCCGCCACTCCTGTGGAGAATGTGCTGGGGGCAATGGCGGATCTTCATGATCAGGGGAAGTACAGGGAGCTGGGGTTGAGTAATTATCCGGCGTGGATGGTGGCAGATGTCTGGCATATCTGTGATAAACACGGCTGGGTGAAGCCTACCGTGTTTGAAGGGGTTTACAATCCCCTGACGAGGCGGGCGGAGGCAGAGCTGAACGATTGCCTCAATCATTTCGGCATGCGCTTTTATGCCTACAATCCCATGTGCGGCGGTCTTCTGACGGGGCGGTACGGAAAGTTTGAAGATGCTCCCACCGACGGGCGCTTCACCCATCGTCCCAACTATCAGGGGCGGTATTGGAAAAAGAGCTTTTTTGATGCAGTGGAAACCATAAAGGCTGCAGCGGAGAAACAGGGGATCAGTTCCATTGAAGCAACTTATCGTTGGCTGGCTTATCACTCCATGCTAAGCGGTGACAGGGGAGACGCGATTCTGATCGGCGCTTCCAAATTGAGCCATCTGCAGCAGAATATGGAGACGGTAAAAGCTGGTCCGTTGCCGAAAGAAGTGGTCAGTGCCTTTGAACAGGCATGGCAGATTACCAAAGGTGACAGCCCGGAATACTTCACACTTTACAAAGGAAAAGGCTCTGTAGGAGGCGAGAAGAAGTAAATGCTGAATCAGGAAAAAGTTTTTGAGGTTTTGAAAAAGAATGGGGTTACTTTTTTTGCAGGGGTGCCGGACAGTTATCTGAATGGCTTTTGCAACTATGCTTTGGCTCACTGCGGAGAACGGAATGTTATTACGGCAAACGAGGGGAATGCTGTTGCATTGGCAGCCGGCCACTATTTTGCAAGCCGTGAGATTCCGCTGGTTTACCTGCAGAACAGCGGGGAAGGAAACACTGTGAATCCTCTGGTAAGCCTGGTGGACAGGAATGTATATGCCGTTCCGATGCTGCTGCTCATCGGCTGGCGCGGGCAGGGTGATACCGAGCCAAACCATCCCCAGCATAAGCTCCAGGGGGAGATTACGACAGGTCTTCTGGATCTTTTGCATATTCCCTATACGGTATTGGAGGATGATGACGAGAAGTTTGCTGAAACGGTTGAAAAGGCAGTCAGCTGCTGCAAAGAGACAAGAGGAGTTTTTGCGTTTGTTGCTCCGAAAGGCGTGATGGCAGCAAGCGAGAAGGCAAACAATGTGGATGCGGTCTATCCCATGAGTCGGGAAGAGGCTATAGAAGTCATTCTCAACCACATGCCTGAGGATACCATCTATTCTGCCACAACCGGCAGAGCAACAAGAGAGCTGTTTTTCCTTCGGGAGAAGCGGGAAGAGACGAAAGCACATGACTTTCTGAATGTAGGCTCCATGGGCCATGCCTCTTCTGTTGCCCTGGGGATTGCCCTGGAGAAGCCGGAAAGGCACGTCGTTGTGCTGGACGGAGACTCTGCAGCCATTATGCATATGGGAGCCATGACGATGGTGAGCAAGTTGAAAGCACCAAACTTTATGCATGTGGTCCTGAATAATGGTGCGCATGAATCCGTTGGCGGGCAGCCCTCCGCCGGGCATTTGGTGGATTTTACCAGGATAGCCGAGGCCTGTGGCTATGCCACCGTAGGCAAAGCGGTAGAGAATGAAGAAGAGTTGACAGAAGCTTTGGAAGAGCTGCGGAATTGCGGCAAAGCCTCGTTTATTGACTGCAGAATTCACAAAGGCCTCAGCCGGAAGTTACCGCCGATTGTTTTCAATCATAGAGAAGCAATTGATGCATTGATTGATACTTTGAATAAAGAATAAGGAGAAACTGTAAAATGAACAGCATGGAAAAAACAAGAGAATTTTTGAAGAGTGTTGGTTTACCCGGTGGGGATGCGTATGATTTACCTACATCCGAAAAGCGGTTTGCCGACGGCGGCCAGTATCGTTTCGAAGTTCCCGGCATTCAGGGGCCGAAAGTAATGAAGGCTCTGTTGGAGGCAATGGACGGCTACGGCCTTTACCTCCATCGTGTAACGCAGACTCAGGGCATCATGCGCCTGACGGATGAAGAGATCGGGAAGATGGTAGATCTCGCCCATCAATGGGAGACGGATCTGATTCTTGCCATTGGCCCTCGTGCAACCACGGATACTTCTGCATCCGTTCATACAGAGGAAGGCGTTCGCATGGGGTATCGCCTCCGCGGGCAGGATCAGATCGTTCGGGCAATTGAAGATGTCAAGCGTGCTGCCCGGATCGGCTGCAGAGGTTTCCTGGTCTATGATGAAGGTTGCCTCTGGATCCTCAATGAGATGCGCAAAGCCGGAGAAATTCCGGAAGACTGCCATTTCAAAGTCTCTGCCCATGCCGGCCACGGCAATCCCTGTTCTGCAAAGCTTCTTGAGAGCATTGGTGCAGATTCCATTAATCCTGTCCGGGATATCCAGCTTCAGATGCTGGCAGCCATGCGCCAGGCAGTGAATTGCCCCATAGATATTCATACCGAGAATCCCAAGTCTACAGGCGGCTTCATCAGGCACTATGAGGTTCCGGAGATGATCCGCATTGCAGCTCCGATTTATCTGAAAACCGGCGGTTCCGTTGCCGCTACCCATAGCTGGGACAGCACGGAGGATGATGCCCGCAAACGTGCTAAGCAATGCAGCCTTGTCAAGAGAATGATTGATGAATATTATCCCGAAGCCGTCTGGTCTCCGAAAGGCAGTCTGACACAGGAGACAAAATAACTCATGAGACATCACCTGTATAATCCGGATTTTAAATTTGTGGTTGAGCCGGAGCATTTCAACAAGTATACGGACAGGGAACTTCTTCAATACTGCCTCGGTGCTACGATGTATATGCCCGGATATAAGGACTTCACCCCGAAGATCCTGAGTCATTCTACGCCCGGCCTGACGACGAGGGTTTTATGCTTTGAAGATGCCTGCCCGGAGGAGAAAGTTCCGGAGGCCATGGAAAATGTCCATCATCTTCTGGCAACCGTTACCGATGCTGTGGACAACGGTGATCTGGATCCGGATTATGTTCCGCTGATTTTTGTCCGTATTCGAAACCTGGAACAGTTCAAGGTATTCGGAGAAGGGCTGACGAAAAAAGAAGTTCGCTCCCTCTGTGGGGTGAACTTTCCAAAATTCAATGCCGAAAACGGCTATGAGTATTATGCTTATCTGCGGGATCTGAACAACCGGTTCGGAGAGATCCTCTATGGCATGCCGATCATTGAAGACCCTGAAGTCGCCTATAAGGAGAGCCGGATCTCTCAGCTGATGGGCATAAAAAAAATCCTTGATAAATACAAGGATCTGGTTCTCCAGGTTCGCGTCGGCGGGACGGACTTCAGCTCTGTCTTTGGAGTGAGAAGAGGCGTTGATTATAGCCTCTATGACATCATGACGGTTCGCGAGTGCCTTTCCGATATTATCAATGTCTGTGGGCGTAATAACGATTATGTCATTTCCGGCCCTGTATGGGAATATTTCCGGGCTCCGAAGGAGCTGATGTTTGAGGATTTGCAGCATTACGGAATTGAGGATTATCTGATGCGCCGTCAGCCGTTGGTAAACGGTGAAATTGACGGGTTGTTGCGGGAAGTGCTTTTGGACAAGGCCAACGGTTTTGTAGGCCGTACGGTGATTCACCCCACTCACGTCAAGTTCGTCAACGCTCTTATGGCTGTGACGAAGGAAGAATATGACGATGCCTGCCAGATTCTCGGCACCAGCGGCGGCGTGGTCAAAGGTTCCGGGGGCAACAAGATGAATGAGATCAAACCCCATACCAATTGGGCAAAGAAAATTTATAATCGCGCCAGAGCGTTTGGCGTGATCAAAAACGAGAGCGGCTATGTAAAGCTCTTTGCCGTGAATGATTGAAAGAGGCACTGAAATGATTGAGTTGACTACACCGATTTCGGAAGAAGCTGCAGCAGCATTGCAGGTGGGGGATACCGTGGAAATCAGCGGT
This sequence comes from Oscillospiraceae bacterium, assembly GCA_017469115.1. Classification (GTDB taxonomy): domain Bacteria; phylum Bacillota; class Clostridia; order Oscillospirales; family Oscillospiraceae; genus Limivicinus. The sequence continues at coordinate 5,334 of JAFUGY010000048.1, forward strand.
TATATCCTCTGCGGGCGTGACGCGGTTCTTCCAAAGGTGCTGAAAATGATTGAGTCTGGAACAGTCGGAGAACTTGGTGTTGATTTGCACGGGCAGGTGATTTTTCATACTGCAGTGAGCCCGGCCGGTGTGGGGCCGACGAGTTCCAACAAACTGGAGATCGAGAGCAGCATCGCTCCGCTGAGTGCAGCAGGGATTAAGCTGCATCTGGGGAAAGGTCAGCTGCATCCGGAAACAATCGAAGCACTTGAGAAATACAATGCAGTCTATGCCGTCATCCCTCCGGTAACGGCATTGCTTGGCAGTAAAACCAGTGAGGAACGGGTGATTGCTTTCCCAGAGCTTGGCATGGAGGCATTGCATCTGATCAAGGTGGACAAGTATCCGGCAATTATCGGCGCAGCCCACGGGAGGAGCATTTATGATGAAGTATGAAGAAATTGTTTCTCTTGTAAGAGATACCCTGGTGGATGCCGGCAGTACATTTCGCCCGGATAAGAAGGAAGCTTATCAAAAGGCAATAAGCACAGAACGAAATGAAAAGGCGAAATGGGTGCTGGAGCAGGTGCTTGCCAATGCGGAAGCGGCAGAGAAGAATAAGTCTCCTCTTTGTGATGATACCGGCATTCCTCATTTGGTTTTGGAAGTCGGGGAAGACTGTGCCGTGACCGGAAAGATGCTGGACGCCATCAAAAAAGGTGTGGCGGAAGGCCTGCGGAAGCTCCCGGGGCGTCCCATGGGCATCATGGGGGATGACAGCCATCGGATTGATCAATCCGGCGGCCTGAATCCGGATTCAGCCGGAGTAGAGCCTGCGCCTATTCTGCTGAGAAGATGCAAAGATAATGTGATTCGCCTGCATATTCTTATGTTCGGCGGCGGTCCGGCTATCCGGGCAAAGACCTACAGGGTTTTTCATAAACACAATACGCAGGTGGTTCTGGATGAAATCGTCAACTGGGCAAAGGAAGGGGTAGCCCAGCTCGGCTGCTCCCCATGTACGCTGGCTGTCGGTGTCGGTCGGAGTCATTTCGAGGCAACATCCATGATGCTTCAGGCACAGGTGGATGGCAGGTATGATGTCCAGTCCGAGATGGAGCGGGAGATCACCAGAAGAGTGAATGAAGCCGATATAGGACCATTGGGCTTACATGGAGATACGTCCGTGATTGCAACCTTCATGAAGGTAGGCCCCCAGCGGGCAAGTGGGGTTCGCATTGTTTGCGTCCGCCCAACATGCTGTTTTGAGCCGAGAGTCGCTACTGTAGTTCTCGACGCGTTGGATAGAGAATGAGTTCTCTGCCATTAAAAAAACGCAGAATTGAATAACGGTCCAAGCATTTTTCATAAAAGAGGCTTTTAAAAGGAGTGTTTACGAGGTAAAGCGTTTTACGGCAAGTGGGTCCTCCTCATTGAAAACCCGTTGGGTTTCCAACACGGACATCACCCACTTTGCCGATTAATTGCACATTACAAAGGAATTAATTGCTTGATAAGGAGCGGACTGTTTGATATAATTTCTGTAAAAAAGAAAGCATCACTTTTCTTGTAGAAAATGAACATTTTGTATAAGGTTTTACGGGCATCGATACGGATGCCCCCTGCATATTACTGGGTAGCCATAGGAATTGGGATTTTGCTTTTGTTCGCTTTGAGGAGAAAGAGCGTTGGGAAGCGGTTCGCAATAGCAATCTTGGCCGCCTATCTGTTTCTTGTGCTGAGCTCCACCGTTTTAAAACGAAGAACGCATGCCGGATATATGCTTCAACTCATACCGTTTCGTGCGGTTCGGTTTATTCTAAGAAATGGTTTTAGAAGAAGCAAATATCAAATTTCACAGGTATTGCTGAATATCCTTCTTCTTTCACCGGTTGGCTTTCTTATGCCGGCTTTTGTGAAGAAGAGACGTTGGGTTATTTTATTCGGGTTCGGTTTTAGCCTGTTTATAGAGGTATCGCAGCTTCTCCTGAAGCGAGGGTATTTTGAGGTTGATGATATCCTCAATAATGTGATTGGAGTTATAATCAGTTGTGGGATTTATACGATGATCGAGAAGGGAATAAGTTTGATGCTGCGCAGGCAGTCCGGGGATGAGGGATCCTCATATGCTGACAAATGATCAACAATACATTCTTTCTCTCCTCCGGGAGAGCCTGAAAGGAGAATAGGGCGAACATATAGCTTTTATAGACAGCGATGTAGTGGAGCAAATCATCATTCGCAACAGCATTCTCCTGACGGTTTATCAGAAACAATCTGTAGATATGGAAAAGGACAGGTATGTGCTGGAATCCATTGGCATGTGGAAGTTCCACGAGCGAATGGTGAAATTGGGTCACGTTATGATGAGCGATGAGCCTATGGATGAGGATTCGGAAGTTCTGCTGGTTCATGCTTTTGTGCACGGCATCTATGGATCAGGCAAAAGCTATAAGGCCGGTCGGATTGTATCGATGGGTGGAAATGTCAAGACAGGGAAGCTGAAATCCAAACTGGCAGCGGTTCTCCTTCCGTACCGAAGAATGAAAGCACAATTTCCGGTGCTGGAGAGATGCCCGATCCTTTTGCCATACTGCTGACTGAAGAGAATCGTCCGATTCCTAAAAGGTGACATGAAGAAGAATCGTCGTATGCTTGACTACAGCAATGTGAGCGAAG
>JAFUGY010000049.1 GCA_017469115.1 Oscillospiraceae bacterium
GCGGGGATCTTGTCGGAATCGACGGTGCAGACCTCGACCGGTCCGTCGATAGGATCGGGGAAGGACTTGGAAACGACGGTGTCGACCGGCAGGAGGAGCTTTACGCCCTTCTCCTCGGCCTTCTTCATCATCTCGCGGCAGTAGTCGAGCTTCTCGGAGTCGAGAAGGCTGGTGCCGACGGTGTAGCCCTTAGCGGCGAGGAAGGTGTATGCCATGCCGCCGCCGATGATAAGAGTATCGACCTTCTCAAGGAGATTGGAGATAACATTGAGCTTATCGGAAACCTTTGCGCCGCCGAGAATAGCGACGAAGGGACGCTCGGGATCGGCAAGAGCCTTGCCCATGATGCCGATCTCCTTCTCGATAAGGAAGCCGCAGACGGCGGGGAGGTACTCGGTTACGCCGGCAGTGGTGGCGTGAGCGCGGTGTACGGTGCCGAACGCGTCGGAAACGAAAACTTCTGCCATGTCGGCAAGAGATTTTGCAAATGCGGGATCATTCTTGGTTTCACCCTTGTTGAAGCGGAGGTTCTCGAGAAGGAGAATCTGGCCGGGCTGCAGAGCGGCAGCTTTTGCCTGTGCATCGGGGCCGATGGTATCGGAGGCGAAGATGACATCCTGGCCGAGGAGCTCGCTGAGGCGCTTGGCAACAGGGGCGAGCGTCAGCTTGCGGAGGGACTTCTCCCAGCTTTCACGGGTAACTTCTTCTTCCTTCTTGCCCTTTTCTACCTGCTTTTTCACATAGCTCTCAAAGGTGGCAACCGGCTTGCCGAGGTGGGAGCAGGCAATGACTGCTGCGCCGTTGTCGAGAAGCTGCTTGATGGTGGGGATGGCTGCCTTGATACGCTTGTCGCTGGTGATTTCACCGGTCGTCTTGTCCTGGGGAACGTTGAAGTCGCAACGGAGAAGAACCTTCTTGCCGTGCACATCAACATCGTTGATGGTTTTCTTGTTGTAATTCATTTGCATATCCTCCCAAAAAAATTAAATACTTTATAAATCTGCCATCGAGCCGAGGCTCTTCAGGCCTTCAAAGCCCTGCTGCCGCAGTGCTTCGTAAGCTAAAATTGCCACCGAGTTGGAGAGGTTGAGGCTGCGCGCCTCGGAAATCATCGGGATGCGGATGCATCTGTCGCGATAGCGTTCGCGCAATGCTTCGGGCAGGCCGGCCGTCTCCTTGCCGAACATCAGCGTTACATCCCCGCTGAAATCGGCCTCGGTATAAATATGAGGCGCTTTCGTGGTGGCGAGATAGAGGTTTTCATCTCCGTTGGCTTCAAAGTAGGCATCAAGATTATCATAGACGCGGATATCTACCAGATACCAGTAATCCAGCCCGCAGCGCTTCACCATCTTGTCTGAAATATCAAACCCGAGGGGGCGAACGAGGTGCAGGCGGGCACCGGTTGCGGCACAGGTTCTGGCGATTGCGCCGGTATTATGCGGAATTTCCGGCTCGACGAGAACGATATCAACCATGCCTAACCAATTCCTCCATTAAAAAAGAACCCCAATTTCAAAATCCACCCTATTTTAGCACAAAAACGGCAAAAATCATGCACTTTTTTACTGTTTTTATCGATTCTTGCAGTTTCACCAAATATGAGCTATAATACCCATAAAATCACGATGCGGGATTGTTGAATTTGACCACAAATTTGGCGGAGGAACGGATGAAAATTGGGTATTTGTGCAAAGATTGTCCAAGAGAGTGTTCTGCATGGCGCGATGAGGCCACAGGAAAGGGGTTTTGCAGGTGTGCAGCCCTCCCCTCTCTGGTGCGGGCAGCACCGCATTTCGGGGAGGAACCGTGCATCACCGGCACGCGCGGCTCGGGGGCGGTTTTCTTTTCGGGATGCAATTTAAAATGCGTTTTCTGCCAGAACCATACCATCAGCCGGGGGCAGACCGGCACTCCCGTCACCCCGGAGAAGCTGCGGGACATTTTACTCCGGCTGCGGGACAGGGGCGTGCACAACATCAACCTCGTCACGCCGACGCATTTTACCCGCGTGATCGCTGAGACGCTCAGCGGGCTGGAACTCGGGATTCCGGTGGTGTGGAACAGCTCGGGTTATGAAAGCGCGGAGATGCTGCGCATGCTGGATGGGCTTGTGCAGGTTTATCTACCGGATCTCAAATATACCGATGCCAGCCTCGCTGCCCGCTACAGCGCTGCCCCGAACTATTTCGAAGCGGCCTCGACTGCCATTGAGGAGATGTTCCGCCAGAGAGGAGCTTTTCAGATGGATGAAGACGGGATTTTGCAAAGCGGCGTGATGATCCGGCATCTGATTCTGCCGGAAAACGAAGAGAACTCCATGAATGTGATTGACTATGTGGCGGATACATTTCCCCGGGGCAGTGTGCTGTTTTCGCTGATGAGCCAGTATACGCCGATGCCGGAGGCCGAAAAGTTTCCTGAGCTGAAAAAACGGGTTTCTCCCGAGGCCAACGAGATGCTGTGCCATTATCTGAAAACGCGCGGAATCGACACCGGATACTGGCAGGAAGTTTCCTCCGCAACGGAAGAACTGATCCCCGCCTTTGACGGGACGGGAATCCGGTGACAAGTGAGAATTGATCCTGAGGATTTTATGATTGATTATTGATTGACGCAGGATACCGGGAAGTGTATAATGAGACAAAAGCGAGCTCTTGATCCTCGCGACGGACGCACAGCAACCTGCTCGCGGGACGGCTTTTTGCCTTGATTTCAGTGCACTGCTTACGAGCTTTTTTGCTTTTTCGTATTTTTAATTGGAGATTTTTAAGAAGGAGAGAAAACATGAATTACAACGAAGTGCTGGAAAACGCAAGAGGGTGCATCGGCCCCTACTGCAAGGCTTGCCCCGTCTGCAACGGAAAAGCCTGCGGGAATGCCATGCCCGGCCCGGGAAGCAAAGTGCCCGGCAATGTGGCAGCGAGAAACTTTGAAAAATGGCAGGATGTCTGCGTGAATATGGACACACTCTGCCCGAACACTGACCCGGATATCTCCTTCCCGCTTTTCGGAAAGACCTTCAGCGCACCTGTTTTTGTGGCACCTCTCGGCGCACTGCCGCTGCACTACGGCGACAAGCACACGGACCAGACCTATAACCGCATTATGCTCAAGGCATCGGCGGAATACGGCATTGCAGGCTTTACCGGCGACGGCGTTGACCCTGAGATTATGAAAGCAGCCGTGCAGGACATGCTGCCGCTGGGCGGCATCGGTGTGCCCACCATCAAACCCTGGAACAAAGAGGCCGTTTTTGACAAGCTGGACATTCTCAATGACAACAACATCTTTGCCGCTGCCATGGATGTGGACGGCGCAGGGCTCCCCTTCCTCAAGGCGATGAATCCCAACGCCGGCAGCAAGACGGTGGCCGAGATGAAGGAGATTATTGATTACGCCAAGATGCCGTTTATCATCAAGGGCATTATGACGGTTGCGGGCGCAAAGAAGGCCGTGGAAGCCGGCGCAAAGGGCATAGTGGTTTCCAACCACGGCGGACGCGTTCAGGGCGGAACCCCCTCCACCCGCGAAGTGCTGCCGGCGATTGCCGAAACCGTCAAGGGTGAGACGGTGATCTTCGTCGACGGCGGCATCCGCTCGGGCGTTGATGTTTTCCGGGCGCTTGCTCTGGGTGCCGACGCGGTTTTGATCGGCCGCCCGGTGCTCACCAGCATTTACGGAGCCGGAGAAGAGGGCTTCAAGATCTACATGGACAAGATTGTGGGCGAGCTGAAATCCACCATGACGATGTGCGGCGCAGCCTCTCTGAAGGAGATTACAAGAGACAAGGTATTTCTGCCGTAATATGATTGCTGCTCTGCATCGTACACAGTGCCATGCAGGCTGCTCGCGCGAGATGGCACAGCCTCTCGATTTCGGTGCTGTGTCGCGAGCTTACGTTAGAAAAACGATCTACGTCGTAGGGAAACAGAAACTTTTTTCGGCCGGTTGTGTGCAACCGGCCGCTTTTTCGTCCATTTTTACAAAAACAGTTGAGAATCGTTATCTATATGTTGAAAAAACTTTAAAAATTTGAAAACTGCATCTACCAAATATGGGAAAGATATGGTATAATGACGAAAAATAGGCGTCATTTCCGTTAACATAATATAATAAAGGGGTCTCAAAGATGAAAAAGATACTCGTACTGGAAGATGAAGATAATATCCGCAGTTTTGTGGTGATCAACCTGCGCCGCAGCGGTTTTGAACCGATTGAAGCCGAAAACGGGACGACTGCTCTGGAAAAGCTGAAGGTCAACCCGGATATCTGCCTTGCCCTGCTGGATGTTATGCTGCCCGATATCGACGGGTTTGAAGTTTGCAGAAGAATCCGTGCATCCGGTTCGAAAATCGGCATTATCATGCTCACGGCAAAAAGCCAGGAGATTGACAAAGTTACCGGTTTGATGACGGGCGCCGATGACTATATCACGAAACCCTTCTCCCCCGCTGAGCTGACAGCCCGTGTGGATGCGCTGATCCGCCGCCTCGGTGTGGACGAAGAGGAACAGGCCCAGATTGAAATCAAGAGCGGCCCCTTTGTGCTCAACACCAGAAACCGCACGCTGGAGAAGAACTTTACCCGCTTGAAGCTCACCCAGATTGAATATCTGCTGATGAAGCTTTTTATGGAGAACCCGGGCAAAGCAATGTCGCGTGAGGATATACTCTCCGCCGTATGGGGAGCTGACTTCTCCGGAGAACTCAAGACGGTTGACGTGAATATCCGCCGCCTGCGTATGAAGATTGAAGACGACCCGACCGAGCCGGAATATCTCACCACAGTATGGGGCTACGGTTACAAGTGGGGCTATTAACTAATTAGTAATTATGGATCGATAATTATTAATTAAAAGGAAGTTGGGTTATTTGATCAATCTGAAAAATCAGCTCCTGATTTCAGGAGCTGCCGCTTTAATATTGCTTCTCCTCGGCATCTGGCTGATCGTGAGAGGGTCCATCACCGCCGCCGTGATTATTCTGCTGGTCATGTGCGTTTATGTGATTCTCATCAACCTCTGGTTTCGGACGTTTGTGGCCGACCCCCTGGATAAGCTGACGATTTTCTCCAAGAAAATAGCAGACGGAAAATACGGGACGCAGGAAGAAGTTGTCATCGACAACGAAATCGGTGATCTGACCAGCGCAATCAATGAGATGTCGAAAAAAATTGCGATGGCAGACAAGACGCGCACCGAATTTATCTCCCAGATCTCCCACGAGCTGCGCACCCCTCTCACAGCAATCACCGGCTGGAGCGAGACGATTGCCTACGACCCCGCCGTGCAGGGAGATTCACTGCGGGGCATCCATATCATCACAAAGGAATCGGAGCGCCTGACAAGAATGGTGGCAGAGCTTCTGGAATTCACCCGAATTCAGGACGGGCGCTTCAACCTTCGCATTGAGCTGATTGACATTGCCGCCGAGCTGGAAGATGCTCTCTTCACCTACGGAGAAATCATGAAACAGGCCGGCATTGAAATCAATTACTCCTCGCCGGATATCGAGATCCCTCTGATCCCCGGCGATCCGGAGCGACTCAAGCAGGTGTTCACCAACGTGCTGGACAATGCCTCCAAGCACGGCCAGAGCGACAAGATTGATGTGTCTCTCTGGGAAGACAAACAATACGTTTATATCTCTTTCCGGGATTACGGCAACGGCATCCCGGAAAATGAGCTGCCTCACGTGAAAGAGAAGTTTTACAAAGGCAGCTCCAAAAACCGCGGGACGGGAATCGGCCTTGCCGTATGTGACGAGATCATCACGAGGCACAACGGCCAGCTCACCATTGGCAATGCCGAAGGCGGAGGCTGCCTTGTAACGCTCTCCCTGCCCATGAGCAGCGACTGAGCACGCCCCACCGTATCCTTTGCCCCGCAAAAGGAATTTCATACAGGAGCAAACAATATGGCTGAAAAAAATCTCAACAATAGCTGCGCATTCAAAACATCCATCGGCGGACAGGCCCTCATGGAGGGCATTCTCATGCGTGGGCCGAAAAAGCAGGCAATCGTCTGCCGGACGGCCGACGGTCTTGTAGAAAAGGTAGATGATTTGCATCCGCTGAGAGACAAGTATCCCTTCTTTGGCCTGCCGCTTGTGCGCGGTGTGGTCACTTTTCTCGATTCGATGATCAAGGGCATGGGAGCCCTGCTGTATTCCGCCGAGCTTCTGCCGGAAGAGATGCAGGAGGATGACCCCCTTGACAAGTGGATTGAAGCTCACTTCTCCGCCGAAAAGGCAAAGCAGGTGATTATTTACACCGCCGTCGTGCTGGGGATCGGGCTTTCGCTGTTTCTGTTCGTTTTTCTGCCGACCTTCCTGGTCGGATTTATCAAGCCGATTTATACCAATTTCTTTTTCCGGAACCTGACAGAAGGTCTGGTGCGGATTGCGCTGCTGATTCTCTACATGGGCATGACGCGCAAGGTGCCGGACGTGCAGCGGCTCTTCCGTTATCACGGGGCCGAGCACAAAACCATATTCTGTTATGAGCACGGCAAAGAGCTCACGGTGGAAAACGTGCGCCCGGAAAGCCGCTTCCATCCCCGCTGCGGCACAAGCTTCCTGCTGGTGGTTGTGATTGTCAGCGTGCTGGTAAACTCGGTGGTGAAAGTGACCAACACCTTCGGGCGCATCGGATGCCACCTGCTGCTTTTGCCTGTAGTCGTGGGCATCAGCTATGAAATCAATCGCTGGTGCGGCCTGCACGACAACCTGCTCTCCGCCATTCTGTCGGCTCCCGGCAAGTGGCTGCAGCGCATCACAACGGCAGAGCCGGATGACTCGATGATCGAATGCGCCATTCGTTCCATCGAGCTTGTAATACCCGAAGAAAAAGGCAGCGACGAGTGGGGAAAATAACGGTCCAAGCCGGAAAACCTCTCTGCCGATGCATATGAGACAGGATCGGTACAGTTGAAAACATATAACGAAATTTATCTGCAGACACGCAACATTCTGCGGCAGCGCGGCATAGAAGGCTACACCCTCGAGGCAAAGCTGATTGTTTCCAAGGCGGCGGGCAAAACCGTCGCTGCGCTGATGCGTGATTTGAATCTCTATACTTCCGACGAAATTGAAGAGCGTGTGGAAGACTATACGGCGAGGCGGCTTCGGGGAGAGCCCGTCGCCTACATCTCGGGGAGCTGGGAATTTTACGGCCTGCCCATGATTGTGACACCGGACGTCCTGATCCCGCGGATTGACAGCGAAGTGCTCGTTGACGCGGCAAAGGAGATGCTGACGGGGCACAAAATGGATGCCCGGGTGCTAGATCTCTGCTGCGGCAGCGGGTGTTTGACCTGCGCCATCGCCCACGAAATGCCCGCTACCCGGTTTCTCTCGGTGGATATCAGCACGAGTGCGCTCGAAGTCTGCCGGAAAAATATTGCGCTCAACCGCCTGAACAACAGGGCAATCTGTATGCAGGCCGATGCGCTCTCCGCCCCTCCTCTCGGACTGGGCACCTTTGACATGATTGTCTGCAACCCGCCCTATATTCCCTCTTTTGATATCTTCACGCTGGACAGCTCCGTGAAGGACTTTGAGCCTCTCTGGGCGCTGGACGGCGGAAAAGACGGTTTGAAGTTTTACAAAGCAATCATCAAAAACTGGAAGATTCTCCTCGCCGAAGACGGGCTGCTTCTCTTTGAAGTGGGAGAAGGGCAGGCAGAGCCTGTGAGCGAAATGCTGCTTTCGGCCGGGTTTTCTTCCGCAGAAACCAGAAAAGACACCATCGGCGTTGACCGCGTCGTCATCGGGCGTTTAGCGTCGTCTTCCTAAACGATACAGAAAGGAATTATGACTATGGCCACCAAAAACACCAAACAGCCTGTTACCCCTAAAGTTGTGCTGTCCACAGCAGAAGAAAAGAAAAAAGCACTTGCCACAGCAATCGCCAAAATTGAAAAGGATTACGGCAAGGGCACCATTATGCGTCTGGGTGACGACATCGCCGTCAACGTTGAGGCACTTTCCACCGGATCACTGACGCTGGATATGGCGCTGGGGATCGGCGGTGTGCCGAGAGGCCGCATTATTGAAATTTACGGCCCTGAGGCATCGGGAAAAACTTCTCTGGCGCTTCACATCACAGCCTCTGCCCAGAAGGCAGGCGGTGAAGCTGCCTACATCGATGTAGAGCATGCGCTGGAGCCTGCTTATGCCAAGGCTCTCGGCGTTGACATCGACAGCCTGCTGATTTCCCAGCCGGATACCGGTGAGCAGGCGCTGGACATCTGTGA
>JAFUGY010000050.1 GCA_017469115.1 Oscillospiraceae bacterium
AACAGCTACGAGCTCAGCAAGAGCGCTCAGAAGAAGGCAAAGGAAATCTTCAACGAGATGTACGAAAACCGGAGTGACAACTTCGGCAACGGGCGTGATGTCAGAAACTTCTTTGAAGATACGGTTGTCCGGCAGTCCAACCGCTTGGCAGCGATGGAGAACCCCACCAAAGAAGACCTCGTAACCATTATCCCCAAGGATCTCCGCGCCGATTGATATGCAATCATAATTAACACAATATAGCACTCCGTCTGCGCAGTGAAAGCTTGCTGTGCACTAAGAACAACGTGATCAAATCGAGAAAAAAGCGCTTTGGGCAAAGCAAAACCCAAAGCGCCGATTTTTCAGAAATACACAATCAATATAAGCTCGCGACAGAGCCCTGAAATCGAGGGACAATGCTGTCTCCGCGAGCACGTGCACTGCACCGATTACGAGAAAAGAATCAAAACTTACTCTTCTTTGAAAATCTGTTTCGGCTTGTAATACTCAAATATCACACAGTCTTTTCCTTTTTCGTTTCTCGGTTCGTGTGACGTCCATGCAACCTTCATGGCGCCGAGAACCTGTGCAAGGCGAACGGCAGGCGGCTGATATCCGAGCTGATAGGCGATAAACTGCGGCCGGCTGATGAAGTTCAGAAGGGTCCGACTCGCCAGAAAGGCAAATACTTTGCCGCCCGGGGTATCCTCCGGATATTCATGGGCGGGCATGGCAAGCTGGCCTCGCAGCAGGTCCTTCGCGTGGATCCGGAACCAACCCACGATCAGCGGGCTGAAGCTCTCTACGCATATTTCACCCCGGTAGGCCGAAATCAGATCGTATGTTTTTCTGCACAGTTCGCGGTTGCGTTTTCCGTTCTTCAACTCGCAGATAATCGGTCTTCTCCCATTGACAAGTTGCAGCACGTCGGAAAAAAGAGGAATGCGGCATTCCGTTCCGCAGAGCTTCATTTTCCGCAGCTCAGCGAAGGTATAATCCTCTACGCGGCCGTGTACGCCGCACACTCTGTCCAGCGTGTCGTCGTGAAACACGACGACAGCCCCGTCTTTCGAGAGCTGAACATCCAGTTCAATGCCGTAACCCATTTCTACAGCGAGGGAGAAGGCTTCCATGGAGTTTTCGGGGATTGACTTGTCTCGCGCGTGGAGACCGCGGTGTGCAATATTCCGGCCGTAAAAGGGCGCCTTTTGCCGGGCAGATGCCTTTCCGGGGGCGGCCAGAAAAACCGGAAGCGCAGCTGCAGCGACAGCGCAGCAGCCCAAAAGAAGTTTGTTGTTTTGTTTCATGCGATGACACTTCTTTCTGTTTATAATGATAGCCTTATTGTAGCACACAAAACCTGAAAAGGAAATAAAGAAATGAAAGTTGCTGTTTTTTCCGATACACATACCAACACTGCCCGTATGCGGGATGCCGTGCGCCGCGAAAAGCCGGATGCCATCATCCACCTGGGGGATCACGACCGGGATACCCTTTGCCTGAAGGAGGAGTTTCCGGAAATCCCTCTCTATCATGTCTGCGGGAATTGCGATTTTTCTCCCACTGCGCCGACAAAGCGGGTGGTTCAGCTCGGCCCTGTCAAAGCTTTTCTCACGCACGGCCATCTCTATCGGGTTGAATGGAGCACCGATTCGCTGGTTTATGCTGCCATGGAGGAAGGCTGCCAAATCGCCATGTACGGCCATACCCACGTGCCGGAGAATACCGAGTTCGGTGGTGTGCAGATCCTGAATCCCGGCACAGCCGGCAAGGGGATCAAGCTGACTTATGCCATGGTGGAGATCTTCGAAAACGGCGGTATTGCCTGTGAAATCCGCAACCTGTAAGTTGTCACTGTGATGATTCTTCCGAAATTTATAAAAGAAACGGGAACAGTTTGTTTTCAACTGTTCCCGTCTTTTCTTGAGGACAAGGGCATTCAGACAAACCCCACTTTGTGCCCGGATGCCGCCTCAAAATGCCAGGCGACAATCCCAAGGTCAACCTTTGTGTAGGTACCAAGCCCTTTTGCCCGTACGACGACTTTTTCGTTGAAGCAGATAAACTGAAATTTCTGCTGATTGACTGCCGTTGGGGCTTTCAGCGCAGCTTCCACACCTTTTTGGAACCACTCCGGCTGAGAATCCGCGAGTGAAATCACGTCAGAAGCCTTTTTGCTCTTGTGCGGTGTCCCGGCTGTTTCTCCGTATCCCAGCGCGATCACCATGCAAAGCGCTTCTCTGGCAGGGATCAGCTCTTTCACTTTCTTTTTATTGAAGGTCAATGCAGCCCAGCAGGTGTTCAGCCCGAGCTGCTGAGCAAACAGCACAAGCTTCTCTCCGTAGTAACCGCAGCGGATGTCGAAATCATCGTCCTTCTTCCCGGCAAGAACAATATAGTTCTTTACATTCCGAAAACTTCCGTAATGAGCCAGCCGTGAGTCAAATCCGTCGGCATCATCATAACGGATGAAGATGTGCAGATTTCCTTCCCGGTTGCATGTTTCCGTAAAGTCGTCCAGCTGTTTTCTGATCTCCGCCGGAATCGGCACATCTTTGTAAGAGCGCACAGAGTGCCGCGCGTCAATTGCTTCCGTAATGGTCATTCTGTTTCGGTGCTCCTTTCCTGTTTCTGTTTATTTCTCTTCCTGATATCGCACTTCCCAATAGTATCGCCTGTTTGATTCGGGAAAATCATCCAGGATTCCGTGCTCCGGGTCATAGAAAACCCCGTCACAGTAGAGCGACCAGTGCCAGCAGCGCGGGGTTTCGCAGCTGAGCACGCACAAGGCCGGGAGCTCTTCTTTCCGGACAACCGGAATCCGCTCCTCCGAAATCCACAATCCGTGGCTGCGTAAAAAGCCTTTCATTTCCCGCAGGTTGGTTTCTCTGTCGTTATGAAGTTCATTAGCCACCTGCTCGGCAGTCATGCCGGTGATCATGGCGAGCACTGCCTGCCCGCATTGCAAATCAGTCGGCTCGTGAAGATAGGTTAACGTCATGGTCGTCTCCGTTCTGCCCCTTGATTGGGCATCTTTCCGCTATTCAATACTATACAGGATAGCAGAGGATCAATGCAATCCTTTTCTGTCTGGCGAATTCAACAAAATAACGCTGCAAAGAGCAACAGGCGGGGCAATTGCCCCGCCTGTGAATTTCGGTTTTGCTTAGTCGTCCCAATCTCTTTTTGCTTTCAGAACGGCACCGGTATCGGCATCGATATCATATTCATATTCCATGCCGTTGAAGTAGAACTCAATCTCATAGACTTTTCTGCCGTGCTCATAGTCGAGCTTGCACTTGCTCATCATGGCCTGTCCGCCGGCAACATGTGCGTGCTGCAGTGCAGCTGCCATTGCCTGGTCCTGATTGATCCCGCCGACGACTGTTTCGAGTTCCTTATCATTGAGTGCATTTGCATTGGTGAAGTTTTTCATGGTTGTTTTCTCCTTGTTGTTTTTATTTTGTGTTGCCATTTTAGCACACAAACAGTCACACAACTGTCACACAAAACATCGAAAAATATTATTCAACAGAAGAAAATGCACAAATTGCAACCGCGGGCAAATTCTGTGATTGCCCCCGAGGTCAATTTCAATTTGGGTCATTGATTTCATTCGGAGGGTTCGGGATTCCATGGGAGATCGACTGTTGTGATCTCGTGCCCGGTCGCGGGGATGATTTTCTGCAGCACATCCTCCATTGAAAGCTTGAGGGAGGATGTGTTTTTACAGGGGTGGCAGCCGAGATACTTGTCAGAGAGAAGATCACTGTCTATCAGCAGACGGACTGCCCCTTCGGTATCATGAATCAATCCGAGTACGCTGACGCTGCCGGGTGTTACCCCGAGATGGTCGAGCATCTGCTCGGGAGTGGCAAAGCTCAGACGGGCACATCCCAACTGCTTTGATAGGAACTTGGTGCGGAAAGGCTTGTCACCCGGCATCAGCAGAAGATACAGATCGGTCATCTGGCGGTTTGTCAGAAGCAGGTTTTTGCAGATTCCGCAGCCGAGGATTTTCTCCACCTCAAGGCAGGCTTCGATGGTATCCGCGTGCTCATGATCTACACGTGTGAAAGGAATCTGCAGTTTTTCCAGAAAGTCATAGCATCTCTCTTCTTCAGGGGAGCGCTTTTCCTCCGGACGGGAAGAATAGACTTGAGAATCAATAACCACTTCAGCGACCGACTTTCAGATCTTCTCCGCGAATGAACGTGCCGAGGGGCTTCCAAAGGAGCAGGCCGATGATAAGGCAGAGAATCATGTCAATGACCATGTAGCTGCCGTTGTAGAGCAGGGAATAGAACCAGGGAGAGTGCATCGTCATACCAAAGAAGGTTTCCGGCATGTATTCTGCCCAGACAGTGGCACCGACAATGTAGTGCACCAGAAAACGGGCAACACTGCCGACTACGATACCGATGAAAAAGCCGTTTTTCTGAGCATGGAAAAGACCGGCAAATCCAAGCACTGTGAAAGCGACAATATAGTCACCGAGCATGGACTGCCATCCCCAGGCATAAGCGCCGTCCAGCGTAAGCTGAAGCACACTGTAAACAAAGCTTGCCAGCATACCGGGGCCAAATCCCCAGCGCGCGCAATATAGGAAGATGGGGAGCATTGCAACGGTGATGGAACCGCCCTGCGGAAGCTCAAAAAGCTTGAGATAGCCGATGACCTGTGCAAGGGCTACAAAAATAGCGCCTTCCGTCAAAGCACGAAGCGTGATTTTGGAATTTTTCATTTTTCTCCTCCAGTTTTTCATTCGGGAAAGCAAAACCATCAGGCCCGCAACGGACCTGATGGTAAATCGACTGTCGTTTTTCCTACGCCGGCATTATCCGTACAGGTTCGTCGGGTACGAAGCATCATGCTGCTCCATCTCAGCCGGGCCTACCCAGCTCCCCGTTGTCGAGGGTCATTATAGGGCGCGTTCCGGTAATTGTCAAGAGAAAATGACAAATTTGTAAACTCAAAAAAAGTTGGTTGACAAGAGGCGGATAAAATGCTATATTAGCACTCGAAAGAAATGAGTGCTAACAGACCCGCGGCGAAAGTGCCAGCAGAAGTTCTGAGAGAGTGCAAATGGAAATCAGCGAGAGAAAAAAGAAAATACTTGCTGCAGTCGTGGATGAATACATCATAACGGCTGAACCGGTGGGGAGCAAAGCGCTGGCTGAAAAAGCCGGGCTCGGGTGCTCCTCTGCAACCATCCGCAATGAACTGGCTGAGCTTGTCAACATGGGATATCTGGAACAGCCTCATACCTCAGCAGGCCGTGTACCGACTGCTCTGGGATACCGGATGTATGTCAACGAGCTGATGCAGAAGCAGAAGCTTTCTCTGGAAGAAACAGAGGAGCTGAACGACCGCCTGGAAAAGAAGCTCAACGAGCTGGACAATACCATCAGTGATGTTTCCCGACTGGCCTCCCAGCTGACGAATTATCCGGCGCTGGCGCTTTCTTCCCGCAGCAGGGTGACAATCAAGCGGTTTGACATTATTTATGTAGATGCCAACACGTTTATCATTGTTGTCATGCTGGACAATAACACCGTGCGCAACAAGCTGGTGCATCTGCCGGTCTCGGTGGATGAAGCCATGGTGAGGAAGCTTTCCACCATGTTTAATGCTTCTTTCACCGGCATTCTGGAAGACCAGATTACACCGGTTTTGATCAATTCGACCGAGAGGGCTGCGGATGACAGCCTGGGGCTTACCTCAGTGATTGCGGCGTTTGCCATGGAAGTCCTTTCCAGTGAGGCAGCACCTTCTGCCTTCGTGACGGGGGAGAACAGGTTGCTGAATCAGCCGGAATTCCGGGATCCCGACAAAGCCCATCGTCTGATGAGCTATCTCTCCGGGGGAGGATATATTCTCCCGCCGGGAGAAGAACTCGGCGATACAAATGAAGTGAAGGTCCTGATCGGGCCGGAAAACATTGCCGAAGAGTTGAAAGATTCCAGCGTGATTGTGGCGAGTTACGACGCCGGAGACGGAACGAAGGGTCTGATCGGTGTGGTTGGGCCGACGAGAATGGATTATTCCGTCATTGCATCCAAGCTGAGCTTTCTGGCGCAAGGGCTTTCGCGAAGGCTCGGCGGCGGAGAAGCTCCTGTTGAAGGGATGCATAACAAGTTAATCATTAAAGGAGATGATTCCGATAAACGATAAAAACGAGAAAACCCCTGCAGAGCAGAAAGATCAGGAAGCACCGAAGCAGGAAACGGTAAAAACGGATGAGCCCGAAACCAAAGAAGAATCTACCGTAGAAGAGAAGGCGGAAACGGCTCAACCGGAAGAGAAAGCGCAGGGGACGGAAGAAGCCAGCCAGGAAGAGAAAGTAGATCCGTTGAAAGACGAGTTGGCCCAGATGACAGACAAGTATCTGAGGATCTGCGCTGAGTACGACAACTTCCGGAGACGGTCACAGAAAGAAAAAGAGAATCTCTACGGAGATATTCGTGCCAATGTCATTACAAGTTTTCTTCCGGTATATGACAATCTGGTACGGGCACTGGCCGCTGAAACGCAGGATGAAGCTTATCGGAAGGGCGTTGAAATGATTATGAATCAGTTCAACACCACACTGGAAAAGCTTGGCGCGACGGAAATCAAAGCGGTAGGGGAAAAGTTTGATCCCTCTCTTCACAATGCGGTGATGCATGTGGAAGATGAAAATAAAGGGGAAAATGAAATTGTGGAAGAATTCCAGAAGGGATTCAAAATAGGCGACAAAGTGATCCGTTTTTCGATGGTCAAGGTTGCCAATTAATTTGTAAAAAATATAAAGGAGATAGATATCATGGGTAAAATTATCGGTATAGACTTAGGAACAACCAACAGCTGCGTCGCAGTTCTTGAAGGCGGCGAAGCAACCGTTATCGCGAACGCTGAAGGCGCCCGCACCACTCCGTCTGTTGTGGCTTTTTCCAAAGACGGCGAAAGAATGGTCGGCCAGGTGGCAAAACGTCAGGCTGTTACCAATCCGGATCGTACCATCTCTTCCATCAAGCGTGAGATGGGCTCCAACTATAAAGTGACGGTAGACAACAAGTCCTACACCCCGCAGGAGATTTCCGCTATGGTTCTGCAGAAGCTGAAGGCAGACGCAGAAGCTTATCTCGGTCACACCGTGACCGAAGCGGTTATCACGGTTCCTGCATACTTCACGGATGCACAGCGTCAGGCAACCAATGATGCAGGCAAAATTGCAGGCCTTGAAGTAAAGCGTATCATCAACGAGCCAACCGCAGCAGCACTTGCCTATGGCCTTGATAAGGAAAATGATCAGAAGATCATGGTCTATGACCTTGGCGGCGGTACCTTTGATGTATCCGTCCTCGAGATTGGTGACGGTGTTATTGAAGTTTTGGCAACGGCCGGCAACAACCGCCTCGGCGGCGATGACTTTGATAAGTGCATCACCGATTATCTGGTGGCAGAGTTCAAGAAGGCAGAGGGCATTGACCTCAGCGGTGATAAAGTCGCCATGCAGCGTCTGCGTGAAGCGGCAGAAAAGGCAAAGATTGAGCTGAGCGGTGTTACCTCCAGCAACATCAATCTGCCGTACATTACAGCTGATGCTACCGGCCCGAAGCACCTTGACATTACACTGACTCGTGCAAAGTTCAATGAGCTCACACATCACCTGGTTGAAAAGACGGTCGGCCCGGTCAAACAGGCTCTGAGTGACGCAGGCCTGCAGCCCAGCGAACTGAGCAAAGTTCTGCTCGTCGGCGGATCTTCCCGTATTCCTGCCGTGCAGGAAGAGGTCAAGCGCCTCACCGGGAAAGACGGCTTCAAAGGCATCAACCCGGATGAATGTGTTGCACTCGGTGCAGCCATTCAGGGCGGTGTTCTCTCCGGCGATGTGGAAGGCATTGTTCTGGTCGATGTTACGCCGTTGTCTCTCGGCATTGAAACCCTCGGCGGTGTCTGCACAAAGCTGATCGACCGCAACACCTCCATCCCGACCAGAAAGAGCCAGATTTTCTCCACTGCAGCTGACAATCAGACGAGTGTTGAAATCAATGTTCTTCAGGGCGAACGTGAGATGGCAGCTTACAACAAGAGCCTCGGCCGCTTCCATCTGGACGGCATTGCTCCTGCACGCCGCGGTGTGCCTCAGATAGAGGTTTCCTTCGATATTGATGCAAACGGTATCGTCAATGTCTCCGCAAAGGATCTCGGCACCGGCAAAGAGCAGCACATCACCATCACTTCTTCCACCAACATGACGAAGGAAGATATCGACAAGGCCGTAAAAGAGGCTGAGATGTTTGCCGCTGAAGATGCAAAGCGCAAGGAAGAGGTTGACACCCGCAACCAGGCAGATCAGATGGTCTACCAGACAGAAAAGATTCTCGGCGAGTCCGGCGACAAGCTCGATCCGGCTGACAAGAGCGAAGTGGAAAGCAAGCTCACTGCTCTGAAGTCTGCTCTCTCCGGTACGGATACCGCGTCCATCAAGAGTGCTACCGAAGCTCTCACGCAGGCTTTCTACAAGGTTTCTGAGAAGATGTATCAGGCAGCAGGCGGTGCACAGCAGGGCAACCCGGGGTATGACCCGAATGCTTCTTACGGTGCAGGCAATGCTTCCGGCAACGGCGATCCGCAGTATTACGATGCTGACTATACTGAAGTTGTCGATGATGACAAGAAGTAAGGCAGAAAAGCGGACAGATTAAAACAACTGAGGCGGAGCATACCACTCCGCCTCGCATCGCTATAGAATGGAGCCCGTATGGCAGAAAAAAGAGATTATTATGAGGTGCTTGGCGTCAATAAAAGCGCCACACCGGAAGAAATAAAAAAAGCATACCGCAAGATTACCAAAGAAAACCATCCGGACCTGCATCCCGGCGATAAAGCCTGTGAAGAGCGTTTCAAAGAGGCCAATGAGGCCTATGAAGTGCTCTCCGACGAGGAAAAGAGAAAGAAGTATGACCAGTACGGCCACGCTGCTTTTGATCCGAATGCGGGCTATGGAGCCGGTGGTTTCGGCGGGTTCGATTTCGGAGATCTCGGAGATATCTTTGGCGGGTTTGGCGATATTTTCGGCAGCAGCTTCGGCGGCTTCGGCGGAAGCTCCAGAAGATCGAACCCGAATGCACCGCGCAAGGGCAGCGATACCCGTGCTACGCTGAACATCAGCTTTGAAGAGGCGGCATTCGGCTGCGAAAAGGAAGTAACGGTTCCCATTATCGAGCTCTGCCCCGATTGCTCCGGTTCGGGCTGTGCGGAAGGGACTACCCCCGAAATCTGCCCTGACTGCCACGGCAGCGGCCAGAAAGTTACCCAGCAGCGTACACCGTTCGGCATGGCACAGTCGGTTGGGCAGTGCCCGCGCTGTGCCGGCAAAGGCAAGATCATCCATCAGCCCTGCAAATCGTGCCGCGGAGCAGGTTATATTCGCAAACAGCATAAGATCAATGTGAAGGTTCCGGCCGGGATTGATGACGGGCAGGCAATTCCGCTGAGAGGAAAAGGTAATGCCGGTGCAAACGGCGGCCCTGCAGGGGATATTTACATCTCCATTATTGTGCGCCCGCATTCTATTTTTGAGCGGGAAGGCACAAGCATTTACCTCGCACAGGATATCAGTTATGCCGAGGCAGTTCTCGGTTCAGAAATCGAAGTCCCGACGCTCGACGGAAAAGTGAAGCTCACCATCCCGGAGGGGACGGAGCCCGGTGCTGTTTTTCGCCTGAAGAACAAGGGTGTTCCTTATCTCAACGGAAAGGGAGCACGCGGTGATCAGTTTATCACCATCAATATCACCGTTCCGAAGCGGCTCAGCAGCAGCCAGAAAGATCTGTTGAGAAAATTTGCTGCAAGCATGGGGCCGACGGATACTCTCAAAAGCGGCGGAATTTTCGGGAAAAAGAAATAATAAAGTTACCGTGGGCTGTCGCCGTATGGGTGGCAGCCCGTTTGTCTGTTCAGACTGGACGAAATGGGAGATGGGTTGATGACATACGATTGCCTGATCCTCTCGGGAGGAGAATATTGTGCCGTGCCGGAGAATTTGCGGCAGGCCGGATTTATCATTGCCTGTGACCGCGGCTGGGAGTACGCGGGGAGGTTTGGCATAGAGCCGGATCTGATCGTAGGGGATTTTGATTCTTCTGTCCCTCCGAAAACCGGGATCGCCGTAAAAGTCCTCCCTACCAGAAAAGATGATACCGATACCATGTATGCAGTGCGGACAGCGCTTGAGAAGGGCTGCCGAAAGATCGCCATAGCCTGTGCATTCGGCGGAAGGCTTGATCATACAATTGCCAATCTGCAAAGCGCGGCTTATGTGGTTTCGCACGGCGGTGAGTGTCATCTGATCGGAGAGGATACGGAAGCCTTTGTCTTTCCTGCTTCACGGAAGACCTTTCCCAGACACGAAGGATGGTCGCTTTCTCTGTTTGCGCTTTCCGATGTATGTACAGGTGTAACCATAGAGGGCACGAAATTCGATTGCGAAGGAGTTACCATGACAAACGCTTTCCCTCTCGGGGTCAGCAATGTCTGGGCATCGGAAGAAGCCGTTGTCTCAGTCGAGAGTGGAATCATGATGGTTGTCCAGTCCAGGCTGAAAAAGGGAGAACACATTTAACTGCGGCAGTTATACACAAAACGACGGAAAAGAATCGAGATATGAAAAGCAGCACACCCATGCCAAAACAGAGCATAGGTGTGCTGCTTGTTGAATGATAGAGATTTCTATTGGTGTCTTTATCTGACGGAGTTCAACGCCGCGATTGCCTCATCATAGGTCAGAGAGCTGACAGATGCAGAAGACGGAACGTTGAACAGACCGCCGCGGAGATGCCCGCTGAGGAGCACCTGGGTAATGTTATCGGTGAGTTGCTTCATGGCAACGGCAAATTCCACTTCGCTGATCTCTCCGGAAGCATTTTCAAAGAGGAAGGATTCACCGTCATCTGTGCGGCCGGAGATCTGAAGCGTCTTGGAGAGTTTTCCGTTGCCCTGCCGGCTTAGCTTGTTGATGCTGAACTGAACCTGAGAATCCCCGGAGAGGGAGGACTCGTAAAGATAAAGGGCATTGTCTCCTTTGATCTGGAAGACGCAGTATTCCGGATAAGCCTGAGAAACGGTGTCGAAATTGGAAGCAGCATAGACTTCCTGAAGGGCTCCGTTTTCATAAGTGACAATCTTCAGCTGGGCAGAATCACCCATCGAGCCGGTACCGCCGGAGGAGGAGACATACAGCATATCAAACATACCGTCACCCGTAAAATCGGTAAAGGCAACCGGGTGCGATGCCGGGTAATTGCCACCCAGCATCGGATAGCCGTTCTGCCAGCTATACTGGAGAATAGCATCACGATGGCTGGTCAGCTCGTTTTTAAAGGCACTGCTCCAGGAATTCTGCGGCACCGCAGAAGGGGTGATCACAACGGGCTGCGGTGTAACGGTAGGCGTGATTATGATCGCCTGCGGGGTTGCCGTAGGAAGCGGAAGCGGTGTGACAACAGGAGGCGGCGTAATGACCGGCGCAGTGGGAATGGCCGGAACCGGCGTAAACTGCGGAGTGGGCGTTTTGGCTGCACCGCCGTTTGACTTTCCGTCTGTCACGGTATAATAGGCGGTGAGATTCGTCCCGCTGATCAGAGAGGAAACTGCCTGCTCATAGGTAACGGAAATGTTGGTGATCCCGGCAGGGATACGGAACACGTCATCACTGCGCATATGCCCGCTGAAGACAATTTTGTCCAGATTCTGCTGGATCTGCTGCGTGAGCACCATGTTGAACTCGGCTTCCGTGCAGCTTCCGTATGTGGTGCTGTACTGGGTTTGCCCGGAGGAAGCTGTCATCCCCATGAGATAGGTGCCGTCAAACGTCCCGTTCGAGCGGGAACTCAACTTGAAGAATTTGGCATTGTTATACGGATTCGGATCATTGAGATAGGCATAAAGTGCGTTATCACCCTTGAGCTGGAAGAAGCAGTAGGGGTGCGTTCCGGTACGGTCATCCAGCTGATCAAAGCTGTAGATTTGCTTAAACGTGCCGTTGTTGTAGGAGCCGATCCGGATCTCAGCGCGGGGGCTTCCGCTTTGCGCAGTGCGGAGAACCAGCATCTCAGGAACGCCGTCGCCCGTAACATCGCAGAATGCCACCTGGCGGGTTACCCCATCAGCCGAATCAAGCGCGGTATTCTGCCAGTTGTAGTTCTGAATAGAGGTTCCGGCATTGAGAAGCTCGCGCAGAAAAACATCGGTAATCGGGGTTGCCGTTGGGACAGGAGTGGGCGTCGGAGTGGGATAGTAGTACGGAGCCGGCGTTGTATAGGGAGAATACGGCGTTGGGGTGGTGTAAACCGAAGGATAATATCCGTTGTATGGCGTTGCCGTGGCACTTGGGCGGTAAGTGGGGAACGGTGTTGGAACCGGAGTGGGTGTTGGCGTTGGAGCAGGAGTCGGTGTGGGAGTAGGCCGCGGTGTTGGGGAAGGTGTAGCCGTTGGAGAAGCGGCGGGCATCTGCATCGCAGTGGGCGTGGGTTCTCCCAAAAGATCCCGTCTCTTACGGGCATCCGAGAGCAACCGATTAACCCCAAAGAATCCAACAGCAAGAATGGCGATTACCAGTACGCTTGCTGCGACGATTTGCCATTTCCAGAAACTGCCGTGAGAGCTATTTGGGTCAGTGTCGTTATAGTTCTGAAAATTAATGCGGTCATTTTTTACTGCGGCTTTTTTCCGGTAAACGGTGCCGCACTCCGGGCAGACGATGGTACCGTCAGGTGATTCCTGCCGGGTATCTATTTCAATGCCGCAATTCTGGCAGCGCATTTTCATCCCTACCTTTCTCAAAGTATCATTCAGATGATAAAAAATTATAGCATTCTTCCATAGAAAACACAACGGGAAATCTGTAAAAAATTTGTTACCGCTTTTTAAGAATCAGAAGGGAAAGCAGAGGAAAAAAGCTTTCCTGCAAGTGCCTGCTCTGCCTGGGCCCGCAAGGCAGCCCTGCAAAGGGAATCCGTCAGGCTTGTGTCTTCTCCGGCGGAGAGACAGGAGGAAGCAGATTCTGCAGTGCTCTGTTCGAACATGGTGCAGAAATGGTTATAAAACTGTTCTCCGGAATCGGAGGAACATTCCGATACAAGCAGTTGGCGGATGGCATCAAGGGGCAGGCTCGGTTTCAGAATGCAGACAATCATCAGATGGGCAAGATGGGACCGATTGTATTTTTTCCTGGATGGCCCGGGAACGACACCTGCTTTGACATAGTTGTTGACCATGGACGCGGTTAAGCCTTTGCCGTCGAAGCCGGGATAATTGCCAAGATAGCGGCTGATCAAAGAGAGCACCTGATCCATATAGAGTTCAAGGTCCGGCAGTTCCTGCCAACGAGGGAGCTTCTGGCACGAAAACCGATCGCATATTTCAGAAAGAGAAGTATTCGGCATGGAAGAGTATCCTCCTTTGGGATCTGTTTTGGAAAAAAGATGTGATTTCTTATCCAGGAGCATAGCACAACAGCTTCTAAAACGCAAGAACCAATTCCCGAAACCACGAGCCGTTCACGATTAAGCTGTGTCTTCGTTTTTAAAATCATGTCGTGTAAATGTTTTTTCAACATTCGCCTTGACATTTGCGAAAGACGTCTTTAAGATAGAGTGTAAGGACAGATTTTAACGGATTTCTGAAATAATTGATGTATCAGTGGTTGTAAAACGATTATGATTGAGCAAAAAGTTTCTACCGTCTTGAATCTAAAATCGATTTCTCTTCAGGACAGGCTCCTTACCCGCTTTTTGCGTTATGCTGCCATAACCACACAGAGCAACCCTGCTGTCAGGGAAGTTCCGAGTACTCCCGGCCAGTGGGAGCTTGCCCGTCTTTTGATGAAAGATATGGAAGAACTCGGTGTGGTGGATGTCAGCATCGACGAGCATGCCGGTGTTGTTGGCCGGCTGCCGGCCCGCTTGCCCAAAGGTCACGCACCGGTGCCGACTGTGGGATGGGTAACCCATATGGACACGGTGGATGTGAATATGTCCCCGGATATCCATCCGGTCGTCATCCGGAACTATCAGGGAGGAGATATCTGCCAGAATGAGGAAAAGCAGATTTTTATCTCTGTTGATGAGCATCCGGAACTTTTAAAATATATCGGGCAGGACATTGTCGTCAGTGACGGAACTTCTGTGCTCGGTGCAGATGACAAAGCGGCAGTATCCAATGTGGTTGTAGCGTTGGAGATTCTGGCAGAACATCCGGAAGTTCCGCATGGAGAGATTTACATCTGCTTTGTGCCGGACGAAGAGACCGGGCTTCGCGGAGCAAAATCGATGGACTTCAGCCGCTTCCCGGTGGACTTTGCCTATACCATTGACTGCTGCGAACAGGGAGAACTGGTTTACCAGACTTTCAATGCCGGGAACGGGAAACTTTCTATCACCGGTGTTACGGCACACCCCATGTCCTCCAAGAATAACACGGTGAATCCGATTCTCATTGCTCACGATTTTATGAACCTGCTTGACCGTGGGGAGACTCCGGAACACACGGAAAAAACAGAGGGGTATATCTGGGTGACCGGAATTCAAGGCAATCAATTAAATGCGGTTCTCAACCTCAATATCCGTGACCACGACCGGGAAAAATACCTCGCAAAAAAGGAATATCTGAAGGCCTGTACGGAGATGATGAAGCTGCGTCATCCCAAGGCAAAGCTCTCTCTGGAGCTGGAAGATGACTACAGCAATATCAAGGATGCCATTACACCGGAAAACCGCAAGTGTGTGGATCTCCTGTTCCAGGCAATGCATTCTCTGGATATAGAGCCTCTGGATATCGCCATGCGCGGCGGAACGGACGGATCCTTTATTTCTACCAAAGGAATTCCTACTCCCAATTACTTTACCGGTGCGCACAATTTCCATTCCCGCTGTGAGTTTATGCCGATGGGTGCTGTTGAAAATTCCTGCCGGACAACATTGAAACTCATCGAGTTGATAACATGCTTTACGGAGAGAAACCGAGATAGGGACTCGGGCTTGTGATCCACTCAAATGATGTGTTTGAAATACACTTGATCAAATCAGCACGGGACGGTGTGATTGAAGCCATTGAAGTGAAAGAAGAGCGAATCCTTGGGGTTCAGTGGCATCCGGAAGAGATGGTTCATGCATACCCGGAGCATCTCAGCCTTTTCAAGAAATTTGTTGCAGAGTCTTGCAGGACGACCTGCCCGTAATAGAGGAAGCTATGGAAACGAAACTGGATACCGTACAGGAAAAAATGCAGAATCTCATCACACGCTTAAATGAGGCTTCAGAAGCCTATTACGGCGGCAAGGATGAGATTATGAGCAACTATGAGTGGGATGCGATGTTCGATGAACTGTCGCGCATGGAAGCGGAGACGGGAATCATCCTTCCGGGCAGTCCCACACAAAAGGTCAACACTGCGCAGTATGACAATATTGCCGGTGCGAAGGAACCGCATGAGTTCCCTGCGCTTTCTCTCGCCAAAACAAAAAAGGTGGAAGATCTGCAGGAGTGGGCGGGGGACCGTCCCGTATGGCTTTCCTGGAAGCTGGACGGGCTCACACTCGTCTTGACCTATGATCGGGGTAGCCTGACTAAAATCCTGACCCGTGGGAACGGAACCATCGGCACCAACATCACTTTTATGAAGGAAGCGATCGGAGGATTTCCTCTTGCTGTTTCCTATCGTGGCCATATGGTGGTGCGGGGAGAGGCGACGATCTCATACCCAGATTTTGAAACCATCAATGCCACCATTTCAGACCCGCTTGAGAAATATGCAAATCCGCGCAACCTGGCTGCCGGAACCCTCGGCCTGGACGAAAAACGCCTGGAGGAAGTGAAACAACGGCGGGTGGTCTTCCGTGCTTTTACCCTTGTGCATATCGATGATGAAATCCTCTCCTGGGGAGAGCGGATGAATTATCTGGATGAACTTGGCTTTACAACGGTTGACCGTGAGCTGACCAATGCTGCAAAACTGCCCGAAACGGTTTCCAAGTGGACAAAAGCTGTTGAAGAAGGGAAAATGGAGATCCCTGTTGACGGGCTTGTTATTTCTTATGATGACACGGCTTTTGCGTCAACCGGCAGTATCACAGGGCATCATGCCACACGTGCCGGATTTGCTTTCAAATGGCAGGATGAAGTTGCCCTCACAACGTTGCGTCATATAGAGTGGTCTTGCGGAGCCACAACGATTACGCCGGTTGCTATTTTTGATCCCGTCCAACTGGAAGGGACGACCGTTTCACGGGCTTCTCTGGTCAATCTGAGCGAACTGGATCGCCTCGGGATCGGAGCAAATGACGAGACGGAAATCCAGGTAATCAAGGCCAATAAAATTATTCCCAAGGTGGTGGGTGTCACAAAAGCCCTTGGGAAATATGAAATTCCGCAGTTCTGCCCTGCCTGCGGCGCACCGACAGCGGAAGTTGAAGGTGTCAGCGGCTCACGAACGCTGAAATGCGAAAATCCCAGATGCCCGGCTAAAAATTTGAAGAAGTTTGAACGCTTTGTCAGCAAGGTCGGGATGGACATTGACGGGCTTTCCATTGAGTCCATGCGCGATTTCGTAGCAGCCGGTTTCGTCCATCAGTTTGCGGATATCTTCAAGCTGAACCGCTACACTGCAGAGATTCAGGAGATGGAGGGGTTCGGACAGAAAAGCTGCGAGAATCTGATGGCTGCCATCGAAAATTCCCGCGTCCGTACCGATGCCGTTCATTTTCTGACAGCGCTGTGTATTCCGCAGATCGGCCTCGATGCAGCAAAACGTTTGGTAGGTGCTTACGGCTGGCCGGGATTCATCGATGCTCTTGAGGCAAACACCAGCTTTGCCGAAGTGGATGGCATCGGCCCGGAACGCTCAAAAGCCATCTATGAATGGATGGATGATGCAGACAATAAAGCCACTTTTCATGAATTGCTTACCATCCTTCAGATACCCTCTGTTGCTCCGGCTGAAACGGCTTCCGGAACCTGTGTCGGGCTGACATTCGTCATTACCGGAGATGTTCATTCTTTTAAAAACCGGGATGAGTTTAAAGCCTATGTGGAGGCTAACGGCGGCAAGGTTGCCGGCAGTGTATCCAAAAAGACGGACTTTCTTGTGAACAATGACCCAACCTCTGGTTCTTCCAAAAATAAAAAAGCGGCAGAACTTGGGGTGCCGATTCTTTCGGAAGAGGAGTTTATTGCACGATTCGGCAAATAGTTCTTTCAATAATAGTATAGCCTGCGGGATTTCTCCTGCAGGCCATTCTATTCCCTGCCGTCGGGAAACGCGACGCCAGCTTAGCTGACAGGAAGGCTATACAACCAGACACGGAACCGTGAAAGCCACTGAGCATTGGAATGTCATGGAGACAATTGCTGTGAAAAAGATCTGACAGAACCGGAACGGAAAGTTATGATTGTATCCATTGAATTGACGGCAAAAGTGAGATAAAATGTAACTATTCAGTCTTTATAGAGCAAACAGAAGCAATTTGTGCAAAACATAGAAAGTAAAAAGACTGTCCAAACGGAAAGCAAAGGAAATGGATACTCCAAAAAAAGACATTGAAAAAATAGCGTGATTTTTCAACAATCA
>JAFUGY010000051.1 GCA_017469115.1 Oscillospiraceae bacterium
CATTCTGGCGGCAGATTTTCCGTCTGATTTTGTTTCAAAATCTTGAAATACACAAAGTATTCCTGCGATTTTTCACCTTCATCAGGCGAAAAATCTGCTCGCCATTCTGTGCACTTCGATTTAATCAGCGTTTCCTTAGAAATCTGTCGCGAGCTTACATGCAAGAAAGGATGCTATTGAATCTTACTCAAACAGCGGGGTGGAGAGATAACGGTCACCGGTGTCCGGAAGGAGGGCAACGATGGTTTTGCCCTTGTTCTCCGGGCGTTTGGCAAGCTGGATGGCAGCCCACACAGCAGCGCCGGAGGAAATGCCCACAAGCACACCTTCCGCTCTGCCGACCTTTTTCCCGGCAGCAAAGGCATCTTCATTTTCGACAGCGATTACCTCGTCATAAATTTTGGTATCCAGCACATCCGGCACAAAACCTGCGCCGATGCCCTGAATCTTATGTGCGCCGGCTGTCCCTTTGGAGAGGACAGGAGAGGTTGCGGGCTCCACCGCAACAACTTTCACATCGGGGTTCCTGCTCTTCAGGTATTCCCCAACGCCGGTAATGGTGCCGCCGGTGCCAACACCTGCAACAAAGATATCTACTTCGCCATCGGTATCATCCCAGATTTCGGGGCCGGTAGTCGCTTTATGGGCGGCAGGGTTTGCAGGGTTTACAAACTGCCCGGGAATAAAGCCGCCGGGGATTTCTTTTGCAAGCTCTTCCGCTTTGGCAATGGCGCCCTTCATCCCTTTTGCGCCTTCCGTCAGCACGAGCTCTGCCCCATAGGCCTTCATCAGCTGGCGGCGCTCGACGCTCATGGTTTCGGGCATGACGATGATGATTCTGTAACCACGGGCCGCTGCAACGGAAGCGAGCCCGATGCCGGTGTTGCCGGAGGTCGGCTCAATAATGACGGAACCCTCTTTCAGAAGGCCTTTTGCCTCTGCATCGTCAATCATGGCTTTGGCAATTCTGTCTTTCACGGAACCGGCTGGGTTGAAATATTCAAGCTTTGCAAGGACTTTGGCTTCGAGCCCTTCTTCTTTTTCAATGTGGGTGAGCTCCAGAAGCGGGGTTTTGCCGATCAGCTGATCAGCCGAGGTATAAATAGCAGACATTGTTTGTTCTCCTTTCCTACCTATCACATAGGTTTATAGGGATTATAGAGCATGCCTCTCTGTTTGTCAAGAGGTTTTTCTAAAAATTTGTTGAATTCCTATTTTTCACATAGTATAATAGG
Organism: Oscillospiraceae bacterium; assembly: GCA_017469115.1. Taxonomy (GTDB): domain Bacteria; phylum Bacillota; class Clostridia; order Oscillospirales; family Oscillospiraceae; genus Limivicinus. The sequence continues at coordinate 1,236 of JAFUGY010000051.1, forward strand.
GAAAACAAGGCAGGAGGATTTTTCTGATGATGATTTCGACAAGAGGGCGCTACGCTCTTCGTGTGCTCATTGATATGGCAGAGCATCCTTCTGCCGGCAAGATCCCGCTCAGAGACATTGCGGAGCGGCAGGAGATTTCGGAAAAATATCTGGAAAGCATCGTAAAGGATCTGGTAAAGGCCGGGATTATCGAGGGGCTTCGCGGCAAAGGCGGCGGATATCAGCTGAACAAAGCGGCGGACCAAATCAACGTATATGATGTAATCAGCCTGATGGAGGGGACGCTTGCGCCGGTTACATGCCTGGAGGCAGACAAAACGCCGTGCATGCGCATGTCGGACTGCCGAACGATTTCCCTCTGGAAAGGGTTGGATGAAGCGGTACGTTCGTACCTGAGCAGCTATACCATTGCAGATCTGATGCATCGGGAATCAGACGGATTTGATTATGTGATTTAATCTGAATCTTTCGCGGGGAAATTTCGCACCGGTTGAGGTTACCGGTGCGATTTTCATTTTACAAAGTGTTAAAATATCAGCGGTTGATGGAAAGAGTGAAATGTGGTATGGTATTGCACAATTCCTGTCAAAAGAGGAAAGACGGAACAGAAGGGAAAGGATTGGGAACCCATGCTGAAAATTTTCCGGTTTATGAAGAAGCAGGATATCGGTTATGCTCTGCTGTGTCTGCTTCTGGTGGCGGGGCAAGTCTGGTTTGACTTAACGATGCCCGATTATATGAGTGACATCACCAAGCGGATCGTCACGCCGGGCAGCGCTATGACGGAGATCTGGCTATCCGGTGCAAAAATGCTCGGCTGTGCCCTGGGAAGCGCTGCGATGGCTGTGATTGTAGGCTATTTTGCAGCAAGGCTTGCCTCGAATTTCAGCTATACCATACGGGAAAAGGTGTTTCACCGCGTCACGGATTTCGGCGCACAGGAAATCAAGCAATTTTCTACCGCAAGCCTGATCACCCGCACCACCAACGACATTACCCAGATTCAGATGCTGGTCGCGATGGGGCTTCAGGTGATGATCAAAGCCCCGATTATGGCTGTCTGGGCAGTTCTGAAAATCGTCGGGAAGAGTTGGGAACTTTCTCTTCTGACAGCCGGAGCGGTTGTGCTGATTCTGGTGGTTATTCTGATTCTGATGCGACTTGTTCTGCCGAAATTCCGGATCATTCAACAGCAGATTGATGAAGTAAACCGCATTACCCGCGAAAATCTGACAGGGCTGCGTATCGTGCGTGCCTTCAATGCGGAAGCTTACCAGGAAGAGAAGTTTGAAACTGCAAACCGCAACCTGATGGAAACCCAGCTGTATACTTCCCGGAAAATGGCCGTTCTGATGCCGTTTATCTCCATGATTATGAGCACGTTGAGCCTTGGCATTTACTGGCTCGGCGCTTCCCTTGTCAACAATATCCCTCTCACGGGTCCTGAAGCAATTGCGATGCGCGTCAACACCTTCAGCGAAGTGGTGGTTTTCTCTTCCTATGCAATCTATGTAGTCATGTCGTTTATGATGCTGGTGGTCATCTTTATGATGTGGCCGCGTGCTCAGGTTTCGGCTGCCCGTATTGAAGAGGTGCTCTCCACCCGGCCGCACATCACAGAAGGCAGCGGAACCGAAGGCTCCGGGCACGGCAGCCTTGCCTTTCGCCATGTTTTCTTCCGCTATGCCGACGCATCGGAAGATTGCCTGCAGGACATCACCTTTGATGTGAACCCGGGAGAAACGGTTGCGATCATCGGATCGACGGGATCATCGAAATCCACCCTCATTTCTCTTGCTGCCCGGCTCTATGATGCCACACAGGGAGAAATCCTGCTGGACGGAAAGGACATCCGGGATTATACCTTTGCTCAGCTTTACAGAAAAGTCGGGCTGGTGACGCAGAAAGCAGTGTTGTTTTCCGGCACGGTAGAGGAAAACCTGACTTTCGGTGACGCCGGGAACCCGATTTCGCAGAGTGATCAGGAAGCTGCGCTGGACATCGCGCAGGCATCAGACTTTGTAGAGAACCTCCCGGAGAAACGGCAGGCCAGAATTGCGCAGGGCGGCGCCAATCTGTCCGGCGGGCAGAAGCAGCGCCTGGCAATCGCCCGCACCATTGCCCGCAAACCGGAAATTCTGATTTTTGACGATTCTTTTTCCGCACTTGACTTTCGCACCGATGCCGCTTTGCGGAAACGGCTTGCCACCGACCTGAAAGGTACCACCTGCCTGATCGTCGCCCAGAGAATCGGAACGGTAAAACATGCAGACCGGATTGTCGTTCTGGAAGAGGGAAAAGCCGTCGGGATCGGGACGCATGAAGAACTGATGAAAACCTGCAGCGTCTATCGGGAGATCGCACTCTCACAGCTTTCCCAGGCGGAATTGGAGGTGGGCTGAAATGGCAGAACACAGAGGCGGCCCCCGGCGCGGCCCCGGCCGTGTGGCAGAAAAGCCGCATAATATGAAAAAAGCCATGTCCGATCTCCTGCGTTACTGCAGAAGGGACATGCCGATCATCGTCATTGCGCTGATTCTGTCCGCGGGAGGCGCGATTTTGGGCATCCTCGGCCCCAGACAGATCAGCCGGATCACCGACCTGATTGCTACAGGGCTCAGCACCGGCATTGACATGGCAGCGATTGCCCGCATCGGGCTTTTGCTGATGGGGCTTTTCGGTTTCAGCGCACTGTTCACCTTCCTGCAGCACTATCTGATGGCGGGGTTCAACCAGCGGACGTCAAAACGGATGCGCAAGGACATTGTGGAAAAGATCAATCGGCTCCAACTGAGCTATTTCAACTTCCATGAACACGGGGATGTGCTCTCCCGCGTCACCAATGATGTGGATACCGTCAGCGCTTCCCTTTCCAATTCCCTGGCATCCATTGTCTCCTCCACAGCGCAGTTTATCGGGTGCCTGATCATGATGGTGATTACCAACTGGGTCATGGCTGCTACTTCCGTTTTTTCCACTTTTCTGGCTTTTCTGCTGATGATGATCATCGTAAAATCATCCCAGAAGTATTTTGTTGCCCGCCAGAAAAATCTCGGAAACCTGAACGGCTATATCGAAGAGATGTATACCGGGCACGATGTCATCCGCATTACCAATGCGGATCAGAAAGTGAAGGACGAATTTGACGTGCTGAACCGTGCGGTAAAGGAATCCAACTTCAAGTCCCAGTTTCTTGGCGGCCTGATGCAGCCTCTGATGGGTTTTATCGGCAATTTCGGCTATGTAGCCGTTTGCGTGGTGGGTGCAGCGCTTGCGATGAGAGGCACCATCTCGTTTGGCGTCATTACCGCTTTTATGATTTACGTCCGTCAATTTCAAAGCCCGGTGCAGCAGATCGGCCAAGCCATGACCAATATCCAATCGGCTGCAGCGGCGGCAGAGCGCGTGTTTGAATTTCTGGGTGAAGAAGAGCTGGAGGAAGAATCCGGCAAAGCAGTCGCTCCGGCCCAGGTGCGCGGTGAAGTGGAGTTCAGGCATGTAACATTCGCTTATCCGGATAAACCGGAAGAAACCATCATCCACGACTTCTCCGCTCATGTTTACCCCGGACAGAAAGTCGCCATTTGCGGGCCCACGGGAGCGGGTAAAACAACTTTAGTTAATCTTCTTATGCGGTTTTATGAGACCACCGGCGGAGATATCCTGATTGACGGGATCAACATCAAAGATATGAAACGCAGCGAAGTGCACGACCGGTTCGGCATGGTGCTGCAGGACACCTGGCTTTTTGAAGGCACCGTGCGGGAAAACCTCCTGTACAACACTGAGCATGTAACCGATGAACAAATGAAAGCTGCCTGCAAAGCGTGCGGTATTCACTCCTTCATCAAAGCCCTTCCGGAAGGTTACGATACGGTTCTCAACGACAATACAGCCATTTCAGCCGGGCAGAAACAGCTGATGACGATTGCACGCGCCATGATTCAGAACAGCCCCATGCTGATTCTGGATGAAGCCACTTCTTCGGTCGATACCCGCACCGAGCTGATCACCCAGCAGGCGATGGATCGGATGACGGAACATCGCACCAGCTTTGTGATTGCCCATCGCCTCTCCACCATCCGGAATGCAGACATGATTCTTGTTCTGCGGGATGGAGATATTGTGGAACAGGGAAACCATGAACAGCTTCTGGCTCAAAACGGCTTCTATGCGGAACTGTACAACAGCCAGTTTGAAACCGTAGCATAAAGAAATCCGGAGGAAATGAAAAGGATGTCACGAATCGTGGCATCCTTTTTTTGACAATATTTCCTTCTTTTTATCCGAGGGTAATATCATAGCTGCCGGACTGCAGAGTAAACACAGCACATTCCCGCCCGTTATGAAGCTCCATCCCCTGATAGAGCATTCCTTCGGGCAATGCAGCCGACTGTGCCTTTGCCTCATCAATGGGCAGATAGAGCGTTGCGCCGGTATTTGCCGGAACCACCGCATGATAACCGGTAATCACCCCGGCTTCCGCCGTCCAGCCGCTTTCGATTGTGCCGTAATCAGACTCAAAGCTGCCTTTTGCACTTGTGAAGCTGCCTCCCACTGTTGGCTGAAGAATAAAGGAGTGATAGCCGGCTTCCGTTCCCGGAGCAATCCCAAGCTGGTAGGCCATCATCCATTCCGTAACAGCACCGAGAGAGAAGTGATTAAAGGAGTTCATCGAGTTATTGCCGTTAAAGCCGCCCTCTACCGTGTAGGAATTCCAACGTTCCCACACAGAAGTCGCACCCTGCGTCACCGGATAGAGCCAGGAAGCATAATCCGTCTGCTCAAAGAGTTTGTAGGCCTCCTCCGTATATCCGTACCCGGTAAGCACCGGCAGAAGGTTCGGCGTTCCGGAAAAACCGGTAGTCAACGTATAGTTGGCACGGGCGACGGTATCAAGCAGGTGCTCAACACTCGCTGCAAGATTCTCCTCCGAAATCACGCCGAAACGAAGCGGGGTTGCATATCCGGTCTGGGTATCCTTGCCCGGTTTCCCGATCAGGCCGGTTTCCGGCGTTACATAGGTTGCATTCCATTCCGCCTTGGTCAGCTCATAACGCTCTGCATAGGCCGCAGCGACCTCCTCTTCTCCGATCACCTCTGCCATCTCCTGGATGATATCCATCAGATAGATGTAAACAGCGTTGTTTACAAGAGCGTTATTGGTCATTTCCAGAGAGAGCCAGTCAGCCAACGGGCCGGTCTTCCCGGTGAGATACTGAGAATTCTTCATGGGTGTCGCCGCCAGAAAATCCATGTAGCGGAGCATGGCATCAAAGTTATCCCGGATCATTTCCGTGCGCCCTGTCTGCCGGTACAGGTAATACGGCACGAGAGCAATCGTCCCCTCCCAGGAAATGCCGGTCAGCGGGCCCGAAGAAGAATTACCGAAAGCACCGTAGCAGGGTGCATAGGTGGGAAGCGCCCCGTCCTCTCCCTGTTCAGTGGCAAAGGTACGCATCCAGTTGCGATAGAAATTATAAACATCAGCATTATAGGATGCTGCTGTAGAAAACACCTGCGCATCACCCGTCCACCCGAGACGTTCGTTACGCTGCGGACAGTCGGTCGGGATGGAGAGGAAATTACTGGTCTGGGAGTTTTGCACATTGGCAAAGAGCCGGTTTACCAGCGCATTGGAGCTCTCATAGGTTGCGGTATTTTCTATGGAGGAGAGCACCAGCATCCGAACATTTTCTACCGGAAGGGCTTCTTTCAAGCCCCCGATTTCCACATAACGATACCCATGGAAGGTGAAATGTGGTTCAACAAGAACTCCGTTCTCTCCTGCCGTGTAAAAATCGGTGACAAGGGCGGCACGCAGGTTTTCCACCATCATCATCCCGTCAATACCGGCATTGCAATATTCTTCAAGTTCCGGATAGAGGATCTCGGCATAACGCACGGTAACAGTCTCTCCCGGATCGACATAAGTGTTGGGAATTTCAATGCTCGGCACTCCGATGACATTTTCACCCATATCATAGATATATGTTCCGGAGCCCTCTTTTGATTCACCTACCAGCTCCACTGCCGTGCGGGTACGGACTACATGAGCAGGTGTGTCATCCCGCGTAACAAGAGAGAAATTCCAGGTCTGCGGAATCTCAACAGCATCCTGCCAGGTGAGAGCATCCAAGGTACGCCGGGCATCATAGCGCTCGCCATGATACAAAGATGCATAACGAACCGGGCCATCCACACTGACTTTCCAGGTTGAAGGATCGGTGACTACAGTCTGCTTGCTTCCGTCAGCATATGTCACATCCAGTTTTGCCAGCAGCGCTTCGCGGGAACCGTAGAAATTATAGTTATAGGCATAATAGCTTGTCTGGCCTGTCCACCAGCCTTCTGCCAGCTGAGCACAGAGGACATTGTCCCCCGACGTGAGAAGTTCCGTCACATCATAGGTCTGATACGGCATCCTCACACGGTATTCCTCGTCGCCGGGATTGAACCAGGTGTCACTCACACTCTGCCCGTTGAGCGACAGCTCATACAGGCCTTCTGCGCTCACATAAAGGCGAGCACGGGCAACTTCCTGATCCTGCAGCGTGAAGCCGCCTTGCAGAAGAGGCATGCTGCCCCAGGAAGGATCTGCCCAGGCAATCGTCCCACCGTTGACAGTGATGTTGCCGCCGTCCACCGATACACCGTCAAGCCCTTCAAAGATAGCATAGGTTGCTCCCGTATCTTTGCCGAACAGGAGCACATCATCGGAAAACTGACCGGGATTCTTGACCTGAACATCGGTAAAGACAACGCTGCCGCCTTCCGGCACAGCAAATCCGATTCCGTTCAGATTCGGATAGGAGTTATATGAAATGTCTCCGCCAAGCGGATTCAAGGTAACAATCTTATTTTTGCCAAGGGCGTCTGCACCGTTTACCTGAATGTGAAGGTTGCTGGTGCCCTCCTCGGCCGTTTCAACACGCAGTGTGATGGGTTGGAACACCGCATCGGACTGCAGAACTTCCGCAAGTTCAAAGATGAAATCCGGCTCGGAGGGATCGTTTTCCGTTACCTGCACTTTAGCGTCATCCGTTGGCTTCTGGAGCGCTGCAGGCATCCCCACGGCATAAAGCTTCAGCAGCGGGTTTGCCGGTTCGGATGCATCAATCTCGATATTGAAGTAGCTGTTTTCCGTTTCGCTGCCCCAGATATTGTAAACACGGTTTGCAAGGCGAAAATCTCCCGCTCCAAGTATGATTCCTGCGCGCGGGCTTTCCTCGGTAAGCTGCATTGTCATGGAAAGATCAAACACTGCGGCACTCGCGGCATCCAGGGGGTAGGCATCCGCACCGATCCAGGTTGCGCCGTTCCATGCATCGAGAGAGGCGGACAGGAGGCCGGTTTCAAAGCTTGTCGGCTCTGAGGCGGAACGTGCGCCTGTCTCATCCGTAACTGTTACAGTCCATGTATAAATACTCTGCGCTGACAGCGGCTCACCTTCGTAGACAATGCCGATAGAGCAGTCGCTCTGCACTTCCCCGCTGTCCCAGGTGACCGTGCCGGCTTCGTCTTTCACAACAATCTGATAAGCTGTCTGTCGTGCTCCGATTCGATCAGACTCCATTCTCCAGTCAAAGGCAATCTCAGATGCATCAATCCCCATTGGGTTTACCAGCCCGTTTGTCTCCAACCCCGTGATGCGGGTTTCCATGGTTCCCTCCGCCCATGCAGGCAGGCCTGTCATCAGGAGAAGGCACGCCAAAAGCACACATAATCCTCGTTTCATTCCGGTAATTCCTCCCGTTTGGTAAAAATCAGGTGGAAGAATTATACCAGATCAGCAGAAATATGTGTGTTTTCTGTCCTATCTTTCAAATTTTGGCGTAACTTACACAAAATCCCATGCATTCAGCACGGGATTTTGGATTCATTCAGAGGAATCAGAATGTTCAGCACAAACATGTGCGCTTCAACGCTGATGGATAGTTCCCCGCCGTATTTGTTGACGATATGCCGGATACTCATCAGACCGAAGCCGTGATATCTTTTGTCCGCTTTTGTTGTTACGGGCATTTCCTCTTCCAACATGGGCGGATCTGTGACGTAATTTTCGATTCGGATCACCAGAAACTGCCCTTTGCCGGCAACGCTGAAGCTGATGACTCGCTTCTCCTCATCCTCTTCCTTCAAGACGCTCTCAATGGCATTGTCGAGTGCATTGCCGAACAGCGAATAGATGTCCGACGAAGCCATAAAATTCAGGCTGGCTCCATCGGCGATGCAGGTGAGCTGAATGCCATGCTTGTCACATAAAAGCAGTTTTTCCATCAGAATAATATCCAGCGTTTCACAACCGGTTTTTACGGAACTGTCATAGATCTGCACGGCATTTTCAACTTCCTGCACATAGGCATCATTTCCACCCTGACGAAGCAGTGAAATCTGGTGCTTGAGATCGTGGCATTTCATGTTGATGAGTTCAATAGTTTCGGTCGTGATGGCGCGCTGATGATCTTCGGCACGGAGAAGCTGCTCCAGAATATCCAGCTCTCTCGACTGGCGGCTCTCTTTTAAGAGGCCGAACAGCACAAAAAGCACAAGGGCATCGGCTGCAAGATAGTACAGGAAGTTGAGAAGCCGCGTCATGGAGAAAGTTTCCGGAAGATCCGGGATAAAGAACACCGTCATCAGGAGGAAGAACAGCCCATTCACCAGCATTCTAGGCCGATCAACGCGGGAAATATCCGCATCCTTCAATCGTCTTACCAGAAATCGGTTTGCGGCGTAATATGTGAGAACCATCAGGGCAATGGAAAGAGCAGCGCTTTCCCATGGTTTGAAAGGGGTTTTCATCCAGGTTTCACACAGAATCTCCAGATTAACCGTGAGATTATGATGAAAGTGCTGCACTGCATAGGCAGCGAGAATACAGAACAGATATTCCGTACTATCACAGTCAACGCAAAACCAAACCCAAGCACCGGTCAATGCCATAATCAACAGAATGAGCAGCTTATCCAACAGGATAAAACCGGTAGAATCCGTTCCGTAGTGATTTGCAATAAGCGCATAAACCACACAGAAAGGAACTGCCGTCAACACTCTGAGCCAAAAAAAGCTCTTCCTTTTACTGTAACGGGCAAAAAGCAATTCTGCCAGCATAATGCCAAAAGGGAAATCCGTGAAGATTCTGAAAAATACGTTCATCTCAGCGATTCCCCACATGGTCGGCCAGTGCACGCATAAAGTCCACCCTCTGGGTGCGGCTGATCGGCAATTCCTCATTCCCAACCATAAGGCTGCTTTTTGAGACGGAGGTAACCCGATCCATATTCACGAGAAACGAATTGGAACATCGTGCAAAACCTTTTTCCGATAATTTATTTTCCTCTGCGGAAAGGGTGCCTCGTACGGAGAACGTATTCTCTGAAACCGTATGATAAATGAGTGTATGTCCTTTTACTTCGATGTAAGTAATATCCTGAAGATTGAGGCGTCTGCGGTTTTCTTCTGCCGGGAGGACAAGCTCTGTTTTCTTTCTGCGCATACAGATTTTCATTGCCCGCTCCAATTTCAGGGAAAAACTGAAGTAGCGCACAGGTTTTACGATAAAGTCCATAGCATCTACCTCATAGCCTTTGATTGCATAGCTTGCAAGATTGGTCACGAAGATCAGGCATACGTTTTCATCGAGTTCCCGCAGTTTTCCGGCTGCAGTCATTCCGTCGAGATGCGGCATTTCAATGTCCATAAAAACAATGTCAAAGTCCGCCTGATAGTGATCGAGGAAGCTCAACCCATCCCGGAAGCAGACTGCCTCCAGATTGACGCCCTTTTCCCTTTCAAACTTTCTGATATAATCCAGCAGCAGTTCGACACTTTTTTCCTCGTCCTCCACGATAGCAAGCTTCACTGCGCACCTCCGATTTTACGATACCTTTATCTTACACCGATTTTCCTGCGCCGTCAAAGAGTTTACAATGAAAAATACAGGCGATTGCTTTCTTCGTGTTCGCCTGTTCGGTATTGAAGAAAATTTTTTGTTCCCCGGAAGAGAACCGGAACTTCCTTCTTGCTTTTTCACCCGGGTTACCGGTATAATACTGCAACAGGAAAAAAGGATTCTACCGAATTGAAAAGGAATGAAAACGTTGGATCAGGAACGGCTAAATAACAAAATACTGTTTGAGGAAACGCCCCCGCTGAAGGCGCTCTCCGTCATGGCAATCCCCACGGTGATTTCGCAGCTGATCATTCTCATCTACAATATTGCTGACACCTTTTTCCTCGGGAAAACGAACAACCCGTATATGGTGGCCGGGGCATCGTTGATTTTGCCTATTTTCAACGTTTCCATTGCATTTGCCAACATTGCAGGCACAGGCGGAGGAACCTTGATTGCCCGCCTGCTCGGGAGGAACCGCATGGAAGACGCGCAAAAAGTTACGGCTTTCAGCTTTTTCTTTTCGCTGCTGGCCGGATGCGTCTTCTCTCTCGGGACACTTGTGTTGATGCACCCGCTTCTGACAACCCTCGGGGCAAGCAGTGAAACCTATCCCTTTGCCCGGCAATATGCAACGTGCGTCATCTGCATCGGCGCTGTGCCCACGATTCTTTCCATGACGATGGGCAATCTTCTGCGCAACACTGGGCACGCAAAGCAGGCAGGGTTCGGCGTTTCGATGGGCGGGATGCTGAACATCATCCTTGACCCGCTTTTCATGTTTGTGCTGCTCCCGAAGGGAAAAGAAATTCTCGGTGCGGGCATTGCCACGGCATTGTCCAACTATGTAGTCTTCACTTACTTTCTGGTGGTGATCTTCCGCATCAAAAGCCCGGTGCTGGATCTCTCGCCGCGAAACGGGCTGCCGGGAAAGGAGGAGATCAAATCCTTCTTCGCAGTGGGACTGCCTGCAGCCGTCGGGCCGTTTCTTTTTGATCTGGACTATATTGTGATCGACAGGCTGATGTCCGCTTACAGCGATATCGCCCTCGCTGCTATTGGAATTGTGCTCAAGGCAGAGCGGCTGCCTCTGAACATCGGGGTTGGGTTGTGCCTTGGTATGGTGCCTCTCGCCGCCTATAATTATTCTGCCGGCAATCTGGAACGGATGGAGACCTTTCTTTCCCTCACACGACGGATCGGAACAATCATCGGTGTGGTCAGCATTCTTCTGTATGAGATATTCGCGCCGGTGCTGATCCGCACCATTATCGGAGATGCCCAGACGGTTGCCCTGGGCTCCACCTTCCTTCGCATCCGTGCCATTGCAACCATTGTGATGTTCCTGAGCTTTATTTATGTGCATTTCTTCCAGGCGGTAGGCCATGGGAATTATGCGCTTTTCCTTGCTGTGATGCGCTGGGCTCTGGTAAATATCCCCATGCTGTTTCTCCTCAACGCGCTGTTCGGAATGTATGGGATTGTATGGTCACAGTTCATCAGCGATGTGCTGGTGGCTTTCCTCTCCTGGCTGATTTACCGCCGCTTCCGCCGGCAGCAGGCATCATAAGTGAATCTATCTGTTCAATGCAAAATGGCGTCGAGAATCTCGGCGCCATCTTGCTGCTTTCTATCTATTTTTGTTTCCCCGGAATCGTATTCTTGTGAAGAATCAGACCGATTATTCCGCTCAATCCGTGATGATGATTGTCTCAATCACAGGCTGCTGAGCGGCAGGAATGGTACCGTTATTGTCTATGGGTTTTGCATCTTTGGCAATCTTCTCTGCAACTTCCATCCCCTCGGTCACACGCCCGAAGGCTGCATAGCTCCCGTCGAGGAAGGTGGAATCCGCTACGGTGATGAAAAACTGGGAGCTTGCGCTGTTCGGGTCATTTGCTCTGGCCATGGAGATCACACCCTTGACATGGCTGATCGGGTTATTCACCCCGTTGGATGAGAATTCGCCCTTGATGTTGTCTTTCGAGCCGCCGGTTCCGTTGCCAAGAGGATCACCGCCCTGAATCATAAAACCATCCATAATGCGGTGAAAGGTCAATCCGTCATAAAATCCGGCCTTCGCAAGGCTGATAAAGTTTTCCACGGTGATGGGTGCCGTGCCTTCATCCAGCTCCAGCTTGATGGTGCCGTAATCCTTCACTGTGATCTCAGCATGCCGAACCTGTGTAAAAGGCTGAACAGAGGCTTCTCCTGCTGTTGGAGATGATGCGGAGGTTGGTGCGCTCTGACTCTTTCCGCATCCGCAGAGAGCGAGGACCATTGAAAAAGCAAGCAGGAACACTGCGATTTTTTTAATTGTATGCATTGAATGATAATTCCTTTCTGATTGCAGTTCATTGTATTATACCATGTACCGCTCTATTTTTCTACCGCCAAAACAATCCTCTCATTTTTAAATTGGTATTGCACGATAAAGATATTCTGGTTTATAATGTGCGCTATGAAAACACGAAGGAGAACTTTATGAAAAAGATTCTGATTGTCTCAACCAGCCCTCGGAAAAACAGCAATTCCGAAGCCCTTGCCCTCGCTTTTGCAGAAGGTGCAAAAGCTGCAGGAAATGAAGTGGATTTTGTATCGCTGCGCGGAAAAACCATCAATTTCTGCCGCGGTTGTTTTGTCTGCCAGGAAAAGCAGCGCTGCGTGATCCGCGATGATGCAGACGAGATCTGCCAAAAAGCTTTGACTGCCGATGTGCTGGTTTTTGCCACACCCATTTACTATTATGAGATGTCCGGCCAGCTCAAGACGCTGCTGGATCGCCTCAATCCGCTCTTCCCCAGCGATTATGCGTTTACAGACGTTTATCTTCTGACCTCTGCCGCAGAGGACGAAAGCTACGTTCCCGAACGTGCTGTCAGCGGAGTGGAAGGCTGGATCGATTGTTTTGAACGCGCCCGCCTGGCCGGAACGGTCTTTATGGGCGGTGTAACCGCTGCCGGTGAGAACCCGGATCATCCCGCGCTGGAAGAAGCCCGTGCCATGGGGCAGAATGCATAAGAAAGCACAGGGAACCCAGTAAATGACACTCTTTGAAAACAAATCCTTTGACGAAGAACGCGCCCTTTACGGCAGCTGAAAGGCAAATATTCCTTCCAGTATATCACAGACTCCACGTTTACCAATTGTGAGTTCGACACAAAGGAGATCATCATGGACGACCCTGATGCAAAAGGAATCATCCAATGCCAGTGAGTTTATCCGGCATCATCTGAATAACAGAACACCGTTATATAAAACAACAGAGACTGCACCGCTATCCGGATGCAGCCTCTATTCTTTTTGATGAAATAATCCTTTTGTCTTTTCTTATATGGAACCCGAACGTTTTCAAGTGTTTCAGCCTATGCTGAGAACGTCCTGCGTCATCTCGGTCGGCAAGTCTGTTACACCCATCACCGGAAGAGATACCGGGAGTGCCACTGTATAAAGGCCGTCTTTCTGTTCTGCAGTATACTCTTCTCCTTCCACATGGAAGAGATACGTCCCATCAACAAACTCATATGTTCCATTCAGAGCCGGAATATACTGGCCGAAGTTGGTGCTGAAGAAGTCAAAACTGTCGTCCGCTTTGCAGATCAATCTCATTTCCGCAGCAATTACACCAAGATCTGCCGTCCCGGTAAAGGTCGGGATTTCCACCCAGGGTTCTTCCGGTGTTTTAAAGGATTTATCTTCCTTTACCAGCAGGATATTTCCTGCTCCACGGGAGCCAAGATCCAGCGGATAGATGAACTCATGTGCCTTATCCGTCTCATGATACTGTGACCGCACATTAAAGCCCAGATTGTCATTGAAAACAAATGTCCATCCCTGGCCATCGGTGAAAGTATAGGTTCCGTCCATGATGGCCTTCATATTATTGGCATCTACGGTAAATGCCCCGGCTTTTCCTTTCAGGAGCACATCATAGTCTTCCTCAAGCAGATTGATTTTCCCGGAAAACACCACATCAAAATCAGAGAGATCTTCTCCTGCTGAACTTTTATTGGCACTCGTAACCGTTGTAATCAGCTGGACTGTTGCGCCGATCATGACAATGCAGAGGAGCAACGCAATGACCGCCAGAATCTTGTTTCTCAGAGATAATTTTTTCATCTGTTTTACCTCTTTTCTTCCCAGCTCATAAAGGCTGAAATCAATTCAAACAGGAGCATTCCGATCATGCCGATTGTGGTTACGATCATTGCCGCTGAAATCGGGTCAGATGCGATTTTATAGTATTGATGAGAATAATACATAAATCTGGAATTCAGAAACACCCCAAATCCGGCGGCAAAGAAAGCCATTGTAACGACAGGGCCAAATCCGTAAAAATCGTGCCATGTAAAAATCAGAGCTGAGATCACGCCCAGTGCCAGCAGAATTACAACCATTGGGACAAACCCATAGCTGTCCTGTCCGGCAAAGGCATAGCCAATCAATGCCACTATGGCAAATACTGCAGCAACCAGGTTAAAATAAGCACCAATTTTCTTGCCCTTTAAAAGCTTTGCCATTGTTATTTGCCCTCCTTTTTCAGTTTATTCTCACCGGTAAGCATGCCGACAATACACAGTGCAGCGAGGCATCCGAAAATAATATCTGCGTCAATCAGGGCGGTCTTCCACCACGGATTTACTGGCACAACCTCAATTGAGGAGGAAATACCATTCATTGCTTTGCTGTTCACAAAGGTATACAGGATTCTATGGCATGCCTCGCGGACTGCCGAAAACAGATTAACATCATTTAGGAGTGCTGTCTTGTTGAGTTCATCCGAGCGGCTGTTGCCGGGGAGCAGCATGAGCTTATCATTGCCGTAAGCAATGGAACGCCCACACATATAGGGTTCCAGCGCGTTATCAGTGATTGTATAGCCGTCAAATCCCCATTCTTCACGCAGAATACCATTTTGCAGCTCATCGCTCTCTCCTACCCAATCCGGTCCAATACGGTTCAGGGAGGTCATAATATTCTTTGCTTTTGCCACGGCAACTGCCCCTTCGAAACCACGGAGTGAGTTTTCTCTTGTTGCCTGCTCATTCACATAGACTGCAAACCCGTATCGATCGGTCTCCTGATCATTGAAGCAGAAGTGTTTCGGGCCGGCAATAACACCGTTGGACTGCAACCCTGCAGTAATCTGGGCACCGGTGATATAGGTCATCATGCTGTCTTCCGAGTAATACTCAAAATTGCGGCCTGCATACGGATGCCGATGAAGGTTGAGGCCGGGGCCCCAAAGGCTGGTGAGCCCTGCATAATAACAGTCCTCACTCATCATCTCTCCTGTCCGATAAGAGAGCTGCTGATTGAAAGTTGCAGCCTGAACGGATTCGGAGGGATACATTCTCGGGTCAATGGTGCTGTATCTGGCAATTCCTTCGAAAACAGTGGATCCCTGATCATATTCGCTGGAATAGTTTGTAGCCGGGCCGGAGCCAACCCCGTCATTATCGCTTGTGCCGGGGAATGAAATGGCAAGGATTGGGTCTATTGCGCCGAAGTTCTTCCCAACAGTTGCTATCATTTCTTCCGGTATCATCTGATCAAGCAATTCATCCCAGACAGGATCATCATAGCTCTTTCCCATTGCCATAATCGCGCTCATGGAACCTTCCACACCGTAGTGATACATATCACCGACAGGTGCTCCCTTTTCATAAAGCGAAGCGAACGTAATATGGTCTATCATCGTCTTATTTGCTGTGAGTGCCTGAATGCCGGAAGACCAGCTGCCATCCCAATCGGAGCGAGTCAGATAAGTTACCGTATGATCACCCAGGAGAGTATTGGGATCTGCATCCCCAAGCCGATTGGTAATCTCTGCTCCGGTATTGTTATGGAAAAGGCCATTTTCTGTGGTAAAACCGTTTTCCGTAAAGGTAGGGTTGGAAAGCGTTGTAAATGCCGGGTTCTCCCATGTTTTTGTGAGAGAAGCATCCCCATTCGCTGTCATACCGTCAGTGGAGGTTTTCCCTTTTGCAGAAAGGATATTGTTCAGCGCTTCATGTGCTCCGTTTCCAACTGCGAAATAATAGGTGCCATCTTCCAGAATCCATGTTTTTGCCGCCTTTGCATCATAACTTGCAATGTTATATGCATCCATCTTCAGCGTCAGTGTTTCTTCAGCACCCGGTTCAAGAAGGCCGGTTTTCTCAAAAGTTACCAATTGAATTGCTGATTTTTCCACACCATTCTGCCGATCATATTCTGTATAAGGGCTCTGGACATAGAGCTCCACTACTTCTTTCCCGGGGAGGTTGCCTGTGTTCGTCACCTTGACGGTGGCAGTGATCACACCGTCTTCTACGGAAACATCCTGAAGTTCCTGCGTAAAAGAAGTGTAGCTGAGGCCGTATCCGAAGGAATAGTCAACCTCGTCCGCATAATTCCATCCGTCGGATGAGAGAAACGCTCCCGCTTTCCCGTCTGCATTTCCCTGCTTCATCACGGAATCTTCGTATCGGGTTTCATAGTATTTATACCCAACATAGATTCCTTCAGAGAAAAGAGTATATTTTGTACCGCCTGCACCGATTCCAAGAGCAGCATCGGCAGCTGCCAGGATTTCTGCCGCATTGGCATATTCCTTTGTTCCTGCCATCTGATAAGCGGCTGAGGATCGGGAGTCTGCTGCATAAATGTCCGTCAGTTTGCCGGATGGATTCACAGCACCGGTCAATACGCTGCCCAGAGCTTTCGTTCCGCGTGCTCCAAGACCGCCGACTTGCAAAATTGCTCTGACTGATTCATCTTCTACCAACGGATGAATTGCAACAGCAGACGGAGAGTTGATGACAACAATAACGTTCTCCGAGATTTCTTCTGCATGTTTTACAAGAGCAAGCTCTGTCTCTGTCAGCTCATAATATCCTTCTGCAGCGTCTCCGCCTTCTCCGGTTACCCGGGAGAAGACGACAATTGCTGCATCCTTATATTTTTCTTCATCTTCTGTGGGTATCCCTGAGGGATCCGGTTCTGCAGATGGTTCTGCTGTATAGCTAAGCCCCTGTGATTCATAGAATGCCCACACAGATGGGTTTACCTGCAGTCCAGCATTCTCCAACCCACGCTTCAGAGTCCAGTTGATTTCGCTGTTTCCGGGGTTTCCGATTGCAGCATTACCGGATGAACCGCCGTAAACAAGGGCCGTGCTTGCTTTTCCAAGCGTGGTAACTTTTGCATTGGAAGCAAGTGGCAATGCTCCATCGTTTTTTAACAGGACAATTCCTTCTCCAACGATTTCCTCCACAAGTGCCAGTTTCTGATCCATAAACGCATCAATCGAACGGGTTTTCTTTTTAAAATACTGGGTGTCTTCCGTTCCGTCTCCCGTGTCCACGATCTTGTAGGACGCGGTTCCGAGCATCTGGTTGACATCTGCCTGTGCTTCAAAAGCGAGACTGGTCAGCGCGAGCATTGCTATATAAATCAAGACGAAAAATGCAGCAAACCCTCGGCTGATCTTTTTCAATTTCATAATGACTCCTCCTTTATTTCCCGATTCAACCATCGGATGTGACAAGCTTATCAAATTAACGCCCTTATAAAAATGTTCGAGATAATTATTTACCAGAAAAAACTATCCTTATACGACTTGAAAGTGAAAGTACCATCTTGTATAATAGTCGGAGGGAGCGTGATAAGTAGATGAGCAGCCCACTTTTACCCTATGTATTTCAAAATGCACATTTTTCTGAATGTATCACGGTGAAAGCCTCAGCTACCGGTTTTTACCGCCATGCTGAAGCTGGCCCTTCCTTTATTCTCTGGGACAGCACAGGAGAGGGTCTGTCTGTCTACCATGTGGTCCAAAACCAACAGCCGGAACAAGTCACTACACCATTTGTCCCCGGCAAAGCTACAGGGACTCATCAGCATGAGGATATTGAGATTCTGTACGTGATTCAGGGCTCTATTTCACAAAATATAGCGGGCGAGACCTATCACTTTCAGCAGCACGAAGTTGTTCTGATTAATCAGGGGATTCCGCATTTTGACTATCTCCCCGCTCGGGATAGCTGTATTCTTTTCCTGTCTATTCCGAATACGCTTTTTATCCAATTATTTCGAAACAGCATTCATTCCCCTTACAAAAACTTCATCGCTGATCTTCTTGTTGAACACAAATCCGATTATACACATATTCATGGAACTCCCAAAACACAGGTTCGTGCCGGAGGTTACTTCCAGGCTGAACAAGCTCTCCTCGAAATATGCAGAGAAATTGCCAACACTCAACCGGGATCGACTCACATCATCCGCGGAAATATCATCCGGTTGATTTATCATCTCGCTCTGGAGTATCACTTTGATCTTCCCGAATATTCACAGGCTAATATGCGGAAGCTTCTTTTTGATGAAATCACTGCAGACATCAAAAAAGACTGCAGAAACACTACAATTGAGTCTCTGCAGAAGAAATACTATTTCAATCGGGATTATTTCAATCGTTTGATCAAAGAATTCAGCGGATATACTTTCCGTGAATTGCGCCAGAATATCCGTCTGGAAGAGGCGAAGCGTTTGCTGCTGGAAACAGATACCCGAGTAGATGATGTGGCGCTTGCCGTAGGATATGAAAATCGGGGCTTTTTCTATCGTCTTTTCGCGAAAAAATATGGGAAAACACCGAGAGAATATCGGCTTGCGGAACGCTGAAAACCACGATAGGAGAAAACAAAGTATATGGAATATCTATGGTATATCATTGCCGCTCTCGGTGCAGGCGTTGGCACAGGCCTGGCAGGGCTTTCTGCCGCCACTGTCATGGTGCCGATTCTGATTGTGCTGTGCCCCTCCTTCTCCGGAGAGACAGGCGCTTACCAGGCAACGGCAATTGCCCTCGCCTCCGACATTCTCGGATCTGCCGTTACCACCTATACCTATGCAAAACATAAAAACATCGATCTGAAGCGCGGGTGGATCATGCTTGTCTGCATCCTTGCCATGTGCACGGTAGGCAGCTATGTAGCGTTCATCGTCGGCAATGTGGTGCTGGGCGGATTCACGCTGTTCCTTACTTTTTTTATTGGAATTCGCTTTCTGGTAAAGCCCGATACCAGCCGAAAGAATCAGGCAGCCAAAGGCGAAAAGCTGGACGGGAAAGGCATTGCCATCTCCCTCTTTTTCGGGTTGACCATCGGGTTCGGCACCGGGTTCGTTGGCACGGGAGGCGGCATGATGATGCTGATTGTGTTTACTGCCTTCCTTGGGATGGAGCTGAAAACAGCGGTCGGCACCAGCACCTTTATTATGACTTTTACAGCGCTGATCGCCTCCGTCAGCCATATTCTTATTCACCCGGCAATTGTGCTGGAAAAATGGAATGTCATGCTGATCTGCATCATTGTTGCAACCGCTGCGAGCCTGATTTCTGCCCGGTTTGCCAACCGCGTCAGGAGCCGGACGGTCGGCCTTGTGACAGGTGCCGTGCTGACCGTGTTGGGTGGAGCCATGCTGATTCTCAACTACTGGAGTTTTCTTTCTCAGTTCGCTCTTTTCACAGATATTCTGCACTGCTTTGGTATTCTGATCGCTTATATTGTTCCCTGTGTTCTGGTCGCACTGCCGATTCGTTTTCTGACAAAGATCCCGTCCTTCATCTTCCGAAAACTGCTACACATCATCGCTTTTACCTGCATTTCCCTGATGATTCTGGCTGCAAAAAGCTGGCAGGCCGCTTCTTTGACTTCTGTATTGATTGCATTGATCATTTATCCGCTTCTCATGGCGGTTGAACATGAGAGTTGGTATCCCGATCTGTTTGTAGAAAAAGAACCCGGCGAAATCAAGAAGAGCCTTCTGATGCTTTTCTTCATGTTTGCTTTCCTCACTGCCGTTTGCTGGGGGATCTTCCGCCAACCGGCACTCGCTGCTGTTGCAATCTTCATGTGGGGAACCGGTGATGCCGCGGCTGCTCTGATCGGAATTCCCTTCGGAAAGCATAAAGTAAAATCAAGGCTGACTGACGGCAAAAAGTCATTGGAAGGCAGTGCTGCTATGCTGCTGGTTTCTTTCTGCTGCGGTCTGGGCATGCTTGTAACCGTGTTGAAAATGCCGCCCCTGCAGGCTGGGTTGATTGCGGTGGTCGGAGCTTTGGCAGGCACTGTGACAGAATTATTTTCTCCCAGTGAAGATGGCACCGTATCCGTGCCAGTCGTAATTGCGGCTGCTCTTCTCTTCCTGATGAAATCATGAGAGGCTGTATCGCCATTTTTCGGTGATACAGCCTCTCCTTATGATTTGTATAATTCCTGCTATTGTCTCTCCACCTTTTGGATAAACCATTCCGGCTCGCCTGAAAAATCTTTATATTCTGAGCAGACCGTCAGTTGATAATCTCCAATCGTATGCCTTGTGAAAAAAAGCTTCTCGCTTGGAAACTCCTCACATCGGGCACGAATGGGCTCGTTCAGATCTATGCAGATTTTTTTCGGTCCAAGGCTGATGCCCGTTCCCCAATACTTCATCAGGCTTTCCTTCATCGTCCACAGCGCTGTATAGCCCACGTCAGCATCTTCAAAATGAGTTTCGATCCAGGCAATCTCCGGCTCCAGAAACACGTATTGAATCAGCTTTTCATCAAAATGCCTTTTTTCTTCAATGTCAATCCCGACAGGCCGGTCGGAAACCGCACAGGCCGCAACTTGCCCCGAATGGCTCAAATTGAAACAGAGATCACTCCTGCCGGTGAGATAGGGTTTCCCATTCTCGCCATAGCTCAACGTGTTCTCTCCGATTCCGGCTTGTGAAAGGGCATGCTGCAGCAGGATTCCCGCTCCGAGTGACAGGCGCTGATCTTTCGCGAAACGGAATCTGTCCGTTTTCTGTCGGCGCTCAGGGGGCATTTTTTGATGCCACGCTGCAAAGAGCTCTTCCTCTTCCAGCCATCGGGTATCCAGAAGATAAATATGGTTGTTTTTGTCTGTCGTCATTCTAATTCCCGCTCACCTCTGTGGACAACCGCTTGAAACTGTTTTACTATCATAAACGCACTCCGCGCAAATAGAATAGCGCACATTCCCGTTTTTGGCAAGAGTTGCATATTATGATTTCTTTTCTCTGTCTGCTCCCCTATCTATATGATATCATACCCACACGGTCTGCCAAGGTACAGTTTGATACAATCAAATGTTTTTATTGATCCCGAATGCAGGATACTGCATAAAGTGGAACAGATTGAATTCCATTTTCAAAGCCAAAGTTTTTTTCAGATATCCGAATGGCATAGCTCGGATGAAATAGCTTCAGATATTCATTCAGGCTTGCTGCAGCAACATTTGATCCACTTTTTACTTCAACAGGAATCAGTTTTCCTTTCAGAGAAATAATAAAATCTACCTCTTTGGTGCCCTTGTCATTTCTCCAGTAATATGGTTTCAGACCGGCAACAGCAAACTGTGTATTCACATAGTTTTCTGTCATACCGCCCTTAAAGTCTACAAGTTCTTTCTCCATGAAGAAGATATCTTCTGCCCGTATATCTTTTTGTGCACATAGTATCCCCATATCGGAGAGGTAAATCTTAAAGTCATCAATATCCTTATAGTTTTCCATCGGTTTCATAATCTGTTCCAACCGATAGACGCGTGAGATCAGATTTGCAGATACCAGCCATTCAATTGCATTTTCATACTCTGCAGCCCTTGCCCCAGTCTTTATGATCTTATACTGAAACCTGGTATTCTTTTTTGACAGTTGGACAGAAACAGTGCCATAAGTCAGCCGTGTTTTCTTTATTTCATTCGTCGTCTCCTGATACTTGCTCATATCATCGAGGTAATCCATTTGGATTGTATCAAGAACATGACGAACCTGAAGATAATCCTGTGTGTCAATGAATCTGGCCACTGCTTCCGGCATACCGCCTACTGCCAGATATTGGCGATAACGCCTTAATCCCGCTTCGTGTAAGGCAACAGGCATGGGAGTATTCTCTTCAAAACACACATGAATTCGTTGAACGAGATCCTGCTCGCCGCATGCAAGCAGGAATTCTTCCATATCCATAGGAAACATAGTATAGCGATCTACCTTTCCTACCGGAAAAGCATGCTTCTCTCGGTTTACAGCTACGCCAAGAAGACTTCCTGCTGCTATAATATGATATTCTGGAGCTTCTTCGCAGAAATACTTCAGTGATGTCAATGCCCGTTCACACAACTGTACTTCGTCAAAAACGATCAGCGTATTCCCTTTTGTAATCGTCTGATTGCTGATATGTGCCAAAATCGGCAGAAGATAAGCCGGACTGATACTCTCTTCAAAAGTTGCTGCCAGCGTTTCACTCGTTTGAAAATTGAAGTAGGCTACATTGTCATAGTGGGTACGTCCGAACTCCAGAATTGCATACGTCTTTCCAACCTGACGAGCCCCTTGGATAATCAGCGGTTTTCTGTATTTGCTGTATTTCCATTGCTCAAGATAGGCAGAGACTTTTCGAACCATATACATAGCATGCCCCCCCCGAAAAAGAAAATAGTGTAGATATAACATACCATATTGCAGAATTTAATGCAATAATTACTTTTATAATTGCATTATTTTCTTTCTATATGAATCTCAACTAAAAGAAGAACTCCGCAGTTTGATCTGCAGAGCTCTTTTTTGAATAACTGGTGGATTTTAGAATAACTGGCGGCGCGCACGCTCTTTATCGGCTGCCATATCATCGGCAGGATACCACATCGGTTCCACCAGATGAACGAAGCATTTTTCTCCTTCGGAGAATGTGATGCGGTGAGGCGTCTGCACCTTCAGGAGCTGATCTCCGACGGGCACCAGATACTCCGTGCGGTCTGTGAGGAAAATACGTTTTTCAATGTGGCTGGCGAATCCGCCTTCTCCCGGCCCTGTCAGTGCAATTTCGTTGGGGCGGGTAGCCACAACCATCTCGGAGGCAACATCCTGCGGCACAGGGAGATCCAGCGCCTGTTCCATATGGCCTTTGGGGTACGCTTTGCCATCCTTGATAGCAACATTGATAAACGTGCTCTCTCCGAGGAAGTTGTGCACGAACCGGTTGCACGGTTTATTATACAGATTTTCAGGGGTATCGATCTGCATAATTTTACCCATGTCGCAAACCATCATACGGTCAGAGATCGCCATTGCTTCCGACTGGTCATGCGTGACGAAAATAATGGTAAAGTTGAATTTTCTCTGGAGCGCTTTGATTTCAAAACGCATCGTCTCACGGAGTTTCGGATCGAGGTTTGAAAGAGGCTCATCGAGAAGCATCACCTTCGGGTTGGTTACGATTGCACGGGCCAGCGCAATACGCTGCTGCTGACCGCCGGAGAGATCTCCCGGGAAAACATTTTCCAACCCGGTCAGGCTGGTATGATGCAATGCTTCGTTGACCCGTTTGGTGATATCTGTTTTATTCAGCTTCTGAATCCGCAGCGGGAAAGCCACATTCTCGAAAACATTCATATGCGGCCAGACCGCAAATGCCTGGAACACCATGCCGAGGCCGCGCTCTTCCGGAGGAATATACAGATTCTTCTTTTTGCTGGAAACCAGCTTACCGCACAGTTCAATTTCGCCTTCCGTCAGATCCTCAAAGCCGGCAATCATACGAAGGGTTGTCGATTTTCCACAGCCCGACGGGCCCAAAAAAGAGAAGCATTCTCCTTCATGCACGCGGAGATTGAAATCATCCACGGCGACAATGTCGCCCAGAGTCTTGGTAGTGAACCGTTTTGTAACGTGATCAAGCACAATCTGGTCTGCCATGGATCAAACCCCCTTCCTGTCTTTGGTGAGTTTGGTGACAATCGTATTGAGGATAATGATAATGCCGATTGCAACCGTTGCCAGTGCCGCAGCCTGCGGAATCATACCGGCATCACGCAGAGAGTAAATCTGAACACCGAGGGTTCTGGTGTACGGACCGTAGAGCAAAATGGAAGTCGTGACTTCACGCATAGCCGGGAGGAAGATCAGGAAGAAGCCACTCACCATTGCAGGGCGAATCAGCGGCAGGGTGACATCCGCCAGGCTTTCCGTATGGGATGCGCCGCAGACACGGGCTGCCTCTTCCAGAGAGGAATGCACCTGCAGCAAAGCTGCGGAAGAGGTTTTCATACTGAAGGAAAGATAGCGGGCCAGATATGCCACCAGAATAATCCAGATGGTATTATACAGGTTGATGCCGGCAATGCGCCCGCTCCATGCCAAAATGACACCGATCGACAAGACCGTGCCTGGGATCGCGTATGGCAGCATGGAGATCACTTCCAGAACGCCCTTTCCTCTCGGCCTGATTTTCTGCACGACATAGGCAACCAGCGTGCCGAGGAACATACAGATAATACCGGCCGTGATGGAAACAAACAAGGAGTTGCGGATAGCGGCGATGGTGCCGTTTGCGGAGAACACCTTCTGATACTGGGCAAAGGTAAAGTTCTTGAACGTGAGCGGCAGACCGTACGCTTTCAGGAAGGAAATCAGAACGATCATGACCAGCGGTACAATCACGATCAGCACCAGCGTTAGAATTGCGAGAAGGAACAGAGGGATTTTCGCTCCGCGCAGTTTAATGAGAGTGGGGCGCATAGACTTGCCCTTGATAATATCATAGCTGCCGGAGGAGAGGATTTTATTCTGTAAAACAAGCGCAAGCGCAACCACAACCACCAACATAACGGAGAGCGCTGCCCCCTGACGAATCCCGTCAAAAGATCCGCCGGAGTTATAGATCACAGCATAAATACGCGTCGGAAGTGTATAAATGCCCTTTGCATATCCCAGAATCGAAGGGACGCCGAAATGCGCCAAAGAGGTTGTCAGAATCAGCAGAGCACCGGCGGAAATAGCCGGCTTTACCAGAGGAAGTGTAATTTTCAGAATAACCTGCCCCTGTTTTGCTCCTGCAATACGGGCTGACTCTTCAAGCGTCGGATCCATACGCTCCAGAGCAGAGACCACCTGCATAAACACAAACGGGAAGTAATAGCTGACTTCCACGAACACAATGCCCCACACCGAGTTGATATTAATGGGCATAGATTTCAGATGGAAAATGCTCACCAGCCATTTGTTGATGTAACCGGAGCGGCCGTTGAACATCATATCCCATGCCATAGCGCCGAGGAACGGCGGGAACATGTACGGGATGTTGAACAGTGCCCTCATCAGCCCTTTCGCCGGAATATCGCTGCGGCCCAGAAGCCAGGCATAGAAAACGCCCATGATGGTGCCGAGGATTGTGGCAAACACGGCAATCTTCAAGGTGTTCCACATGGCTTCCAGATTTTTCTTTTCCGAGATCTGCTGGACAAACATGTCCACCTCGAGCTTGCCCTCGTTGAAGAAGGCATTGTAGATGATCATCACAATCGGGATAACCACGATAATCAAAAGCAGGATAAAGCAGACTACCGTCATCACTTTGTCCATATTCAGGCGCTTATGCCCGTCAACTGCAGCCAGCTCAGCGCTCACGCCACCGTATTGTTTCATGCCGTTGCTCCTCCTTTCTGTGCCGGATAGAAGCGGGTGTTCAGAAACCGGATTCCGATGGTTTCTCCCTCTTCCGCGACGCCCTTCGTGCGGGCATCCAGCATACTCTGCTGGACACGGATCTGTTTTTTACCGAGGGAAAGAAAATAGTTATACTCGCTGCCCAGGAACACCCTGGAATCTACTTTCGCTTTCAGCGGTGATGCCGGATCGAACACAATATCATTCGGGCGTACGCCAAGCTCAAACCCGCCGTTTTCCACTTCTTTGGGAATTGCATCGGCATACGGAATCATCTCTCCGCAATCCAACGCCACCGAATTGCCGTTTTTCACCACCGGAATGAAATTGGAAACCCCGATAAACTCAAACGTAAACCGGTTTGCCGGGTGGAGAATGATCTCTTCATCCGTGCCATACTGGCACAGGGTTCCATCCAGCTGCATAATGGCCATCTTGTCGCAGAGCTGCAGGGCAGACTGCTGGTCATGCGTGATATAGAGAATGGTAGCATTCAGGCGCTTCTGAATCATCCGGATTTCCAGAAGCATTTCTTCGCGTAGCTTTGCATCCAGGTTGGTGATGGGCTCATCCATCACCAGCACGTCACTGTCCACAACAAGTGCTCTGGCAATCGCCACGCGCTGCTGCTGTCCGCCGGAAAGCTGGTTCGGCAGGTGGTTTGCATACTCCGTCATATGCACCTGCTCCAGAGCCCGCATGGCTCTTTCCCGGATTTCCTCTTTGGGGCGGCGTTGTTTTTTCAGCGGGTACGAAACATTTTCCACCACAGTCATGTGGGGCCAAACGGCATAGTCCTGAAAGACAATGCCGATATTTCTTTTTTCTGCGGGAACATTGATGCGTTTTTTTGCATCGAACAAAATACGGTCTCCCACGGTGATTGTGCCTGTTTCAGGCTTATTCAGGCCGAGCAGGGCACGGACTAAGGTTGTTTTTCCGCATCCGCTTGGCCCCACAAGGCACACAATTTTCCCGCTTTCCACTTCGAGGGAAAAATTATCCAGAACCGTGTTTGACCCGTAACGGACGGTGATATTGTCAAATTTTACGTTTGCCATATCCTTCTCCTTCAGGTCATGATGATATGATAAGAAAAACGGGCATGCCCACCGGGAAGGTGGTGCATGCCCGGACAAAGCAGGATTACTTGTCGAAGATTTTGTTGAAGGTATCCAGATAGGTCTGCAGATTCTCGCCAAGGTCGTTGTAATCAACTTCCATGTTGATGGCAGCGATGGCAGAAGTGTCTACCTGCATCTCAACATCATCACGCACAGACACCAGGTTATTGGCAACAAGAACTTCCTGGCCTTCCTTGGAGAGGATGAAGTCCATCAACAGTTTGCCGTTTTCTTCATTGGCGCAGCCTTTGATCAGAGCGACCGGGCTTGTCATGGTGATGACATCTTCCGTGGTGTAGTGGAACATCATGGGAGAGCCTTCTGCAATCAGGTTTGCAGAGACATAGTCAAGGCAGATACCGACCTGGTAGGAGGCATCAGCAACACGGTTATGGGTGGCAGTGGTTCCGCTCTCAAGCTCAACGCCGTTGTCTTTCAAAGCCTGGAAGTAATCCGGGCCATACTTGGGGGACTGCATCATAGCAGCCATCCAGTACTTCGTGGTGGAAGCCTGGGACGGGTCCGTCATGATGATCTGGTTGTACCATTTGGGGTCAAGCAGGTCATTCCAGGTCTTCGGTGCGTCTTCTTCCTCAACGCCGATAAACCATGCAATACCCATTGTCACCAGACGGCCAGCCGTGTAATATCCATCGGGATCCATGTACTCTTTTGCGATATGATCCGTCTCAGGAGAGACATAGGGCTCCAGCCAGCCATTCGCCTTGAATGCTTCATAGTCAGAAGGATCGCCCAGCCACACAAGGTCACTGGCAATCTGGCCGCCGTCCTGTGCTTCTGTTGTCATCTTGGTGACAAGCTTGCCGCCGCCGGCATAGTAGTATTCCATATCAACAGTAGGATACTTTGCTTCGAATGCCTGTTCAATCGCCTGCAGCTGTGCTTCCTGCATGGAGGAATACAGCATTACTTTGCCGGAGGGCTCTGCAAATGCCGCTGCGGACAAAGCCAGAACCATCACAAGCGCAAGAATCATTGCCAAGGTCTTTTTCATTTTTTGTTGTCTCCTTTTTTGAATTATTTTTGTGGAAAGCTGTGTTTATTATAATACAGCCTGCCAAGAAACGACAAGAAAATTCAACAACATCAGTGCACAAAACAGATAAGATCTTGTGTATTATGCCTCTTGTTTCTTCACCTTCCAGCTGGCGGCTTCGCGGCGCTCGCCGATGAAGGCTTTATAAATACCTTCCTGCTTCATCAGGGACTCATGAGTCCCCTGCTGCACCACTTTGCCATGATCAATCACAAGAATCTGATCGGCGTGTTCCACGGTTTTCAGCCGATGGGCAATCATAATCACCGTTTTTTCCGCTGTCAGTGCCTGGATTGCCCGCATCAGCTCATTTTCATTCTCCGGATCCACGTTGGCAGTCGCTTCATCGAGAAAGATGACCGGCGCATCCTTCATCATGGCACGGGCAATGGAAATCCTCTGTTTTTCCCCACCGGACAGGCTTGCCCCGCCCTCTCCGATTACAGTATCGTATCCGTCGGGAAGGGCCATGATAAAGTCGTGGCAGCATGCCTTCTTTGCGGCCTTCATTACTTTCTCCATCGGCGCATCGGGCTGGCCGAATCGGATATTGTTGGCAATGGTATCATGGAAGAGATAAACATTCTGAAACACAAAGGAGAAGTTTTCCATCAGAGAATCCATATCATAGTCTTTGACGTTTCTCCCGTCGAGAGTCACCTTCCCGGCATCGGTATCCCAGAACCGGGCGAGCAGATTCACCAGTGTGGTTTTGCCGCCTCCCGACGGCCCGACAATGGCTGTGGTGGTCTTCTCCGGAATCTGAAGGGAAATCCCATCGATTACCTTGCGTTTTTCATAGGAAAACACCACATTTTCCGCGTTGATGTCCCGCTTTTGCGGCCGGATGTTCTCTCCGGAAATATCCATCTGCGGTGTATCCAGAATTTCCTGTGCGCGCTCTACGCTGACATCCACCACACGAAGCAGAGCGGAATAATTCCCTGCGGTTTCCAGACTTGCATATACAATGAAAGCGGAAATCACCATCACAACCGCTGTCAGTGCATCCATTGTCCCGGCGCAGTAAAATGCACAGGAAAATCCCACCATGCAGACACCCGTCAGTTTTGCGAGGAAGCTCTGCGCTGTCATACGCGGGATCAGCGTCATCTCCATATCCGTGTTGATCTGGCAGTTGGCTGCAATTGCATCATTCAGTTCCTTGCTTTTCCTCCCTGTGAGATGATAGGCCTTGACTTCTGCCATTCCCTGCAGATATTCCAGCACTTTTTCCACGAGCTTTTCATCGGCATCAATCTTTCGTCCGGCAAGGGATCCGGCAGCCTTCTGCAAAAAGCTGTTAGCGACCAGGAATACCGCGAACCCGGCCAAAAGCACAAGTGCAATACGCCAATCAAAGAAAAGCAGCATTACAATGATCAGAGATGTCGTCAAAAGCCCCTCGCATACCAGCATCACAACACGGGTTGCCACATTTTCCAGGCTCTCCATCACATTGGTGGTGACAGAAGTGATCTGGCCAAGTGAATTTTCGTTGAAATATCCCATCGGTAAATAACGCATGTGCTCTGCAATCTCCACCCGTTTCTTCGCACAGGTGTCATATCCGGCTTCCGTCTGGAGCATTGTGCTTCTGGCTTTGATCAGCCCGGAGCCGAGAATGCTGACGAGCATAATGCCGAGAGATAACAGAATATCCTGCGTCGTAACACTGCCCCTCAGCAGGGCGCGGGCCATGCCGGCAATGGCCGGGATTTTCAGTGCCTCAAAAATAGCCTGCAGGACCCCCAACAGGATAGAAGTGCGGAATTTGCGCCGATTCTCTTCTCCGCAGAAAGCGAAAAACCTGCGTATGATATTAACCATTGTCCTTCACCTCCATATGGGCTTTCCACATCATCTCGTACAGAGCGTGGTGGCTGAGCAGCTGCTCATGAGTCCCTTCATCCTCGATTCTGCCGTCCCGGACCACATAGATACAGTCGGCATCCATCACAGTCGACAGGCGGTGGGCAATCACGATGAGGGTTTTGCCTTCCGTGAGCTTTGAGACCGACCGCTGGATCACTGCCTCGTTTTCCGGATCGGTATAGGCGGTCGCCTCATCCAAAATCACGACAGGTGCTGCCTTCAGCATGGCACGCGCAATGGAAATGCGCTGCCGTTCTCCGCCGGAAAGGTGCCCGCCGGAAGAGCCGACCATCGTGTCATACCCGTTTTCAAGGCTCATAATAAAGTCATGGCAGCCGCTTTGTCTGGCCGCTTCTTCCACTTCTGCATCAGTTGCAGACGGGTGGCCGAGGCGGATATTCTCACGCACGGTCATGTTGAACAGGTAGTTATCCTGTGAGACAAAGGCAATTCTGTCGGCATAAACCTCCTGCGGGATGGTCCGGATATCCTGACCGCCCAGGGTAATACAGCCATCCGAAACGTCCCACAGGGAAGCAATCAAACGGGCAATGGTGCTCTTGCCGCTCCCGCTGGGCCCGACGAGGGCAACAAAGCTACCCTCCGGAATCCGTAGGGACACCCCGTGGAGCACCTCGGCCTCCTGATAGGAAAAGTGCACATCCTTCAGTTCCAGATCGTTCTTCACGGGAGCAGCTCCTTCTTCCGGGCGTTCCATTTCCGGCGCTTCGAGGATGGACCGCACTTCTCCAAAGATCGTGCCCATGGTGCGAAAGTCATCGGAATAGCTCATCATGGTGATAATCGGTGTAATCACACCGACGGAGAGGATGATGATGGTTACAAAGTTCTGAGCACTTAATGATCCGCTCTTGACAAGCAGCCCGCCGATCGGCAGCACGCTCACCATGGTAGCCGGCATAATAACCATGGCAAACGTAAAGGGAATGATGCTGGCCCGCATCCAGTCGATAAAGCTGTGGGCTGCTTCATACGCATCATGCACAAAGCGCTCATAGCTGGATTTGGTTTTCCCGAAAACCTTGATCACCTGAATCCCGCCGATGTATTCAACCGCGGTGTCATTCAACGCCTTGGTCGCCGTAACCGTATGTTCGTAAAATTTTGCGCTGCCTGCCATCATAAACACATAGCAGAACATTCCGAGCGGCACCGTGGCAAGGCTTGCCAGTCCCATCCGCCAATCGATTGTGAAGATATAGATCAGGATAATGATTGGGATCAGCAGATTTGCTGTAAATTCCGGCACAATATGGGCAAGTGTGGTTTCAATGCTGTCGATGCGCTCGATCAGTGTGTTTTTCAGTGCGCCGGAACTCTGCTCCAGCACAGTCCCCAACGGCATCCGTGTCAGCTTTTCCATGCAGCGTTTGCGGATCTCTCCCAGCACAGCGAACGTGGCTTTGTGGCTTGTGGCTGTTGACAGCGCATGGAAAAGAACTCTCGCAAGCCATAATGCCGCCATGATCAGGCACCGGGTAAGATAGAACG
>JAFUGY010000052.1 GCA_017469115.1 Oscillospiraceae bacterium
GAGTAAAATTGTGAAAATCCCGGCAATCTGCTTTGAGCGCACGATAGAGTAAACTGCGGCAATCACCGTCGTGACGATTTCCCCGGAGGTGACGGAATTTACGATCTCGGCCAGAACCCCCTGCTGTCGGCCAAGGATGGCATTTGAGCTTGGAGTGTCGGCCAGCGCCTGTTTTTTTGCAGCAGCTTCTTCCTTCAGAGCATCCACATCCAGATCACTGTTGATATAGTTATTGATGATGTCGCTGATAAACTGAGAATCTGAGAGCTTGCTGATTCGGGGGCTCAGGTTTTCCACGACTTCCGTCTGTCCGGTTAGGGTATGAAACCAGAGCTGAGCATTTACGATGACGGAGGTGAATTCCGTACCGAGGAATGCAGAGATCGAACACAGAATGACAAGAAGAGCATAGTGACGTTTCAAATGCTTCTTTGCCAGAACTTTCAGGGTTTTTCTATCAGACATGAGGGGAAACCTTTCTGCTTGTGAATCTTTAAGAGCTTACAGCATTCTACTACAGAAATCATCAAAAAGAAAGACAGAAGATGTGACTTTAAAAAAGAGCTGGACAAGAGATGCGTGAGAGCATATAATGAGAATGATTCGGTATGATCGAAAAGAAATAAGCCTTCATTCCGAAAAAGAGGATGTCCGAAACACGGTGAGGACAAAAGATCCATGCCTTAATACGGACATTTGTACCTAAGGAGATACCATAAGAATGAACAACGAAACCTTTGACATTCAGGCGTATATGACGCGGGGCGTTGAGCGCGTGGTTGCAGATACGCTCAAAGCAACATTTAAGAATCCGCGTGAGAGTCTTTTCATGGCGAAGTTTGCCGCAGCCAGTCAGGCAGCATCCAAAAAACGCAGAAAAGCGGAGGACGCGGGGGAGCATATCCCGCCCTTCCTGATTGCCAGCATCACAAGCCAGTGCAATCTTCACTGCGCAGGCTGTTACTCAAGATGCAATCATGCAACCGTGGACGATGCACCCGTCCAGCAGCTGACGGACGAGGAATGGCTGAGCATTTTCAAGGAGGCAGATGATCTTGGCATAAGCTTCATCCTGCTTGCCGGCGGCGAGCCGATGCTTCGCCGGGACATCATCGAGGCAGCGGGAAAGATGCAAAACATCCTGTTTCCGATCTTTACCAATGGAACATTCATGGATGAGAAGTACATGGAGCTGTTTGACCGCTGCCGCAATCTGATTCCCGTCATGAGCATTGAGGGAGAGAAGGAAATCACGGATGCAAGGCGCGGGCAGGGCGTCTATGACCGCTTGATCGCCAACATGCAGGGAATTCAGTCACGGGGTCTGATCTTTGGCACATCCGTGACCGTCACAACGGAAAACATTGATGAGGTGACCTCAGAGAAGTTCCTCAGGACCCTGTCCGATTATGGCTGCAAGGCCGTGATCTTTGTTGAATTTGTCCCGGTGACAGAGGAAAGTAAAGAACTTGCGCCTGGCGAAAAGGAAAGAGAATATCTTGCCAAAAAGATTGATCGGCTGAGGGTAGAGTCCCCGGAAATGGTTTATATTTCTTTCCCGGGCGATGAAAAGGGATCGGATGGCTGCGTAGCGGCGGGACGTGGATTTTTCCACATCAATTCCCATGGCGGGGCAGAGCCGTGCCCGTTTTCTCCATACTCAGACATCAATGTTCGGGACACCTCTCTGCGGGAGGCACTGCATTCAGAGCTGTTCCGCGTTCTGCAGGAGGATGGTTACCTCAGGGAGGATCATGCGGGCGGTTGTGTCCTTTACGAAAAACGCGAGATGGTAGAGCGGCTTCTAAACGGAACAAAATAAGGAGTCAAGCTTAGCTGTCAGGAAGCAGGTACATGGCACTCTGACCTGGCCAATCCACACATCCCAATGTACCTGCGAAGGAGTTTGTCAGGTAACGAGCACTGACAAACGTCACTACGCCAAAAGACCAAGTAGCTCGTCGGAGGAGCCA
>JAFUGY010000053.1 GCA_017469115.1 Oscillospiraceae bacterium
CATTCTGGCGGCAGATTTTCCGTCTGATTTTGTTTCAAAATCTTGAAATACACAAAGTATTCCTGCGATTTTTCACCTTCATCAGGCGAAAAATCTGCTCGCCATTCTGTGCACTTCGATTTAATCAGCGTTTCCTTAGAACAGCAAATACCTCGCAAACTTACTTTATAAACGATGAAATAATCCCTCTGCAGTGCAAAACTGAAGAGGGATTGTTTTTTCCTTAGCGCAGTTTGAGTGCTGATTCAGATGAATCATTCAGGATTTAAAGCGCGGTTCCCTTTGTCGGAATTGTATATTGGCTTATATCATTCCCTTCCAGTTCCAGAAGAGCTTTCTTCCGCAAGATTCCTCCGCCGTATCCTGTCAGGTTGCCATTTGCACCGATAACCCGGTGGCAAGGCACGATGATGCAGATCGGATTATGACCGACTGCGCCTCCGACTGCCTGCGCGGACATTCTTTCGAGCCCACGCTCCTTTGCCATTCGGGCAGCGATCCATCCATACGTGACCGTCTTCCCAAAAGGAATCTCACACATGATTTCGCCGACACGATTACGAAACTCGGAGCCTACCAAATGAATTCTCGGAAAGAACCCGGGATCGCGGCCTGAAAAATAAAGATCCAGCCATTCTTTCGTCTGATCAAAATAGTCTGTATCGTATCGACGAGCTCCTTTTTTCAGCCCAAGCCCAATATACCTGCCGCCCTCCGTAAACCAAAGCCCCGTTAATCCCTGTTCATCCCCAGCAAGGAGAATACTTCCCAAAGGGGATTCATATGTATTTGTGTAAATCATTTTGGGGATCTTCTGTTCTATAGCGTTTCCTTAGGCTCGATCATATGCGTCCTGCATTGCCTGACGACATGCAGCGGCATTCTCAGGCGTCGTGTTTTCCAAAGTGGCATAAATGAAGGGTTTTTCTTTCTTCAGATATTTCATGATGCTGCTGTAATCCATCTCTCCTGTGCCGGCCCCGACGGATTTCAGCCCGTAACCTTCCTGCACACGAACAAAATCTTTCAGATGTATCATCGCCATATCTTTGCCCAGCAGTTCGATTGCCTCCTGAAAAACCTCTTCCCTGTGATCTACGTTTTCCAGATCCAGCATATTCACCGGATCGAACAAAACCTGCAGGTTATGGCTGCCGATCTCATCCAAAACACGGCGGCAGGATTTCGGATCATATACGCTGTGGCGCGCTACCGGTTCGATTGCGAAGATCACGCCGAACTCTTCCGCGCAGCGAACAATGGGTTTCAGACGTTTGATAAAAAGAGAGAGCGTCTCTTCCTTCCGGCATTCCGGACAGAATTTGTATTCCTCATTCGGTGCACCGGTTTCTGTGCCGACCATCCCGCAGCCAAGCAGGGATGCAAAACGGATATGTGCATAATATTTTTCCGTTGCATCTCGCAAATAAGACTCATTGGGATTCAACAGATTCAGGTAGTTCCCGATGACAGCAATATCAATGCCATTTTCTTGAAAAACACGCTTGAGATAGTTGGCATAGCCGGGCGTCAGTGCTGCAGGAGTGCAGGGAAGATCCTTGAAAAGTTTGCTCAATGCCAGATGACTGCATGTAAAACCTTTCTGCCGGACAATCGGCAAAAGCTCTTCCACGGGCAATTTTTCAGCATCATGCAGCCGTAAACCCAATTGAATCATTTCATCAATCCTCCATATTCTTTAAGATAGACGTCAACGCAAAAGCTGTTCACTGACTGCCATCATACATGCAGCCGTCCCATGCTGGTTATCCGTCATTTGTTTTTCACTCAGATAATATGCCGGGGTGCCGTCCCGATCGGTGCGATTGTCCGGCCCGGGGCCGAGGCCTGCGCTTGCACAGATTCCATATAGATGGTATCCGTCATTTTCTTTGACGAGATAACGATCCCTGATCGCATCCAATATCTCACTGCCCCGCTCTCCATATGCTTCCGGCAGGATGCCGAGGCGTGCACCTTTCATAAGGGAATAGGCAACCATTGCACTGCCGGACGTCTCGGAATAATTGCCGGGCAGGTCTGCGCGGTCTACTACCTGCAGAAACATTTTTGTCTCTGATACCTGGTATTTCAGGATTCCATCCAGAGCATTCTGCAGAAGAGGAACAAGCTCAGATGCCCGAGCGGTATGATCTTTTGCGATCTGCCAGGTATCGACCATCGCCATCAGGAACCATCCTTCCGCACGCAGCCATACCGCAGGGCTTTGCCCGCTGATCGGGTCGGCCCATTCCGCCTTACGGGAGCAGTCATTTGCATGCATATACAGGCCGAGGTTCTCATTCCACAGCAGTTTATGGGCATTCTGAAACTGGTCGATAATGTCATCCCAGCGGTTCTCCCCCGTCTCTGCCAAGCAGCGAGCATAGAAAGGCATGCCCATATAGAGACCGTCCAGCCAGACTTGATTGGGATAGATATCTTTATGCCAGAAGTTGCCGGTCACCGTACGCGGATAGTCATTCAGCGTTTGGAACGCCTGCTGCACTGCATTGGCATAGCGCACGTCTCCCGTCAGACCATAAAGGATTTGCAGGGATTTTCCGAAGCTCACCTTATCGATATTATGCTCTCCCGGCTTCCAGTTTGCTATGCTTCCGTCCTGCAGGATTAAATGCGTTGCGTTATCCAGGATTGGCTGCCGCCAACTCTCGTCACCGGTCGCGCGGGCAAGGTCATCTGCGCCTTTCACACAGAGGTCATCTTTATAATTCCATGCTTTTTCTGCCAAAAAGCGTGGAAAAATCTCATTCAGGAATTGTTTAAAATAGGCCAGCCACATGAGGGATTCTCCTTTCCTTTTTTGTGGTTGAGCGAGATATTGTTTATAGTCCGGCAAAATCAGCCACGCGGTCAATAATGGCAATGGCCTCCCCGACCGTGACGGAGCGCTGCGGCCAGAATCTACCGTCTTTTAGAGACATAAAGCCGAAATACAGGGCTCGCGCTACATTCGTCCCGTAGTTGGCAGCGACATCACCAACATCAGCACAGACAGGCATTGTGCTGGAAGCATTACGGTAACTGACACCGCAAGCCTGCATGGCGACACTTGCCATTTCCTGCCGGGTAACCGTGCTATTCGGGTAAACGTGCCCCTGTTTATCCAATGGGAAAAAGCGATTTGCCACAGCAAGACAAATACTTTTTTCGGTTGAATCCGTCGGAACAGGCCTGGTAAGGGTTGGGTCAGCGAGCTGCACAAGCATTTCTGCCAATTCAGCGCGTGTTATATGCTCATCCGGGAAGAGGTTCCGTTCCGGAAGCATCCCGCGACAGATCAACCGTGAAACCGGATTGACCGCCCCGTCAGAGAGCACTGTATAAACACGGCTTGTTTCTGTATTACCCCGCTTGTCAGATGCCGTGACACGCACATATGCTGCCTCTTTAGGCAGAGATAGATGATCTCCCATACCACAGTGCACCCAGTCAATACCATTTTTGCTGATCTCCCAGGAAAAGGCGAGCGTCTCGCCTGGGAAAGCATCCCCCTCCGCTTTGAGCTGAGTTCCGGGAGAAGGAACGCCAAGGATACGTACCCAGCCGGGCCGCGGAAACTGTTTGCCATTGATGATAACATTATCAATAACCGGGTTTTGCCAGTTCATGCTGCGGAGCGTCTTGCGTACCCCGTCAATCCGTATGTTACGCAAAACAAGCCCCGTGATGGGCACTTCGGGGAAGGCTTCCAGAAAGATTCCGTAATCGCCGCCGTGAGCTTCAATGTCTTCGATTGTAATATCACGGAACACCGGCAGCATATCCCCGTTGCGTCCGTCCTCATAAAGCATCGTGCCATGTACCGCAGCGCCGTGTACCGCGCTCATCACACTCCCTGAGAGCATCACATTCTCCACAAAACCTCCGCGCCGCGCGTTGGTTTTCAGGCGGAGGGCATACGTCAGGTTTGGGCTGGAAAAACGGTTATTGTCGGCCAGCACAAACCGGATGCCGCCGCTCATCTCGCTTCCCAAGGCGATGCCGCCATGACCGTCAGCAAAATCGTTGTTCTCAATCAGAACATTTTCACAGGGGGTATTGGCAGCCAAGCCATCGCGATCACGGCCGGATTTGAGGCTGATGCAGTCATCCCCTGTATCAAAACAACAGTTTTTTATCCACACGCCGTTGCAGCTTTCCGGGTCGCAGCCATCGTTGTTGCTGCCATGGCTGGAAAGGGTAAGGCCGTCGACAATCACACTACGGCAAAAGACAGGGTTGAGTTGCCACATAGGGCTGTTTATAATTTTAAACCCTTGAAGCAACACACGTTCACAGCCAATCAACTGGACCATATTGGGCCGCAGAAAATGCCCCGGACCAAAGCACCGTTTCTCTACCGGAACGCCTTCCATGTTCATGCTTCTGAGTGTCAGGCGATCGTGTTGCTGAAGGTCAACCGCGTTTTCAGACCACGCCTCTTCCACCTGATGATGCCAGTTCCACCAGTGATTCTGATCCGCAGCGCCATCCAGCACGCCGGGACCTGTAACTGCTATATTGTTTGCATTCCTTGCATAAAGCAGGGCGCTGTAGTTCAGGCAGGGGCTTGCCTCCCAATGGGAATATACAACGGGATAGTGATTTTCAATTTCGGTGTTGATAAAACGAAGGATTGTATTTGGGCTTTCCAGATGCAATTCAACCCCACTGCGCAGCTGCAAGGCGCCGGTTAAGTAGATCCCTTCCGGCAATATCAGCCTGCCGCCTCCCTGTTCGGAGAGCATATCGATAGCAGACTGGATTTTCCGTGTCTGATTCTCTCCCGTACCGGTTAAAATTCCGAACGCTCGGGCATTTACAACCTTTTCCGGGATTTGAGGCTGCCGGATCCCGGCAAGAATTGCTTTTCGCATTTGTTGTTTGTCCATAGCATCCTATCCTTTTCGTTTATGGGCAGTTCAGCAATGATTGCAAATCGTCACGAAGGGTTTCCCCATGGAAGTGATGAGGGCCTTCGCAGATCTGATGCAGGAGCCGCTGCTGAACACCCAACAAATCATACGCCTTTCGGACAATTGTGACCTGTTCCATGACATTGACAAGGCCTCTTTCACCATTCAGCCTGTCCTCCCGGCAGCTTTGGAGCAGCAAAGGCCTTGGAACAATCAGACTTGCGATGTCTCCCATATCCAAATGTTCCCATAGGTGCGGGATATAATTGCAGGCACAGTTTTCATTCAATTTCAACAGCGCATCACGATAACCGTAGAGATAACCGCTGATGAACGCAAGAGATATCCGTTCATCCAATGCAGAGAGAAACAGGGCCTGCATCCCACCGCCGGAGAAACCAAGGCAAGCGGGTTTTGTATACGCCCAATCTCCACGCATTGTGAGATAATCCAGTGCCCGCTTCAAATCATGCACATGCATGCCAATGACCGTGATCCCCAACGGCAATCCCATGTGAGCAAGCAATGCACAGTCTCCTTTCAGGGCATAGGGAAGAGAAGCTGCACTTGCCGGATTCTCCCGCCGTTCACCGAATCCCCTGCAGTCCGGACACAATGCCACATATCCAAGGCGTGCAAGTTGGAGCCCATAGTCGTAATTATAAAAATCGATTCGCTCTTTTACAGCACTGTATTCTGCGACCCCAGCCACACTGTACTTCCCTGCCCCTCCATGCCCGGGCGGGCATAGGAAGGGGCGAGTTGTCCGGTCAGCATCCGGTGGAATGAGGAGATAGAAAGGCATGATTACTCCGGGTTCTGTCTGAACCGTCCAGTGTTCCCGGCGAATCCCGTCATGAAGTGTAACCGTCTCGGTGCATTGTGCATCAAGCGGGCAGGATTCTATCTTATCAAGCCCCAGCAGCCCCGTCAGCAAAGTACGCACTTCCTTCTGCCAACGCAGGAAGTCTTCCGCGGTTTCGCCGGTAAAGCGATCCTGCCGGGAACAACGCTCAAAGCGTCGGAGCATTGCAGGGAGAGTAGGGTAACAGGTTTCAATCGGTGGGATGGTGGTAGGATCAGTCGTCACTGACTTCGCCGTATTTGGCCGCTTTCGCTGCCGCCTTGTCCGCTTCGCTCAGCTTATTGGCTGCAGCACGGCGCTTCTTCAAATACTCAGAAATGTAAGGCCAAACGATGCAGAACACTGCAACAAGCAGCAGGATCAATGAAAGCGGACGTGTAAAGAATTTGCCGTAATGTCCCTTATCCATGCTGATCGCACGACGGAAGTATCCCTCCAGCTTGCCGGAAAGGATAAACGCCAGGACCAGAGGGCTGGTGGGCAGACCGCCGATGCTCATAAAGAGGCTCAGTAGGCACAGCGCCAGCATCACATAGATATTGAACATTGTATTGGAAATGCCGTAGCCTCCGATATAGGCAATGATCAGAATCACCGAGTACAGATAGTGATAGGGAATGCGAAGAATGTAAGCAAACCAGCGCTTGGTCACGACCTGAATGATGAACGTCACAACTGCTGCCACCAGAACACAGGCAAAGATCAGCATTGCCAGATTGGGCTGGTTTGTCATAAACAGTGGGCCTGCCTGAAGGCCGTGAATTGTCAAGGCTGCAATGAGCATGGCAGTGATGCCGTCTCCAGGAATTCCCAACGCCATCATCGGGATCAACGCGCCGCCGAGGGATGCGTTGTTTGCAGTCTCACTGGCCCAGATACCGGCAGGATTGCCCTCTCCAAAGGGTACTTCAGGATCCTTGTTGATGCTTTTGGCATAACCATAGGCAACCATATTGGAGATGCCGGAACCCATGCCGGGGAGAAATCCGATCCACAGACCAGAAATAAAGGCAAATATGATTGTTTTGAAATTTTTGATGTAATCCTTGATGCCGATTCCGAAACCTTTCTGCCCTGCAGTGGATGCATCCGGCATTTTGGCTTCGCCACGGGCAGAATCGCGGATAATCTGGCACATGGCAAACATACCGAGCATCTGCGCTACGGTGGAGATACCGGCAGCGAGATTCGGTGAACCGAAGGTAAAACGCTGCGTGCCGTTGATGGGATCCATCCCGATACAGCCGAGCATGAACCCGAGGCCGGCAGACATCATGCCTTTCCAGATATTTCCTTTTGACAGGCTGGCCACAAGCGTTATGGCACAGAAACATAAGGAGAAATACTCCCAGGGGCCGAGCGTCAAAGCAAAATCGGCAATGATGGGAGATACCAGTGTGGCAATCAAAACAGAAAAGAGCGTTCCAAGGAACGATGCCGTAATGCCAATTGCCAGCGCTTTGTTGGATTCTCCCTTGAGCGTCATGGGATAACCGTCAAAGCAGGTGGCGATGGCGGAAGAAGACCCGGGGATACCGATCAGAACTGCCGAGATGAAAGACCCTGAAACGCCGCCAATCCAGATTGCCAACAACAGGACAAAACTTGTCTCGGTGGAAAGGCCAAAGGTCACAGGGAGCAGCAATGCAATACCAAGAGTTGCACTCAACCCGGGGATAGCGCCGAAAACAATACCCAATGCCACCATGGCAAAGATCAGCACAAGGTTAACGGGTTTCAGACAGGTCAGTAGGGCGGAACCGTAAAGAGCAAGATTCGTCATTTTTTGTTTCCTCCCTTATCCAAAAAGTATTCCTGTCGGCAGTTTGACCTGGAAGCCAAGCACAAACATGGCATACAGGCCTGCTGTCACCAGGACGGAAATAATCGCAGCGTTCAGGGGTTTCACCTTGCTATTGCCTTTCAGATCATAGATAAAGGCAAAAATAGCAAACGGCGCTGTGATCACAAAACCAAAGATGGCCATCAGCACAGCAGTTGCCACCAGCATCAGATAGCTTTTGGTAACCTTGAGAATGCCGCCTTTGGGAAAATAGGGTTTATCCGGTTTC
Source organism: Oscillospiraceae bacterium (assembly GCA_017469115.1). Taxonomy (GTDB): domain Bacteria; phylum Bacillota; class Clostridia; order Oscillospirales; family Oscillospiraceae; genus Limivicinus. Next base: position 7,857 of record JAFUGY010000053.1, read on the forward strand.
GGATCGCGCTTCCAATCCTTCAGGCCTTTGAGCAACAGCATGAGGGAACTCACAGCCACAATGACCAGACCGACATAGGGCAAGAGGCGGGGGCCGGGTTCCAGCAGTTTCGGGGGCATTCTTGTCTGCGTTTGAATCAGAACAAACCAGATGAGTGACCACACAAGTCCAACAATGCCCGTGACTGCGTCACGTTTCATTTTCAAAGCAACTTCTCCTCTCTTTTCTTAGGAACTGTCTTGAAATAACTTATATTCAGTCCCTTACTTTGTTGTTTGGGTCAGTACTTTTTTCAAAACCCCCAAGGGGAACTCCCTTGGGGGTTGGGTTCAGTAAGGGATTATCTCAGCCCTGAGCGTAGAGGTCGATGGCCTTGGCAATCTCAACCGTCTGATCATATTCTGCCTGACGGATTGCCTGAGACTCTTCCAGATTATGCCAGCCGGGGATGTTGCCGATCTTGGCAATATCATCCTTCGTAGCTTCATAAACAGCTTCCATCGCTGCATTCATCTTTGCAACCATATCCGGATCCATGCCGGCAGGCCCAAGCAGATAGTGGCCTACGCCAAAGTAGCAGTCCTCAAAGCCCTGCTCCTGAAGAGTCTTGTAGTTTTCAGGCAGCTCTTCGGGATATCCGGCAATCGTTACACCATCAGAGGCAACTGTGCCGATGACCTTCAGTTTGCCTGCGGTTTCGTATTCAACACCGTGACCGACACCGACAACACCGATGTCAATAAAGCCGCCGGCAAGGTTGGTGAGACGGTCAGACTCGCTGCTCATTTCCACGGGGTTAAGCTCGATACCGAGAGTGCTGGTGAGCTGACCGAACAGGAAGGTGTTGGCACCTGCAGCAGGCATACCGACATTGAGCTCACCGGGATGAGCTTTTGCATATTCCACAAACCCGGCAAAATCATCATAAGGAGCGCTGGTCGGGACAGCAAGAGCAGAATAACCGTTATCCTGCATAGCGGCGATGAGAGTAAAATCATTCATCGGATCAATGTCACTGTTGCCGGTGATGTACTGGATATTCAGTGCGCCGGTAGCCAGGGTGATTGTGGTGCCGTCGGGCTTGGCACTCTTCACCGTCTGATGACCGATGGTGTTGGAGTCATAATTCGTGACGGTGGTCTTCAGGCCGTAGAGGTCAGTCAGTGCCTGAGCATAGTAGCGGATTGCCAGATCGGATCCGCCGCCAGCTTTACCAGGGACAACCAGCGTGATTGTGGACTTTTCCGGGAAGCCGATGTCCTCAGCAGCAAAAGAGGCGGGAACCAAAGCCACAGCCATCAGGCAAAACACGGCGACGAGACAGAGCATTTTGCGGAAGGAAGCTTTCATGTTTCATTCTCCTTTTTATTTATTTGAGGACAACAGTCGCTTCTTGATACTGCTGTTCCTCTTTAGGTGATACCAGAATAACATAATCCAGCAAAACTCTCAAGTCTCAAAGTGTTATTTTTTTCATATCAATTTGGTTATGCTTCCCGTTCATTTTTCTTTACAGAATGCCTCTGTATCTGGTAAAATAACAAAGGGGTGGTAATACGATGAACACTCGACAGCTGCACTATCTTCTCACGATTGCCGAGAGGAAAAGCCTTTCTCAGGCAGCACTTGTATTAGGTGTGTCTCAGCCCGCACTCAGCAAAGTGTTAGCCGAATGGGAGGCCTTCTGCGGTTCTCCCTTGTTCCTGCGTTATCGGCGGCATCAGATTCCCACTGCTTTGGGTCGAGAAGTATTGGAATATGCTGAAAAGATTGTAGACGAACAAAACCACATGCTTCTCACCATGCGCAGCGTAGCGGGCAGTGACTTGCAAAACATTCATGTCTGCACGGCGCCGAATCGCGGTGCTATGATCTACAGCCGTATCTATAACCAGTTCTCCCGCCGTTATCCCAACATTTCGCTTCATCTGACAGAACTGTATGCCCGTGAGCAGCCGCATGCCATTCGGCGCGGACAGGTTGATCTGGCACTCGGCGCCGGAACCGATTCTTCTCTCGTGTGCGATATTCCTTTTGTGCGGGAGGAACTGCTGGTATCTCTTCCATCCTCTCATCCTTTAGCCGGACAGAAAAGCATCCGTTTACGTGATCTTCGCGATACGCCCTTTGTCCTACAGGGAAAATCCCACAGCATTCGCGCAATCGCAGACAGGCTTTTTGCGGAAGCCGGGTTCGAACCAGTCGTATCCTTTGAATCGGACGACGTAATCCTGCTTGATTCCATGATGCACCAGGCCGTCGGTGCAGGGCTTGTCTCCAAAGCGCACGTATTCCCTTGTGATGAGCTGGTGTATCTTTCTCTCGACCCTCCCGTTTATCAACAGCTTCACCTCAGGTACCCGCTCGGTCATACGCTTTCTGAGCCGGAACGCTACCTTGCCGGGCTTCTCATCCGCGAACGCCTGGCTGACCCGCGATATGAACCGATCAAGTCTCCGGAAGCCGATGCGCTTTTTGCCATGGTGGAAGCCGCAGATGATGCTTATATTGCAGGCGGAACCCAAAACCGCACCAAAAGCCAGGCACAGCAGGATTCCAGATTTATCAGCCTTGACACCAATATTCTGGAATACCTGACTGCCATTGTGGATGAACAGAGTCTTTCCCGTGCTGCAGACCGTTTTTATCTCTCACAACCAGCCCTTTCCCGTCATCTGCGAAATATGGAAGAACTGGTTGGGTTGCCTCTTTTCCATCGTTCGCATAATCGTCTGTACCCGACAAACGCCGGCAAAGTATTCGTTAATAATGCACGGAATATTCTACGTCTGGAAACAGAGATGCTCAGCCGGATCAAAAAGCATCGCGATGATCACGGAGGCAGGCTTTTCGTATATTGTGATTCTGCCTTTTTGCCGGTATTTCATGAAAAAGTGGAGATCCCCTTTTCTTCTATGTATCCCGAGATACAGCTGAAGGTGAAAGAAAGCAATTGTGACAGTGCCAGAGAAGCATTGTTCAATGCCTCGACCGATTTTGGATTATACATGAGTTGTGTACCGGAAGATCCGACGCTACATTGCGAAGTTCTCGCTTTGACAGAGTTAGTCTATTGCGCGGATCCCTTAAAACCACTTTCAGGACTCCGCGGCGGTGATCCGCTTCCTTCTTCGTTAACGTCACGGTCAGTGATGCTTGCCTTCCCGAACACTACACTCCGCTCGGAACAGGAACGCCTGTTTGCGCAAATATTTGAAACTCCGCCGCACATTGCCTGTCAGGCAGAATTTGAAATTCTCCAACGCCTTTCTGCGCTGGGTGGAGCAGACACGATTCTCCCTCTCCACATGTTGCCGGCAAAAGAACACACCCATTGTTACTGCCTGCAGCCTCCGCAGCCTTATTATCTCGTATTGGCCTATAATCCCAGCAGAACACTCTCTCCTGTTGAAAAACAACTCTATGAATTAATTCTGCGCGCTTTCAAGGATTTTTTCCTGCAATAAAACCAGAATCCGATTCAAGCAGAATGATCTGTATCGGAAAAATCAATTCTATTCCTTGATTTTATACTTGATTTTCATATTCCTGCAGGATATACTGTTAATGTTATGTAAATCAGGGGTGAGTAAATATGAAACGAACCACAGCTCTGTTTTTCATTGCATTCCTATGTATTTTGTTCAGCGGATGCGGCAAACAACAATCTTATACCGACTATACAGCCTATCTGGCGCCTTCCGAAAACAGCACGGTGCAATCCGGAACGGCTGCTCCTGCCATGCAGTTTGCCGGGTCAGAAACGACAACCGGAGGGCAGCCTACAGGATCACCTGACGTGGGACAATCTCAGCAAAATGCTGACGGAGGTCAGAGCTCTGATTATACGGATTTTGCAAACGTGGTAACCATTGTTTCCACTCCTGCACCGGTTTATACCCCGGTTCCCACACCGTCTCCGACACCGTTTCCAATCATCACTCCGGCTCCGACGATGGTTCCGACTCCGATCCCAAATCAGATCAGAATCACCAAGAGCCCGCTCTCCGAAACCCTGTATGAAGGAGGCTCCTGCTATTTCACCGCGTATGCTGATAACGCCAGCGGAATCACCTGGATCACGGTAAGCCCGGATGCCAAGAATTCCTATGATATCAGAGATGCATACAAGGTATTCCCCTCTCTCAATGTTACGGGACAGGGCACCAACACGCTGAGCCTCAGCAACATTCCATATTCCATGAACGGGTGGCGAATTCAGGCCTATTTTACCGGGAACGGAGGTCCGCAATATACTGCCGGAGCTTATCTCACGGTAATCCCCGGAGGGAACCCAAGCTGGCCGACCCCGACTCCGACTTACGGCCCTGTCGATAATACGGAAGCCACAGTCTCAGAACTTGCCAAAAAAGCCTACAGTGAAGTTTACTACTCCGCTTCTGGAAACGGCTTCTCCGTCGGCAGCATATCCAATTATATTTATTGGAACGGAAGTGCTGATTTTAATATCAGCCTTTCCAACAGCCGATATCAGATTATCGGAGAATTCACTGCTTATTATTCAAACCCCGGAAGCTATGGATACGGCCCGACGCATATGATGGTTTACGATGCCTACGGGAATCTGCGGGCAAGCGAAAACCTTTCCGGACAGCCGGTCAGCACCTTCCTCGCAATGCTTAACAATTACCGATACTAAGAAAAGGAGAAGACAGAGAACCGTCCCCTGTCTTGAAAACCATGAAAAAAACGATCAATGCTCTATTGGATTATGCACAGCAAAAAGACCTGATTTGTCCGGAGGACAGAGTTTGGGCGTACAACCGGATTCTGGAGGTGCTGCAGCTTGACGCCGTCGGCGAAGAAGAGCTTCTGCCTGCTTTACAGGAGACATCCCCAATGCCTGCAGCAGCACTGGATCTTTTGACGGAAGATGCCGTAAAACGCGGGATTGTTGAAAGCGGGAGCACAGCGCATGATTTGTTCGACACGAAACTGATGGGTGCTTTGACCCCTGCGCCTCATGAGGTGCGTGCGAAATTCAAAGAACTTTACAGCCAATCCCCTGAAGCTGCTACGGACTGGTTCTATGCGTTCAGCCAGGACACCAATTACATTCGCCGGGATCGTACTGCCAAGGATGAAAAATGGCTGTATGAAGGAAAGTACGGCACTTTGGAAGTTACCATTAATCTTGCTAAGCCGGAAAAAGATCCCCGCGCCATTGCAGCAGCCAGAAATGCTGCACAAACTGCTTATCCGAAATGCCAGCTTTGTATGGAAAATGAAGGTTACGCTGGGCGCATGGATCACCCGGCCCGGCAAAACCACCGCCTGATTCCGCTGACGATCAACAACAGCGACTGGTTTTTCCAATATTCTCCCTACGTCTATTATAATGAGCACTGCATTCTCTTCAATGGAGAACATGTGCCCATGAAAATTGACGAAGCCGCTTTCCGCAAATTGTTCGACTTTGTAAAGCAATTCCCTCACTATAACATTGGGTCAAACGCAGACCTGCCGATCGTCGGCGGATCTATTCTGAGCCATGATCATTTTCAGGGCGGACGACATGACTTTCCGATGGCAAAGGCCGAGATTGAACTGCCGGTCGTCTTCAAGGGCTTTGAAGATGTGACTGCCGGGATTTTAAAGTGGCCGATGTCCGTCATCCGATTGGATTGCCCGGATTACGAGCGCCTGATTGCACTTGCCAATAAAATTCTTGCTTTCTGGCGCGGATATACCGATGAAGCGGCGTTCATCTTTGCGGAAACAGAAGGTGTGCCCCATAACACGCTTAACCCGATTGTGCGTAAGCGCGGCGATGATTTCGAGCTTGACCTCGTGCTGCGTAACAACATCACCACGGAGGAGCATCCGCTCGGCGTTTATCATCCGCATGCGAAACTGCACCATATCAAAAAAGAAAATATCGGTCTGATCGAAGTGATGGGGCTTGCTATTCTTCCCGGCAGGCTGAAAACCGAAATGGCAACACTTAAAGAAGCACTATTGAGCGGACGCGACCTCTATGAGGACGACACCCTTGTTAAACACGCTGACTGGGCTTATGAAATTATGTCGAGGCACGCTTTCACTGCCGAAAATTCCGACGCTGTCCTTCGCCAGGAAATCGGAAAAGTATTCGAGGAAGTTCTGGAAGATGCGGGCGTTTACAAAGCAGACCACGCCGGGCGTGAAGCTTTTCTGCGTTTTATTGATGCCGTCAACGCATGAAAAAAACAGTACTGGGGATTCTTGCACACGTTGATGCCGGGAAGACGACTCTCACCGAGGCGATGCTTTACGTATCGGGAAAAATCAGAAGCCTCGGGAGAGTCGACCACCGGAACAGTTTTCTGGATCATGATGATCAGGAGCGCGAACGAGGCATCACCATATTTTCCAAGCAAGCCATGCTCCAGTGGCATGAACTCAGCATTACCCTGCTCGATACACCGGGACACGTTGACTTTTCGGCTGAGATGGAACGCACTTTGCAGGTATTAGACTACGCTGTGCTTGTCATCAGCGGCACAGACGGCGTTCAGGCCCACACGGAAACCCTGTGGAATCTTCTGGAGCGATACAACATCCCGGTTTTCCTCTTCGTCACAAAAATGGATGCCTCGAACCTGAGCCGTGCAGAACTGATGAATGATCTGAGGCAGAACCTCAGCGAAGGATGCACCGATATGGCTGCCTCTGATGCAGAAGAATGCGCCGCCATGCTGGATGAGCAAGTGCTGGATGAATATATGGAGACGGGCTCTGTAAAAACGGGAAGCATTTCCCGCCTGATTGCAGAGCGCCGCCTCTTTCCTTGTTATTTTGGCTCCGGGCTCAAACTGGACGGTATCAAGGAATTCCTCTCCGCTCTGGAAACTTATACAATTGAGAAACCCGCTCTTGATATCTTCGGAGCCAAAGTATATAAGATTTTACATGACAACAAAGGCCGACGTCTGACCTGCATGAGAATAACAGGCGGCAGCCTGTCAGTGAGGGATACGATCCGATATCTACCCGCCCACGGGCAAGCGGTTTCTGAAGAGAAAATAGCCGAAATCCGGACTTATTCCGGGTTGAAATACGAAACGTCAGAAACAGCCGATACCGGTGATATCTGTTCGGTTCTGGGGCTTTCGGGAACATGGCCCGGACAGGGGCTTGGGACGGAACCTGACTCTGCACTTCCGGTTCTGGAGCCTGTGCTTGGGTATCGGATGATTTTTCCGAAAGGAACCGATCTTCAATCCGTTCTTCCCCGTTTGCGGCTTTTGGAAGAAGAAGATCCCACCTTACACATCGTCTGGAAACCGGCTTTGAACGAAATACAGTTGCAACTGATGGGAATTGTACAGACGGAAGTTCTGCGCAGCTTAATCAAAGACCGGTTTGACCTCGATGTTACATTTGGCCCGGGACGCATTCTTTACAAAGAGACGATTGCATCTCCGGTGGAAGGCGTCGGACACTATGAACCGCTCAGGCATTATGCCGAGGTTCATTTGCTGCTGGAACCGGGAGAACCCGGAAGCGGACTTGTTTTTGATACGATATGCAGCACAGATGAACTGGATTTAAACTGGCAGCGCCTGATTCTCACCCATCTGGAAGAGAAGGAACATCGCGGTGTGTTGACAGGGTCCCCTATCACCGATATGAAAATTACGCTCACTGCCGGTAAAGCACATCTGAAACACACCGAGGGAGGAGACTTTCGGCAGGCAACCTACCGTGCTGTACGCCAGGGACTTATGCAGGCAGACAGCATTTTGCTGGAACCATATTACAGGTTTCGTCTGGAAGTTCCAACAGAGCAGATCGGGAGGGCAATTTCGGATATTCGCCTGATGGGCGGGGAGCAGGACTCTCCCGAATCACTCAACGGCCGGTCCGTCATCACGGGTATCGCTCCGGTTTCTGCTATGACAGGATACAGCAATGATGTGGCTGCTTATACGGGGGGAAGAGGCAGATTTTCCTGCTATCCGGACGGGTATCGGCCTTGTTCCGATGCGAAAAAAGTAATCGATGATCTTCAGTACGATCCGGAACATGACCTTGACAATCCGGCAGACAGTGTCTTCTGTGCTCACGGGGCAGGATTCAATGTAAAATGGGATCAGGTACCACTCTATATGCACCTCCCTGTCACCTTCCAAAAAGGTGCTGCAAAAGATGGCGCTTCTGCTGCTTCCGCTCGTGTTTCCGGTGCCGGATCTCCTGCTTCCATCGATGAAAAAGAGCTGGAAGCCATCATGGAACGGGAATTTGGCCCGATCCGGCGTAAAAAGTATGCCTCCCCCACTGTTAACGGAAAAACGGACACGCGACTAAAATATCAGCCGCGAAAAGAACGGCTGATTGTAGACGGATACAACCTGATTTTTGCCTGGGACGAGTTAAAAAAGATCGCTGCCGAAAGCCTGGATTCTGCCAGAGAAAGACTCATCGAGTTGATGATCAATTTCAGCGGGTTTTCAGGCAAGGAAACCGTGCTTGTTTTTGACGCTTATAAAGTGCCCGGCGGAACAGGGGAAAAATATGATTCGGCAAACCTGCACGTTGCCTATACACGGGAAAACGAAAGCGCCGACCTGTATATTGAGCGTCTCGCCGATGAAATCGGAAAGGATGAAAAGGTGCGTGTTGTCACTTCTGATTCTCTGATCCGATTGACGGCTCTGCGTGCCGGTGTCCTGCGGACTTCCTCGAAAGAATTCAAAGAAGAAGTGGAAGATGCATTGGAGCAAATGCGCTCTGAGCCTTATATGAACTAAACCTATTCTCTCATAAAAATCTCTCCCTTACACGGAATAGAATCCGAAAAGGGAGAGATTTTTCGTTTTTACTGGGGAGGGGTGCCGGTCAGAATGCCATAAATCAAGGCAATGACAATCAGAACGGATGTTCCGATGATTACTCCGTCTATCGTACGGAGAGAAACATTATCCTTAATTTTATCATACATCCGATATCTCCTCGGTAGCTTCTGCTCTTCGGGAGAGGCTTTTGCAGATCTTTCATCCGCCTGTTCCTTTTCCGCAAGGGCAGCAAGTGTTGAAGGATCGTTTTGCATCTTACTTCTTTACGATATACTTCCTGACGTCAATAGAAACGGCAAGGATAATGATCAAGCCGCGGATAATATACTGGATATACGGATTAACGCCGAGGAACTGCAGCGCATAGACAATCGCCTGCAGAATGACAGCACCGATCACGACGCCCTGAATGGTGCCAACGCCTCCCGAGAAGGAAACACCACCGACAACAACTGCGCTGATTGCATCCGTTTCATAGTTCAAGCCGGTATTGGCACCAACCGATGTAATACGGGCAGCTTCCAGAAATGCTGCGATACCGTAGAGCACACCGGCCATCAGATAAACAAGCATGATGGTCTTCGCCACGTTGACGCCGGAGACTGCTGCAGCCTCGGTATTGCCGCCGACAGCAAACATGTTCTTTCCGAGTTTCGTCTTATTCCAGATCACCCAGACAATCGCTGCCAGAGCCAGGAAGTAGATTACCACCAGCGGAATACGAATACCACCAAGGTAGATGGCACCCGCCGCAACGTTGAGGAAGTTCGGATCAAAAGTGGAAAGGGCCTGTGCCGTGCCGGATGGCTGAGACTCGATATAGAGGCAGTTTACACCGTAGGCAATCAGCTGCGTACCAAGGGTAACAATGAATGCGTGCAAGTGCAGTTTAGCTACACCAAAGCCGTTAATCATGCTGAAAGCAACCGCCACAGCAATTGATGCAAACAGCGGGATAAGCAGCCCGAGATTACCGAGAGAGGTGACCATTGTGGGATACATACGGCTGGCATAGGTTGTAGCCTGAACAAGAGAAGCTGTCACAGCAGCGGAAACACCGAGAACACGGCCGATTGAAAGGTCGGTACCTGCAAGAACGATCAATCCGGCACAGCCGAGTGCCAGGATTCCCTTGGTGGATGCATTCTGCAGAATATTCAGAATGTTGTTCATGCTCAGGAAGTCAATTCTGATGATGGAAACTATCACAAGAATCAAGCCCATGATGATGAACAGTGCATAGTTCAGGAGGAATGTTGTAACCTTGGTGACTTTCGGATTTGCAGCTCTTGTACGGGCACGCGGTTTGATATCCATGGCCTGAATGAGGAAATAGGAAAGAGCCATCACAACCAGCACCACGCCAATGAACTGAACAGGAACCGCATTGGTCATATGCTTGTTTTCCAGCAGCTTCGGCAGGTTCTCCCGATACATGGCAAGAAGGGTTTCATTCCCGGCGAGAGCATCGTATTCCGCCTCATCGGTAATGCCAAGTTCCTGCATTGCCATGTCTTTCCGCATGGCATCACTGCGGTCATGATCTTTGATCAGGTCATTGTAGTTTTCTTCGGTAACGGTATCGTCTACACTTTGGGCATAAGCAAAGAACAGATCACGGTTTTTGGCATTTGCCTGAGCCGTTTCAAACGCTGCTCTTTCGTCCACCGCTTTATCCACAACACCGGCGTCCAATCCAAAGTCTTTCAGGAAGCCCTTCATATTATCTGCCCCGACCTTGGAAACACTGCCCAGCTCTGTGAGCTTGTCCGGGCTCTGGATGAGCGTCATGGCGGTTTTTTTGTCACTGCCCATCATGTTAACGGCATTGACATAAATATTATTTCCAGTAACACCATAAGCTACACAGGCAATGCCGATCAGCAGCACAGCCAGCATGATGATACTGACAATTCTTATTTTACGCATCTTCTTTCACCTCATCATACATACTTGGCTGCCAGAGCCATAATCGTTTCCTGTTCGCCCGGAATATTGCCAAAGTCTTTTCCGCGTTCCACTATACCGGCTAACCGACCGTTGGACATGACCAGAATCCGGTCACAAATACCAAGCAGCTCCGGCATTTCGGAAGAAACCATCATAACGCCTTTTCCCTGTTCTGCCAGATTCAGAATCAACTGATAAATCTCATACTTGGCACCGACGTCGATACCACGGGTCGGTTCATCGAGCAAAAGAACGTCAGGCTCCGTCAAAAGCCAGCGGCCGATAATCACTTTCTGCTGATTTCCACCGGAAAGGCTCTTGATGTGCGTCTTCTTGGAAGGCGTTTTGACCTTGATAGAATCAATGACCCAATCGGTATCCTTATCCATCTTTTTGCCGTTGAGAAGTGGTTTGCCATAGCTGTCAACATTGGCAATGATCGAATTGAAAAGAATGGTATTCTCTCCGAAAATACCGGTTGCACGCCGTTCTTCCGTAATCAGGGCAAAACCGTTTTTCCGGGCTTCATCCGTTGTAACATTGTTGATAGGCTTTCCCTGCATGACGAGCTCTCCGCCGCCGCAGGTGTAATACCCGAAGAGCGAGTTGAGGAGTTCTGTACGCCGGGATCCGACAAGGCCGGCAACACCGAGCACTTCGCCCTTATGCAGCTGGAAGCTGACATTATGACAAGTGGGCTCGTAACGGCCCGAGAAATCTTTTACATCCAGGAGAACTTCGCCGATTTTATTATTCTTCGGCGGAAACTGATTTGTCATTTCACGCCCAACCATCAGACGAATGATTTCTGCTTTCGTCAGCGTTCCGGCATCGCGGGTTGTAATCCACTGACCGTCACGCATAATCGTAACTTCATCAGAGATGCTTAAAATCTCATCCATCTTGTGGCTGATGTATATAATTCCAACGCCTTCTGATGTGAGGCGTTTCATAATGCGGAACAAATGTTCCACTTCATCTTCTGTCAGGGAACTGGTAGGTTCATCCAATACCAGTATTTTTGCATTATAGGAAACAGCTTTTCCGATCTCCACCATCTGGCGCTTGGATACGGAAAGCTCACCGATGATCTGTTTCGGATCGACATCGATTTCCAGCCGTTCGAAAACCGCTTTGGTTTCATCGTACATTTTTTTGCTGTCCACAATCCCGAACTTATTTGTAGGAAAGCGGCCCAGCCACATATTCTCCATAACATTTCGCCGCAGGACCTGGTTCAGTTCCTGATGCACCATTGCCACCCCGTTATCCAGAGCATCACGCGGGCTGGCAAATGCAACCGGCTTGCCATTCATCGTTACAGTACCGCCGTCGAGCGTATAAATGCCGAATAGACATTTCATTAACGTAGATTTTCCTGCGCCATTTTCACCCATCAGCGCATGCACAGTACCGGCTTTCAGCTGCAACTTTGCATGGTCAAGGGCTTTGACACCAGGAAACTGTTTTTCTATATCCAACATTTCCAGCAGGAGAGGCTGGTTGGCTGCGTTATCCTGTTTTTCAGGCATCGTCTGTATCACCACTTTTCAGCTTTAATAATCTTGGAAAACAAACCATTTTTCAAAACTATTCCGGCGACCAAAGCCGCCGGAACAGTCGAAGCATCAAAACAACTATAACTTACAAACCGATCAGCCAACAGAGTCAGCAGTGATCTTTGCATACGGAATGTAGACAGAGCAGCCGTCATCATTCAGATTGTACATATCTTCCAGACCTTCATACCATGTGCCGTTGAGCAGCCAGTTCATCATGAAGCGAATGTTTGCTTCGCCCATTTCATCGCCGTCCTGTTTGACAGTAGCGGTCATACGGCCGGCTCTGATTGCTTCAATAGCAGCGTCGGTTGCGTCAACACCGATGACCGTGATTGCAGGATCGCCTGCATTGCCCGTGTTGTATCCGGACTGGTTGAGAGCAGCAATGACACCAATTGCCATGTCGTCGTTATTGGCGAAGACAAGCTCAAGTTCCGGATGTGCCTGCCAGGTGGAGAGCATAGCATCGTTGGCCTTGGTGGTATCCCAGTCAGCAACAATGATATCGGTGACCATCTCGAGGGGAACGCCGAGCTCTACAGCCGTCTCTTCAGAGTACTGTGTACGTGCAATTGCTTCCGGGTTGTTGGCAACACCCTTGAATTCGACAAACTGGACATTGCCATCGCCGTTCAGGTCAATTGCAGCGGGATCTGCTGCCCAGAGGTCAGCCAGGATTTCGCCCTGCATATCGCCAGCTTCACGGGGAAGTGTGCCTACGAAGAAGGATCCGGAATCTTTTACAACAGAATCATAGGTCTCTTCAGAAGGCGGAATGTTGTAGAACAGGAAAGGAATACCGGCTTCGGTGAACTTGTCAACGAGAGTCTGGCCGCCGGCGGGCTCTGCGAGGTTAATGATAACGAAATCGGGCTTCTTGCTGACAGCCTGGTCGGCCTGTTCGACCTGCTTTGCCATGTCGTCACCGGCATCCTGCATGTCGAGGTTGATCTTCACGCCGAGCTCATCGCCGATCGTCTCAGCCCACTTGATCATGCCCTGACGGACAGAGGAGCCATATGTGTCGTCGAACTTCCATACAAGGACTGTGACGTTGTATTCTGACTTCTCTTCTGCAAGTGCAGCGGGGCAAGCCAGAGCAACAATCATAATGAGTGCCAGCGCGAGGGTCAGGAATTTCTTCATTTGGTATACCTCCAATAAAAAATATATTCACGGGGATTCCCCCTGGTGAACCAAAAGAAACTGATTTTGATTTTATTGATATTATTTTAATTCCAGAAATAAAAATGGTCAAGAGAAACGCAAACGTCAATTTGCACAAAAATAGCACTTCGTTTTTGTGCAATTTGCACAAGCGAAGTGCGTTAAAAACATCTTCCCTTTCTGTAGCCGATAACAGGGAAACCTTCAAATATCAGGATGAAACGAAAAGGAATTGTCCCGTGCACGAGCGCAGCGCTCTTCATAATACAATGCCCAAACTGTGTTGGTATAGGGTGCCGTCCATACAGAAGCAAAGGGTATGAAAAGGTCCAACAACAACCAGCCTATCATGGATAAATCCAGCGTGAAAAGTTCTGCTTTATGCCCCTTCATCATTTCTTTGCTTTCACGGATACACTGCAGGACAGATTTTTCCGGATGGTCAAGGAGGAGATAAATCGCCATACGGTATCGGTATGCCGCGACAATACCGGGAATCACCAGCAGGAGACTCCAGAGCATGATGAAAAGCCCTTCCAACAGTTTCAGCAGAACAACTCGACCCGCTATGGCAAATCCATCCAGAAGATTGCCGTAAACTGCATTTGCCTGACGAATGGTATTCAAAATGAAGATGATAAAGCCGGCCGAAACAATCATCATGACGATTTGCAAAGCAGTATCAATCAGAGAGGCCAGGGCTGAAGGCTGAAACCGGGAAGCATAGGAAATCACATAACTGTAATCTCCGTTTTGATAGGCTCCCATTATGCGCTCGAAATCTCTTGCCGAAATACTGACACCCATCAGACGGGCAGAAAGCGTGCTGATCACCATGGAAAGCACAGCATAAATTACACCGGCAATCATCACACTGGGTACTGCTTTGGTACAAAGCTCCCAGGCTTTCGACTTTAAGGAACGTGTATCTGTCATTTTATTTGAATCCTTTCACGCATCTGAGAAAACCCGCTCGTTCAGGAATAGATCGAGTGCTGCGGTTTCAGCTTAAATTTTATCCCTGACACGATTCCGGCTGCCGCGTACATCGTAACCATGGAAGATCCCCCATAACTGAAAAACGGCAGCGTAATCCCAATCACCGGGGTAATCCCGATGCACATGCCGATATTGATGAACATCTGTGCTGCCATTGCTCCGGCTATACCCATACAAATCAGCATATCGTACGTTCTGCCGCAATGGAGCCCCACTTTTGCGACGTGGATGATAATCACCACCAAGAGAGCTATGACCACAAGGCAGCCAAGCATGCCGAGTGTTTCACCGGTTGTAGAAAAAATAAAGTCAGTATGTTTACCGGTAAAAACCGTTCTTGTATGCTCGGCATCCACTCCGGTCAAACGGCCGGAAGCCAACGTCAGCTTACTCTGTGTTGTCTGCCAGGAAATCCCCCACCCATCCGGGTCGATGCTGGGATCATAAGGAGAGAGAAGCCTTTTTTTCTGATAGTCTTTAAGAAAATACGTCCACATCACGGGAATAATCGCAGCTACTGCAGCTCCTCCGAGGGCAAACCAATATAGCTTCACACCGAGGCAAAAGAACATCACCAGAAAAACGAAAAGCAGAATGGATGCAGACCCGAGGTCAGCCGAGACAACAACGATCATCAGGAAAACCAACGCGAAGTGGCCAGCCATCTGAATGACAGAGAAAAGAGAATTGATATCCCTGTATTCTTTTAAATACGTCATCTGTTTTGCTGAGACGATAATATAAAGAATTTTGATAACTTCCGAAGGCTGAACGCCGATTCCGGCAAAACGAATCCATGCCTTGTTCCCGGTTCCGTCATCTGCGCCGAAAATAACAAGCGCAATTATCAACCCCACATTGATGACACACAGGATTCTCCACTGTTCCCCCAAGATATCTGCGTCAATCACCGTCATCACCACAAATGCACCGATCCCAAGGAACATGGAAAAGACCTGTACCAAAATGTACTTTGTCGGGTTTGACAGGAAAACGCTTCCTGCCATTGCATTGACCGCGCGGCGAACCATGAAGATCCCGTAAATGGAGCTGACTGTACAGATAGCAAGAAGGAAAATATCCGCCCGCTCAAAAAACTGTTTTATATAAGGCCTGAACTTATTAATGTCAAGGCACCACCTTTCCAAAGCCTGTCACTGGAGTTTTTATTTTATCACAAGATTGCACTTTACGCAACGGCGTCAATCGTGGTATAATGTGAACGAAATTAAAATTTACAGGAGGCCGGAACTCGGCTAGGTGCATCAATTGACAGAATATTACAGCAACAGTGAAAAAGAAACAGAAGAAATCGGAGCTGCTTTTGCAAAAGATCTCCCGGGCGGAACCGTTGTAGCCATGTATGGAGATCTGGGAGCAGGCAAAACCGCTTTTGTTCGCGGTATGGCTCGCGGCCTCGGGTTGAATGCGCATGTATCAAGCCCAACATTTACAATTGTTAACGAATATCCCGGCGAACGTGAGCTGATTCACTTTGATATGTACAGGCTCTCATCTGCCGATGAATTGTTTGATATCGGCTGGGAGGATTATCTGAACCGCGGTGCTATTTGCGCTGTTGAGTGGAGTGAAAACGTACGCGATGCTTTTTTCGGTGACGAGATCAATGTTACCATTGAAAAGACCGGCGATTGCTCGAGGAGGATCACCATATGCTGACGCTTGCTTTTGAATCTTCCGCCAAGGCTGCTTCTGTTGCTCTGGTCCGTGACGGAGAACTGGTTGCTCAGTCCTTTCAATGTTCCGGGCTTACTCACAGTAAAACTCTTTTACCGATGGCAGAGGATATGCTTAAAAACACCGATCTCTCTCTCCGCGATATTGATCTGATTGCCTGTGCACACGGCCCCGGTTCTTTCACAGGGATCCGCATCGGCATTGCTACGGTTAAGGGGCTTGCATGGGCGTTGGAAAAACCCTGTGCAGGCGTATCCACATTGGAGGCAATGGCATGGAACGGCGTATCAACCGGAGGATTGATCTGTGCAGTAATGGATGCACGGCGAAATCAGGTCTATAACGCACTGTTCCGGATTCAGGATGGAATCCCCGTCCGACTGACGGAAGACAGAGCGATTTCCCTGGAAGAATTGCGCCGGGATCTTGAATCCTTTGATGACAATGCATTTCTTGTAGGAGACGGAACCCGAATCACTGCCGAATATTTCAGTGCCAGTCATATTCCCTGGCGTACTGTTCCTTCCAATCTGACGATGCAGAGTGCGTGGGGCGTAGCAATGGCTGCACAGGGAAAGAAGGGCGGCTCGGCAGACGCGCTTTTACCTGTCTATCTGCGGCTCTCGCAGGCTGAAAGAGAACGCCAGGAACGCCTGTCCAAACAGGCAAATGCATAGAGCCTCAACAAAGCAGGTTCTAATCCGTTTCTGGGTAAAAAAGTTAACCCCAATTTTTGATATATGAGGAGTGTCAAACCATGAGCAAAGTATTCGTATTCGATCACCCACTAATTCAGCACAAACTCTCTATTCTGAGAGACAAGCGCACCAGCGTAAAAGAGTTCCGTGAACTGATCTCTGAAATTGCCATGCTGATGTGCTATGAGTGTACGCGCGATCTGCCCCTTGAGGACATCGATGTAGAGACTCCTGTAGCGGTTGCACATTGCAAGAGAATCGCAGGAAAAAAGCTGGCAATTGTTCCCATTCTGCGCGCCGGGCTTGGCCTTGTTGACGGAATGGTAAATATGATTCCCAATGTAAAGGTCGGTCATATTGGATTGTTCCGTGACCCCGCTACCCTTCAGCCGGTAAAGTACTACTTCAAGATGCCCCCTGATATTACCGAACGTGATGTTATTGTTGTGGACCCGATGCTTGCAACCGGTGGTTCTGCATCAGCTGCAATCACCTTCCTGAAAGAAGCAGGAGTTCAGCACGTTAAGCTGATGTGTGTGATCGGTGCTCCGGAAGGCGTTGCCAAGATGCAGGAAGATCATCCCGATGTTGATATCTATGTCGCAGCCCTTGACGAAAAGCTGAATGATCACGGATACATCGTACCCGGTCTCGGCGACGCCGGAGACAGAATCTTCGGAACAAAATGATTTTTTCCCGAGCTGACGTCTTAATTCCTTCTCCAACGATAGATTTGGAAAAATGGAGCGTCATCGCATGTGATCAACACTCTGCAGAACCGGAATACTGGGATGCACTTGACCGTTTCGTGGGAAATGCACCGAGCACTCTGCGCATGATGCTGCCGGAAGCCTATCTGGACAGAGACGCTGTGCAGGAAGCTGAATCAATCCATGAAACGATGCAGCATTATCTGGAAAACGGCGTCTTCACCGAATTGCACGACAGCTATATCTATGCTGAGAGGACACTCCCGTCCGGTGCCGTCAGGCGCGGGCTGGTCGGAAAGGTTGATCTTGATCAATATGATTACAGGAAAGGCTCCGTCTCCCCTATTCGTGCAACAGAGGGAACCGTAGAAGAACGTCTGCCGCCGCGCGTCCGGATCAGAAGTGAGGCTCCACTGGAAATGCCTCATATTATGATTTTTATTGATGATCCGGAAGATTATGTTTTCAGCAGTGTAGAACCCGGACAATTACTGTATGACTTCACACTGAATTGCGGCGGCGGGCATCTTATCGGGAGACAGATCACCGGATCTGCTGCCGATCGGATTGACTCTGCTTTTACACGCTTATCTGATGCCGCAAAAAACAAGTACTCCGGTTATGCGCCGGTTGTTCTGGCGATTGGAGACGGTAATCACAGCCTTGCCACGGCGAAAAAATGCGGAGATCATGATGCGATGGCAGAAATCGTAAACATCAATGATCCGGCAATCGTTTTTGAACCAATCCACCGTGTTCTCTTTGGAACCGATACCACAGATTTTATCAGGCAATACGGTTCATCCATCACTCGTTTGGAGCGTACAGACGACTATGCTTCTCTGATTGCAGAGACGGACCGTTTTTGCAAGGACTACCTTGCCCGGCATGGCGGAACGGTTGATTATATTCATAACGACGATGCTGCCATTGAAATGGGCAGCCGTGAAAATTGCGCTGCTATTTTGTTACCTACTTTGGACAAGCGGACTTTATTTGACAGTGTCGTCAAGCACGGACCGTTCCCGAAAAAAAGTTTTTCCATCGGTCAAGCGGCAGAAAAACGTTATTATCTTGAATGCAGAAAGCTCGGCAGATAACTGCCGAGCCTTCTTTTTGATAATATGTGTTTCTTTTCTTTCAGAAAGATTCAGCTTCAGGCTTTCAGAGAACCCAAATAAGCACTGACTGCGGACTGCACTTTTTGTGCTGCCTCTTCTGAGTTCCCGCTGCCGGCAAAGTAATCAGAGCAGGTCTCCAAAACAAGGTTATAAATTGCCATATCATCTGCATTCGCGGCAGAATGATTGAGAATCGCTCGAACCAGCTCAGCCTGTTCACCGGCAGAAGCCAGAACTGCCTCAAAAGCCTCTTCATTGCTTGGGAAGATCCAGCTGTTTGCCTGCCCGGACCTTGTCAGCTTATTTCTCATAAATTCCCATGCGGCATTCTTGTCTGCACAATCGACCGTCATGGCAAAATCTTTGTGCAGAGTGAGAACATTTCCGCCGCCTTCCAGAACCGGAAGACCAATCAAAACGGGGTCGGTTATCATGCCTGCTGCATCCACGGCATCCTGTGGTTTATATACCATTGCGCGGAGCAAAAGCTGAACTTTACTCTGAATCTGTTCTGCATCATTGGTGCCTCTAGGCTCTGCCGGCAGCCGCTTGATAAACTCCAGAATTCTGGAAAAGTCTTTCGTGTCAAATTGGCAGGAATAATCCTTCCAATTAACGAAGTGATCAAGATTCATTCCGAGAACATCATACAGAAGGCTGCCCTGTGTATCTGCCGACCCGAAAGCATAGGTTCCATCACCCATGGTTGAAGTGATATTGTTGTATTCCTGGAACGTCCAGCCATCCATTCCCTTTAACAAACGATTGGGACCGAAAACAGTTGTCAGGGTAAAACCGGAGGCAGTTCCGTAAAGCTTATTGTCGAACTGCAATGCTGAAAACACCTGCGGAACAAGCGCGTTCAAGGTCAGTTCATTGTCATTTTCCAGATAGGATGTCAAATCTTCCAGCAGACCGGAAGCTGCCAGTTCCTCATAAGGCATACCGGTCAAATCAATCAGATCCGGAAGTTTTCCTTCCTGTGCAAGAGTCCGAAGTGCTGCAACAGGATTCGCTGCTTTCTCCGCATCAAGCGTTCTCAGGATAATGCGTGTCTCCTGCTGACTTCTGTTATAAGCCACGATTTCATCCTGCAAGGTATCCAGCGGGCTGGCAGACAGAAGCACAAGCTCATTTCTCTCCGGAGCCTCTTCAGAGCCTGTTATCGTGACAAGGCTGCTTTCATAGGTGAGAAGATCGTCCCGCCAGGAATTGACCAGACAATGGAAAACTTTCCCATCATCTGTATGAACAGCCGCTACACGCGTACCGCTGACATCGACTCCTGTCCAATAAAAGAGGAGATCTTCTGCTTTGTCCGCAAGGCTTACTCCATAAAAGCCGATCCCGTCAGAATAATAATAACTATACTTTCCAAAACCGTCAGCAAAGCAAAGTGCAGAAGAAGGCAAATCGACTGTCTCCTCCACAGCATCGGACGATGCATTCAAAACAGAAAGCTTCTGTGTATTATCTACCCATGACACGGCACCGATTCGCCCATCGCCAAGTTTCAGCAAAGCAGTAACATATCCGTCTATTGCAATGCCGGAAACTGATGTTCCATCTTCGGAGACAGACAGGTCCTTCCCGTTGGCGTCGGTTAATCTCGTAATTTCCCGGAAAGTAACGCCTTCATACGCTCCGGAAGAAATCATCCCTGCTCCAATCGGTGTATAGACCGAGCTGAAGGAAAGAGTTTTGACAGGCTCAGGCGTAGGCTCCGGTGTCGCTTCCGGAACAGGTTCGGGTGTAACAACCGGCTCCGGTTCGGGAATGGGTTCGGGCGTTAAAACCACTTCCGGTGTCTGGCTTTTCGGCATAATAACGTCTTTCAAAACGCCGAACCATACTGCAGCAAGCACAATCGCAGCGGCAATAATCAGGAACAGCAGAACGGCAATCACTCTGCCGGATTTTTTTCTTTTATTTCTTTTCATCTTTTCCTCCTTTATGAGGTTCTATAATGCCAGACATATGATACACCTTTTATTTCATTTTTGCAACAAATAGTTTTCGTTTTAATGACAATTTTGTTCTTTTTAGTTTCTTGAGCTTTTGTATTGAATTCTGACCCGTTTTGGAATACAATAATAGATATCATTGTTCCGATAAAAACACAAAGGAGATCGAAGAAATGACCGATATCAGCATCAGTGAGATTTGGCGTGCGAAAAAACGACTGTCCCCCATTCTTCATCATACAGAGCTTGACCCCTCTTCTACTTTTTCTGCCATGGTTGGCGGCGACGTATATCTCAAGTGTGAAAACCGCCAAAAAACCGGCTCGTTTAAAATTCGGGGTGCCAGCAATAAAATTGCCTGCATGATGGAACGCGGCGAGGGGGCTCCTGTAGTAGCATCCAGTGCCGGAAATCATGCCCAGGGCGTTGCATATGCTGCACATAAATTTCAGATTCCGGCAACGATTGTCATGCCGAAAGCAGCACCGATCGTAAAAGTGCAGGCAACAGAAGGATATGGAGCCAAGGTTGTTCTGGCCGGCGATTGCTATGATGATGCTTATGCGGAAGCCTGCAGAATCTGCCGGGAAGAGGGCGCTGTTTTCCTTCATCCCTACAACGACAAGGAAGTAATTACCGGGCAGGGTACGCTCGGCCTGGAGATTTTAGAGGACCTGCCTGATGCGGATATGATCATCGTTCCTGCCGGCGGCGGCGGACTTCTCGCAGGCGTGGCTGCTGCTGTAAAACAGGTAAACCCTTCTGTCGCAATATGCGGAGTACAGGCGGAAGGAGCTGATGCGATTGCGCGCAGCTTCGCTGCAGGTGAATTCATGACAACAGAAACAGCCTCCACCATTGCTGACGGAATAGCCGTGAAAGTACCGGGCGATATTACGGTTCCTTTGATTCAGAAGTATGCTGATTCTGTCGTCACTGTTTCCGACACGGAAATTGCAGATGCTATTCTGCAGCTGATGGAACGCTGCAAGCAGATTGTCGAACCGGCCGGTGCAGCACCTGTCGCTGCTATTCTGAGCGGTAAAATCGACGTACACGACAAGAAAGTTGTGTGCCTGCTTTCAGGGGGCAATATTGACGTCAGTTTTATTCAGAACATTATCGAACAGGGCCTCTTTGCCAGACATCGGCGTATGAAATTCTCCGTCACTCTGCTCGACCGGCCGGGCAGCCTCGTAAAGCTCCTCAATATTATTGCCGAGGCCGGAGCCAATATTCTCGCTGTAGAGCATGACCGGCTGAAAACAGATATCACCCCCAATCAGACGACTGTGCATATCGTTTGTGAGGTTGGCGGTGAAGCACACGGCACAGCGTTGAAAACAGCGCTTCATCATCACGGTTATATGGTGGAATAAGATTGATCCAAAATATCAAACGGGAGGGCTTACACCCTCCCGTTTGATATTTTGATGTAGATTCGTCAAGAATGAAACAGCACGTTATTGACGATATTTTCCAGATACTCCTGTCGACCGCTTCCGGGATTTTCGGGCTTCTTAAGCTCTGCGGCATAGGCAGCACAATCCTCCAGGGTAAATTCACCGGAGCGAATCTTGGCGCCGACTCCCGTCTCCCAGCTGGAGTAACGCTCTTTCACAAACGAGTCAATACGACCATCCTCGATAATTTCAGCCGCCTTGATTAAGCCCAGTGCGAGCGTATCCATACCGGCTATATAGGAGTAGAACATGTCCTCAAAAGTGTTGGATGGGCGACGGCACTTACTGTCAAAATTGAAACCGCCTCTAAGCCCGCCTGCCTTGAGAATCTCATACATGGCCAACGTGGTGTCGTAAACATTGGTGGGAAACTGGTCTGTATCCCAGCCCAACAGCATAGCACCCTGGTTGGCATCGACAGATCCCATCATGTCATTCACAGCGCATACACGCAGCTCGTGCTGCAGGGTATGGCCTGCCAAAGTGGCATGGTTGGCCTCGATATTCATTTTAAAATCTTTTTCCAGACCATATTTACGCAGGAAGCCGATGGCAGTTGCTGCGTCAAAATCATACTGGTGTTTCATGGGCTCTTTCGGTTTGGGCTCAACATAGAAATCCCCGGTGAATCCGATCTTGCGGCCATAATCCCGGCAGAGCGTGAAAAGCTTTGCTATGTTCTCCTCTTCCAGCTTCATATCGGTGTTCAGCAGCGTCTCATAACCTTCACGGCCACCCCAGAACACATAAGCCTTTGCCCCAAGTTTCACGGCATTTTCAATCCCTTTTTTTGCCTGAGCCGCTGCAAAGCAGAACACATCAGCACTGTTGCTGCTGCCTGCTCCGTTCATATAGCGTGGATTGCCGAACATGTTGCAGGTCGTCCACAGGCATCTGATGTCAGTACCCTTTGTCTTTTCGAGAATATAATCGGTAATCTCATCCAGCCGACGGTTGGTCTCGTTGATGTCATCCGGATCCTCGGGCACGATGTCTACATCATGGAAGCAGAAATATTTGATACCCAATTTGCTCATAAACTCAATGCCTGCATCTACCTTTGCTCTGGCATGTTCCATCGTGCCGGGAACACATCCAAAGCTCTTGTCGGCAGTGCCTACGCCAAACATATCCACACCGTTGGCGCACATGTTGTGCCACCATGCCATCGCAAAAGGCAAATGCTCCTCCATGGTCTTTCCGAGAATGACTCGTTTGGGATCATAGTACTTGAAGGCAAAGGGGTTTTTGCTGTCACGACCTTCAAACTTTACGACAGGGACATTGTCAAAATAGCTCATTTGTTTTCTCCTTTTTTATTGATAGTTATTTCTATTTGATAGTTAAATAACATAATTACTATCGCAATTCACGATAAAGCTGCATGGTTTCCTCGTAGGATCGCATGCCTTCTGTAGCACCGGGTTGGCTGAGAGAACAGGCAGCCGCTGCCGTACCCAATTCGATAGCACTGATCAAAGGCATGCCCTTCCATGCCCCATAGAGCACACCGGAACAAAAAGCATCGCCCGCGCCGACAGAACCCTTGATGTAGCCCTCCGGCAACTTCAGACCAGGGACTTCAAAGTAACGATTCTTCTCATCCAGCCCAAATCCGCCTTCCGGGCAGTGAATTACAGCCCAGGTGGAAACTCCCATTTCTTTCATTTTGTGAAGAGCTGCCGGCATATTCTCCCGGAGGAGAGTGCCATCGTCAGTGAGCAGTGGGATCCCCGTCGTAGCTTGTGCCTCAGCTTCATTAATAATGCAATAGTCGGCAAATTTCAGTGCCGGTGCAACAACGCGCCGGAACCGCTCCCCCGCCTCCGTCACCACATCGATAGATGTTTTGATACCGCGTTTCTGTGCAGTATGCAAAAGGCGTGCCATCTTTGTGCCGTAGGCTTCATCCGGCTCATCCAAGGCATCCAGCAACAGGATGTATCCAATGTGCATCAAATCAACATCCAGCTTGTCCCAGTCAATATCCTCCTCACAGAACAGGGCATTTGCACCCCGGCACTGGTAGAAAGAACGCTGTTTCGTCACCTCGTCAGCCATGACGAGCGTATAAGAAGTGACTCCTTCGCGTTTGATCTGCTCCAGGTCAACATTTGGCAGATCCTGCAAACGGTTCATGATAAAGTCACCTGCATCATCATTGCCGATACGCCCCAGCGCAGTCAGGTGCAGGGAGCCGTCAAGCGCTGCAAGGTTAATGATATCATTGCAAAGGCAGCCTCCGGTGGCGCGGCTGCTGTCTCCGACAATCGTTGTCAGTTCGCCCGGTTTCGGAAAGCCCTTGATGGGGTAGAGTATATCCACAATCATATTTCCGGCAACAGCGATCCCTTTTTCATTCATTGCGGTTCTCCCTTTCCCCTCTTATTTATTTTACGCTGAACAGAATATCCCCATAGACCGGGAAGGGCCAATACTCTTTCGCTGTCAGACGTTCCAGCTTATCACAAACTCGTCTGAGTTCCTCCATGTCGTGGAAGACTACATCACGGAAATATCTCGCATTTTCATAAGAACCTTCGATCTGCTTTGCGCCTTTGATTGCCTGTCCAAGGGTATCCGTTTTCAGCATGGCAGACGCGAGAAGTTCACTGATCTCTGTTGCAAGCGAAAGCTCATAGCTGCAATCAATTAAAGGGGAAAAGGCACGCTTTTCATTCGCATTTCGGGCAAGTTCCCCCGAAAACCTGCTCACAGCAGGAAGGATTTCTCTTCTGGCCATATTCAGCATCGTAAGTGCTTCCACAGTCATCAGCTTGCTGTAGGTGCTGAGTGTGATTTCATAACGCGCATGCAGTTCCGTACCGGTATAGACCTGATGATCGGTAAAGAGTTTAATATTTTTAACAGCGAGATAGGCAGGGGCACAGTCAGGAAGAGCTTTGAGATTCAAAAGCCCGCGTCTGGCTGCTTCTTCTTCCCATTCATGGCCGTAATTATTGCCGTTGAAGATGATCCTTTTGTGTTTGGTAATCACATTTTTCAGAAGATCGTGGAGATCTTTTTCAAAATCAGACGATTGCTCCAATATATCTGCATACTGGCGAAGAGATTCTGCTACAGCTGTATTCAACACAACATTGGGGCCTGATATTGACTGCAGTGATCCGGGCATACGGAATTCGAACTTATTGCCTGTAAAAGCCATCGGAGACGTCCGATTACGGTCAGTAGAGTCTTTCGGGAACTTTGGAAGCACATGAACGCCGACTTTAAACTCTTCATGATTCGTCCCGCCATAGGATTCATCATGCTCAATGGCCGTCAGGATACTCTCCAACTCTCCCCCGATAAACATGGAAAGGATTGCTGGAGGCGCTTCATCAGCTCCGCAGGTTCGGCAGTCATTTGATTCGGAAGATACAGAAAGGCGAAGAATGTCCTGATAATCATCCACAGCCTGAATCACGGCGCAAAGGAAAAGCAGGAAACGGGCATTCTCTGACGGAGTATCACCGGGTTCCAGGAGATTTTCGCCTTCATCCGTAGAAATAGACCAGTTGTTGTGCTTGCCGC
The DNA here is from genome assembly GCA_017469115.1 of Oscillospiraceae bacterium. Taxonomy (GTDB): domain Bacteria; phylum Bacillota; class Clostridia; order Oscillospirales; family Oscillospiraceae; genus Limivicinus. The sequence continues at coordinate 33,524 of JAFUGY010000053.1, forward strand.
TTCCGTTCACTCCTTCAAACGGCTTTTCATGAAGGAGGCACACCATATCATACTTCCGGGCGACTTTCTGCATCGTCTCCATGGTAAGCTGATTGTTGTCAGCTGCAATGTTTGCTGTTGTAAAAATGCATGCAAGCTCATGCTGCCCGGGAGCTGCTTCGTTATGCTCTGTTTTTGCCATAATACCAAGCTTCCAGAGTTCTTCGTCCAGCTCTTTCATGAAAGCAGCTACTCGCGGTTTAATCGTGCCGAAATAATGGTCGGAAAGCTCCTGCCCTTTCGGCGGAAGAGCTCCGAAAAGTGTACGCCCGGTGAAGATGAGGTCCTTCCGCCGGTCATAGATGCTGCGGTCGATCAGAAAATATTCCTGTTCGGCGCCGACGGTCGTACGGATCGCCTTGGCAGACTGATTGCCGAAAAGCCGGATAATCCGCAATCCCTGGCGATTAATAGCCTCCATAGAACGCAACAGAGGCGTTTTCATGTCCAGCGCTTCTCCCCCGTAGGAGCAAAAAGCGGTCGGAATACAGAGTACGTTATCCTTTAAAAAGGCAAAAGAAGTCGGATCCCAGGCAGTATATCCTCTTGCTTCAAACGTTGCGCGAAGACCACCGGACGGAAAACTGGAGGCGTCCGGTTCTCCCTGGATCAGTTCCCGCCCGGAAAAATCCATCAGGACCTTGCCATTGCGTGTCGGAGAAATAAAACTGTCGTGTTTTTCTGCCGTGATCCCCGTCATTGGCTGAAACCAATGGGTGAAATGAGTAGCTCCCTTTTCAATTGCCCACTCTTTCATGGCATTGGCGATAACATCAGCTGCTTCCGGGCTCAGACGCTTCCCTTCGTTTTTTGCTCTGAGGACCTGCTCGAAAACATCTTCCGGAAGCCGCTGCTGCATCGCAGATTCGTTGAAAACATTAATACCAAATAATTCTGTTATTGTGCTCACAGACATTTCTTCTTTCCAAACAAGATTAGAAATATTTTATTCGCCCTGACTGCATTTGTCAAGAAAATAGGGATTGCCATTCGTTAAATCTTTCTGTATTGCGATTTCTTCGAATCACTCTGCTTATGATCACCTGAAACACGCCATGCGGCGTCAAAACCTCCTTTTTTGCCGACTCTACAATTCGTAGAATGGGCAAATCTACCGATTCTACCGTTTGGAGGGCGTTCTGTAGAGTTCCGTTTCCGGACAGCAGATTGCAGTTTTTAGGATTCACTGCTACAATTAAAACACCGTTTGGCAAGGAGGATTACCAAAATGAGCTTTGTCGTGATGACAGATACTTCTTCAAATCTTCCCTCATCCCTGATTTCCAATCGGGATATCAAAGAAATTGCTTTCCCGTATTTTATGAAGGGGAAAGAATATCAGTGCACCAATACAGATCAATTTGACGCCGATGCGTTCTATGCTGCCATCAAGCAACAGGGCGTTGTGGTGACAACTTCCCAGATTTCCCCTCAGCAGTATCTTGATTTTTTTGAACCGTTTTTAAAAGAAGGAAAAGACATTCTCTTTGTCTGTATGTCGTCCGGTATTTCAGGTTCATGCAACTCTGCCCACATCGGTGCAGAAGAAATCCTGCAGCATTATCCTGAGCAGAGAATTGAGATTATTGATTCCCTCGGAGCTTCCCTGGGAGAAGGTTTGCTGGCACTTCAAGCTGCAGACCTGCGCGATAGCGGCACGCCCTTTGAAGCCGCCGTTGCAGAGTTGCGGGATGCTGCAAGGAGAATGTGTAATGTTTTCACGGTAGACGATCTGATGCATCTCAAGCGCGGCGGAAGACTGTCGAACCTTTCTGCTGCAATCGGCACGGTTTTGAATATTAAACCCATTCTAAAGGGGAATGAAGAGGGGAAAATCGTCGCTTTCGCAAAAGTGAGAGGGCGAAAACAGTCTGTCAAAACTCTCGCCCAACTATACGAAAAGATGGTCGTTGAACCTGAAAAGCAGACCGTCGGAATTGCCCATGCTGCCTGCCGCGAAGATGCAGAAATCCTGGCCTCTTTGCTGCGTGAAGCAAACTCCCCTAAGGAAATACTGATTGTCGACTATGAACCCGTAACCGGGTCTCACGTCGGTCCCGGAGCGCTGGCACTATTCTTCTCAAGCTATCGTAACATTCGAAGCTATGACGGTGAAAGCCTGCCAACCGTCATGCGTCAGGCTGTATCAAAAGCAGGAGAAAAAATCTCTATGATTCATAAATTCAAGAATCCGAAATAACCGTCAGCAAGAGAGGCATCCCACCCGGGATGCCTCAAATCATTTCTGTATTTCTTTTTGTTTTTCTCTTTCTGATTTGTCGAACGAGAAATCAAGCTCGAACATCAATGAAAGGAGGGGCTGAACCCCTCCTTTTATTGGTCAATATCAAAACTGCTGGAGTTAACTCTCCTGTTTTTTCCCGTTGGCCGCGAAGAACCAGAACACTGCAAGCAGAGCAAATGCCACAACATACCACAAAGTCTGAGAACCTCCGAAGAAGCCAATCATCTGCCCTGCCAGGACAAACGCCATCACCACCGGCACCACAAAACGGACACAAATGGTATAGAAGCTTGCAAAGAACGGAGAGTGATTGCCATGCCCGACTTCTTCCAGAATCAGTTTGGGATTGAGCTCCCAACCGATCATCAGGGCCATCAGCATAGCACCGAGAGGCATTGCAATGCCTTCAGACCAGCAATCCATAAAATCAAGCCAGTCAGCAATGAAGTCAGGGACTGCTCCCTGAATTCCCAGCAGTGCAGCAGGGTGAATGTCATTGGAACCAAGCCCGTCAACCGCAACAAGGAGAGCTTCCGCCGTGATCAGGCAGGAGACAATCAATGTAATGCGTCTGCGCGTATCCCCTCTTCCGGCCTGAAGATCTTTGTCAATCCAATGCGCACCAACCGCTTCCATCAAAGAGATTGCCGATGAAATAGCAGCCAACAGCACGAGGAGATAGAAAATGACGCCAAACAGAGGCCCGGCTTTGCCCATATTGGAAAAGACATCCTGAAGAGTAACAAACAGAAGTTTCGGGCCACTCAAGGAGATTTCGTTGACGGGAACACCGTTGTTGATGCCATTTGCAACAGCTGCCGGAATAACAGCAATGCCGGCCATAATTGCAATCAAGGTATCTGCAACAACAATGGTAATGGAGTTGGAAACCAGATTCTCTTCCTTGCTGAGATAAGAGCCATAGGTGAGAATTGCACCCATAGCCAGAGAAAGGGAGAAGAACATCTGGCCGCCAGCCGTACCGAGAACAGAAATCAGACCGGGAGCCTCTTCAATGAAGCCGCCTTTCACAGCGTATCCTGGGACAAACATGAACTTCAGCCCTTCAGATGCATTCGGCAGCGTCAGCGAACGGACGATAACAATCAGAAGCATCACTGCCAATGCCGGCATACCGACTTTGTTAAACTTTTCAATTCCTCCGGATACACCGCCCATAACAATGAGCATGCAGATTACCATAAACAACAGCGTAAAGAAAAAGCATCCAAACGGATTGGTGAGCATGGAACCGAAGGTTGCCGCACCAGAGATGCTCTGGCCGAAAATTCCACTGAGACCGAAACTGAGCTCAGCCAGGTTGAGAGACATGTACTGAAGCACATAACCTCCCAATACAGAATAGAAGCTCATAATCAAAAACGGCGCGATGATTGCCAACCAGCCGATCCAGGCAAATTTTTTGGAAACTGCCTGATAGGCATCGATGGGGCTCATTTTAGTCTTCCGGCCAAGAGCCAGCTCACTCGTCATGATAATGAGACCGACAAAGACAGCCAGAAACAGATAGACAATCAGGAAGGTGAAACCACCGCTCTTGCCCATCTTGTACGGGAAGCCCCAGATGTTGCCGAGGCCGACAGCCGAACCGATAGCGGCCATCAAAAACCCGAAATTTGAACCGAACGAACTGCGATTATTGTCCATAATAGTGTCTCCTTCTCCATAAATTTTGCGTTTATAAAACGATAATCTTATTTTATCACAGCTCAACATATTTGCATAATGAAAATGGAGAAATGATCCATGAAATTTCTTCATAGATAGTGAATCATACAAAAAAAAGCCTGCCATATGGGCAGGCAAATCATATTATTAGGATTCAAAAGGTAAGAACCGGCGACCTTTCTATAGAATGTTGAGAAAACAAAGTTTCTCTTTTCCATATTATCCGGTCGGGAAGCCGTTTTTCTGATAATAATTGCGGGCAAAACGGAGAAGGATTTCAGCTTCCTGCCCTCTGTCGGCTCCCATCTCTGCCCCTAGAAGACAGAGAACTATCTGATGCGTCTCATTGCCGGCTGTAACCGGCATGGAGGCAGAAATGCAATATCCCGCTCTGTTGGTTGAGCCTGTTTTGAGGCCGGTGATCCCCGACATATTAAAGAGAAGCGGATTTGAATTCGCGGTTGTGTAGTCAAGCGTCGGCATGCTGGCAAACGTTTGAGCCGTGATTGCCGTGATCTCCGGGAAAGCCTGCAGCACATAAGCCGAAAGCCGAAACAAATCATAAGCTGACATCCGGTTTTGCAATTTGGACGGAACTGCAGAATCCGTATAGATGGGAAGACCGTTTGACGTATAAAATTCGGCAGAATCCAGCCCTAATTCTTTCGCCCTTTGGTTCATCCGCTTCACAAATTGCTCCTCACTGCCGGCAACCAGTTCTGCAACGGCAACGGCTGCTTCGTTGCTGGAAGCGACCAGCATGGCATCGAGCAATTCGGAAACCGGAATCTGCTTCCCAGCCTCCATGAGGATCATCCCGTCGGCTGAGCGTGAAACTGCTTCTACATTGGGAGAAATCGTAACGGTGGCATTCATGCTGACCTCACCGCGCTTTACAGCCTCGGCAAATAGAAGATATGTCATCAATTTGCTGGTGCTGGCAATGGATACCTGATCTCCATAGTTCAAGGCACAGAGAAGAACCCCGGTATTCGCATCGCCGAGAACGAAACTATTTAAATATGAAAAGTAGCCCTCTGTCTCCAATGTGAGATAGTCCGGCGCAAAAGCACGATTCGGATCAATGCGAAAGGAATTCTCCCCGGTCTTTTCCATGGTGACATCCAGCGCGAGCTGAAGGTCAATCAGGCTCATATAAAGATCATGGCCTCCCTCACGGAAGGTATAATATTTTCTGTCAGCGCCGTCGACAAAAAGCCGGTTTCGGGAGATTGCCAGCCAGACTTCTTCCCGGGAAGCAAATGGCGTTTGCGTAATGCCGCTGTTTCCCGTTAATTGAGGTTGTCCCGTCCAGATAGAGTTATATTCTCCGTCCTGGGCAGAACTCCCATAGAGAAAGCTGAATTGTTTTTCGGTTCCGTCCAGCGCTGCAGAAAGATCTGCGAGTGAGAGATAAAGGTTATTTTCATAATTGACATGGTAACCACGAACTTCAAACGCCTTATCATAGACCGTCAGGCCAATCGAACACGGCTGCAGAAACTGATAATCAACTGCATAAGCAGACACGCTGCAAGAAAACAAAAAGACAACGCAGAGCAGCCCTGCCAATCCGGTCTGCAGAATCCGCTTCAGCCGGAAAGAAGTACTTCTCTTCATATCATCCGGTTTCTAACACGGCCGATTCCTTCCACCTCAACTTCAACGATATCGCCTTTTTTCAGCCATGTCTTTCCCCCTTCCAGGGCAACGCCGCTGGGAGTCCCGGTGAAGATCAGATCACCCGGGTTCAGAGAGATGTATTTGGACGCATAACTTACAATTTCTGTACAGGAAAAGATCATATCGGCAGTTGTTCCGTCCTGCCGCAGTTCTCCGTTAACATAACTCCTGATCTTTTTGCCTTCTTTGGGGTGATAGCCGTCAGCCGTCACAATGCACGGTCCGCAGGGGCCAAAACCCGGCATCGTTTTGCCGATCAGCCACTGGCCGCTTCTCATTTGCGGATCCCGGCAGGAAAAGTCATTCCCACAGGTATAGCCGAAGATATAGTTCTCGGCTTCTTCTTCCGAAATTCCCCAGGCCTTTTTCCCGATCACAATGACGAGCTCGGCTTCGTAATCGTAGGTGGCTTCCCAAGGGGGCAGCTCCACATCCGTTCCGTCAGGGACAAGTGCATCGGAATACTTGGAAAAGAGAGCAGGCGCATCGTAAGTCTTCATATGGGCATTCTGTGCATGCTGCCGGTAATTGAGGCCTACACAGACGATTTTTCCCGCCCGGTTCACCACATTGGCAAACTGCGGGTTTTCGACAACAGGCAGAGAATCCGCTAAATAACGGGATGCTTCTGCCACTGCATTCTGTTCAATCACCTCATCCATTGTAAGGGGAAACCCGGCTGCTGTGAGATCTTTCAAGCCGGAGCCGTTATCCGCGGCAAGGTGGCAAACACCGTCAACAAGAATATTGGAAAATTTCATAGGTACCTCCGTAAGATTTTAGTCGTCACTCAGTAAAGTGGATATGACTGTTGATATGCTCTTCGCAGAAACAATGATAGCCGACACATTTGGAGCAATAGCGGAATTCGAGATCGGGATAGTCGGTATCCGTTCTGCCGCAAACAGCACATTTGTGCCGATAGAGGTTGGATGCCTGCTCCTGCCGGATCTTTTTCGCCGCCCGCCGGAAATTGATGGTAGTTGCACTCTTTTTGGCGACACCGAACATCTGAAGAAGATCATCTCCGCAGAACAGGAAGAAATTCAGAATAGCCACCAGCGGAATCAGGTTGGCCGGGAAGGGATTTGAGATGATCCCCAGAAGGAAGAAGACTGCGTCAACCAATGCAAGCCATTTCATTTTGATCGGGATGATAAAAAACAACAGCACCTGCATATCCGGGAACAATGCCGCAAAGGAAAAGAACATGGAGAGATAAATATACTCTGCCGTGAGGCTCACCGCCATATGGGCGATAAAATAGACCAGAAAACCGTAGAGGACGGTCAGAATAACGCCCGAGAAGAAATAGATGTTAAATCGGGCTGTGCCCCATTGCTGTTCCAGCGTGGTGCCGATAAAATAATAGAAGTAAAATGCAATGATGGCAAGCATCCCGGTGCTCGGCGGGATAAACATGAAGGAAACCAGCCGCCAGACCTGCCCGTGAAGGATATAATAGGGGTTGAATGTCATATACGGGAGAATCCGCGGATTGACCATATTCAAAAGCCAGATGACAGCATTGGCAATGGTGAGATATCGGATGAGATTCGGGATACCGAAGTCAGGGTGCTTCCGGCAAAAGATCTCAATCTGTTTTTTCATGACTCGTCCTCCTCAGGAAAAACGTTCTCTGCTCTTTATCATACTATCTCCGAAGAAATATTTCTATAAAATATTTGTAAATTAGGAGAAAAAATGCCTTTTCTTTGGCTTCGTCTTGTGATAGTATAACAGTATTATGGAAAAGAATACGAATGAAATCAAAAACGAAATCATAGAAGGCAGAAATGCCGTTATCGAAGCGCTGCGCGCGGAACGAAGCATTGATAAAATCTACATCAATAAAGGAGATGTGGACAAAACACTGGGGCATATTGCCTCAAAAGCCAGAAATGCGGGGATTGTCGTAGTGGAATGCGACAGGCGTAAGCTCGACTTTATGTCTGTGACGAAAGCACATCAGGGCGTGATTGCAGTCTGTGCCGTACGGGATTACTGCTCGATCGACGAGATCCTTTCGCTGGCGGAAGAGCGGCAGGAAGACGCCTTTGTCATTGTTTGTGATGAGATCAGTGACCCGCATAATCTGGGGGCGATTATCCGAAGCGCGGAGTGTGCAGGAGCACACGGGCTGATTATCCCGAAACGGCGGAGTGCAGGTCTCACGGCTATCGTGGACAAAGCTTCTGCGGGAGCTGCAGAACACGCCAGAATTGCGCGTGTTGCCAATATACCGGCAGCTTTGAAAGAACTGAAAGAGCGCGGGCTTTGGGTATACGGAACTGCGGCAGACGGAGCAAACGATTTATGGCACACGGACTTTTCAGGGCCGGTAGCTCTTGTAATCGGTTCGGAGGGTGACGGAATGGGCCGACTTGTGAGGGATTGCTGTGACTTTATCGTCAGCCTTCCGATGAAAGGACAAATCAGCTCTCTCAATGCATCAAACGCCGCGGCAATCACCATGTACGAGATTTTGAGGCAGAGGATGGCAACATCGGATGGACAACGATAATTTCAACGATCTGTTGGATCTGGATGATTTTAATAAAATCTATGCTTCGATTTACGGGGAGATCAACGCTGAGGCAACTGCAGAGGAGGATGATCTGGAAGCAGCCACAGCCTCTACGGACGAATCTGCCCTTCGCCGCTATACGGCATCAAGAGAAGAAGCCATCCGGGAAGCGGAGACTCTCGCTTCGGAAGATGCTGTTGAAGCTGACGAACCCGGTTCCGCTTCCCTGAGAGCGCCGATCCCGGAAGCTGCACCCAACAGCCTTTCCCGTTCCGAACTCCCTGCGGCGGATGAGATCAGTTTTGATCCTCGCTTCAACATCGACAGGGACGCCAAAGGCAAACGGCGCAGAGAGTTTTCGTACAACGGAAAAAGAATCAGCGCTGACGAGGACCCTTATTACAGGCCTCATCAGAACCCGGAATACGAAGAACTGAAAGCTTCCTATACCGAATACGATGACGAGGTAAATGACCGGCAATTTGCCGAGACGCCTGCGGAAGAGGAAACACCTGCACCCGGGCGTAAGATGTTCAGCTTCTTCCATCGAAAAGAGAAGCAGCCGGCTCCCCCTCCGTTTGACGGCGTTGATCTTCCGCCGAAACCGGAGGAGTCAATTGTAGAAGAGCCGGATAAGGGAGCGGTAGAGGCGCCGGAAACAGGATTGGAAGAGACACCGCGCAGATTCCCCTTTGAGGAATTTGCCGTTGAGGAACCTGAACCATCCGAAGCGGAAGAACCATCTGATTCTGAGACGGAAGAGATCCCCAAAGCGGGGAAATTCCGCCTTCACTTCGGGCGGTTTACAAAAGAAGCCGACGAGCTGACACCGGAAGAAGAAGCGTCCTTCGCCGAGAGCGGTGAGGAGGAAGGATCGTCCGCATCGTTTGTGGAATTCCTGACTTCCCGGGTAGCCGGCATTATCCTGAAACTGCGGGGAAATGTCCCGTTTATTTCAGGTGCCGGGATCATGCCGGAAGAGGCAGAAGATCTGGGGGATGAGCTGCCGGTGATGGCAGCGTCAAGCTATTACTCCGCGCAAATCTATTCCCTGCGCCTTCGGACAAGAGTTGCGTTTCTTCTCTGGCTGCTGCTGTGCTATCTTTCCTTGGGGTTGCCCATCCCCGGTATGCTGCAATATCTGCCCGTCAAGGTGGCCGCCTGCATGGCTCTGCAGCTTTCCATGATGGTTCTGGCTCTCGAACATGTGACCAATGCCATAACGAACCTGTTCCGGAGGAAATTCGGCGCTGATGCACTTGCCGTGGTTTCGTGCCTGCTCACCGTCTTCGACGGGGTGGCGGTGCTGAATGCCCGCAATGTTTATCTTCACGTCCCCTTTTTCGCCGTTTCGTCCCTTTCGCTGCTGGGTGTGATGTTTTCTTCTCTGCTCAGCGCAAGAGGGCTTCGCAAAGCGCTGCGGGTTCCGGCCATCGGCAAACAGGTTTACTGTGTGACTGCTGAAACCAACGTCACCGGGCAGGATATCACCCTGCTGAAATCAAACCGGCCGATCACGGGCTTTGTCCGTCGTTCGGAAGAAGCACCGATCGACGAATGGGCATTTCGCAAACTTTCTCCGCTGGTATTCCTGGCTTCGCTGCTGTTGAGTGTGATCGCAGTCATTGTTCAGCGCAGCCCGGCCAACATTCTCTATCTGTTTTCTTCCATTCTGGCTCCGGCTGTCCCCTTTACGGCATTGCTGGGATTTGCACTCCCCTTCTTTATCGGTTCCAACCGGATTTTCAGCAGCGGGGCAGCTCTGGCCGGATGGTCCGGAATCAGTGATATCGGCAACAGCAAAAACCTGATCGTCACGGACCGCGACCTCTTCCCTGCAGAGAATATCGCCATTGAAAACGTGCGTATTTTTGCAGATTACGATGCTGATAAGGTGATCACCTATGCCGGCAGCCTGATTCTGGCTTCCAAATGCGGGCTGGCACCTGCTTTTTCCAAGCTGCTGCAGGAAAACGAGTGTGCACCCGCCCGGGTGGATAACCTCGCATTTCTGGCCGGCGGAGGCATCGAAGGCATGGTCGAGGGGCACACGGTGCTATGCGGCGGCAGCGACGTGATGCGCCTGATGAACGTGCGCATCCCTTACAGGCTTATCAGCCCGACTACCGTGCTGTTGGCAATCGACAACGTGCTTTACGGGATCTTCAACATTCAGTACACCCCTGATCCGAAGGTTCGGAAAGCGCTTGTCAGCTTAATGCGTTCCAACAGGCATCCGATTTTTGCGATCCGCGATTTTAACATCACCCCCGAGTTTATCCGGGATTGCTTTGACGTGGCAACCGACGGATATGACTTTCCGCCGTATACCGAACGCTTTCCGATTTCGGAAGCGAAGCCTTCGGAAGACAGCCTGATTTCCGCTGTTGTCTGCCGGGAAGGGCTCGGGCCGCTGACAGATGTGGCAGACACGGGAAGGAGCATTTTTGTGGTCTCCCGTGTCAACACGCTGATTTCTGCGGCAGCATCCATACTGGGAATGCTGATTGCCTTTATCCATCTGCTGACCTCCGGGACCGTCAGCATCGGATTTCTGCTGCTGATCATGATTCTCTTTGCTCTGCCGGTGCTGGTGCTTGGGCTCTTCACCACTTCGGTAAACTGAACCTCCCTTATATTGTTTAATCCCCCGATCTGCAGCGATCGGGGGACTTTTTATTCGCAGATTCTTTTGATCACCCGGATGAGACCGTCGAGATCTCCCGGTTCTACCACATTTTCCGGCAGGCAGCTCTCCGGACTCCCGCCGGAGTTGTAGGTTACGACAGGCGTTTTGCAGGCGGCAGCTTCCAGATTCGTGGTGGGATAATTTTCTTCATAACTCAGGTTGGCATAGACAGCAGAAACCGTGTACAGCTCCGCAAGCTCCCGAACGTTGTTGGTTTTGGTGAGGCACCAGAGATCCGCACTGCCTTTGGAGGCATAACAAAATACATTGGGTGCTTCTTTTCGAAACTCGCGATCCGGCAAATCCCTGCCGAGCTGACGAATCTGTTTTTCGAACAGGCCTACCACCATGACGGCATACTCTTTCGGCAGTCTGCGGCTGAGCTCGACATAGTCACGCAGGCCCTTTCGCCAGTCCCACGAACTGGCAACACCGAGAACAATCTTTTTCTCTTCCAGGCCGTAATCGGACAGAAAGCTTCCGGTTGTCGGCACAAAGGAAGAGAGGTCAATCTTATTGCGCCTGACTTCCACAGGATATTCTCTCAGAAAGCTCTGCTTTGTAAGCTCTGCCAGCCAGTGGGAAGGGCAGATAATCGTCAGATCCTTCACCCCGGTAAAGGCGGCTTTCTTTCGGGCATAGTTTCGGGCGCTGTTGTCCAGCCCGTAGCAGGACGGATACCGCTTTAAAAGAGGGCAACGGCCGCAGCCTGTCTTCCATTTTTCGCACTTTTCAGCGGAGAAATAACAGCAATGGCCGGTAAATGCCCAACAGTCGTGAAACGTCCAGAACACTTTCATGCCGGGGCGGGACTTGATCCAGCGGAAGAGCAGCTCATAATTGATGTAATACCCGTGGATGACATGGAGCCACAGCACATCCGGGTCGTATTCTTCCGCCCAGCGGAGGAACGCCTTCGTCGCTCTCTTTGAGGCCAGTCCATGGCGGTCAAACGCCATGGAGGCGACTCCATGCACGGCAAGATTGAGCCGATCACCGATTTTGACGGCATACTTCTGATACTGTTCCGGAACATCCAGACGTCCGTAAGCTATTTTGCACTCCCAGCCCTGTTCTTCATACTCCCGGGCAATTTCAACTGCAATCCGGCCGACGCTTCGGATTCCGCAAACGCCGCTGATCTCCAGCAGCCGCTTCTTTTTTTCCATGGTCTTCCTCTCTTTTGGCAAAAAAGGCGCTGTGCGAAACACACAGCGCCTTTCGATTTTCTGATTTTATGCTGCTGTATAGGGAATTTCGGCTTCCTGTGCAAACTGCTCGGCATAGGAACCTTCCGTTACAGCAAGGGTAAGGCGCGAACAGTCCAGAAAAGCATTGGGGGCAATTTCCGTTACGGAGGCCGGAATGGTAAGAGACTCCAGCGAGGTGCAGAACTCAAACGCTCTGGGCCCAATCTTTTCCAGCGTAGACGGCAGCGAAACGGACTTCAGCCCCGGGCAGAACATAAACGCCCCATCCTTCAGCTCGGTGATTCCTTCCGGAACGGCAATTGCTTCCAGATCGTTGCAGCTCTGGAAGGCATAGCGCCCGATGGACTGAACAGAAGATGGAATCGTAATATCGATCAGATCCGTGCAGCCGTGGAAGGCATAATCGCCGATTTCCGTCACGCGGCTCGGGATGTGAATGCCGATCAGATCTGTATTGAACTCAAAGGCACTTGTGCCGACAGACGTCACATAACGATGCCCGATGGAAGGAGCAACACTCACATAACCCCCATCACCGAAAAAGCCGACGATGGAAACTTCATTGTCATTAAGGATCTTATAACGGTAGCAACTGCCTGTATAAACTTCATCCTCGCCGTCTGCAAACGCGAAAACACAACAGGTTGCCAGCAAAGCAAGGGCTGTGAGCACAGCAAATAACTTTTTCATAGCCATTCCTCCGAAAACCGCTTTCTTATAGATAAGCTGATTATAGCACGCAGCGCTTTAAATCGCAAGAATGTTTCTTCTCTTTTTCCGTTTTCCTCATGCCTTTTTGCAGAAAGCGTCATAAACACACTGCCAGAGAGAAGCATCATCAACGGTAAATTCGGCATGATACAGCCCTTCCACGAACCTGTCATTGCGGGTATAGGTTCCGTCAGGTGTTATAACCGGAAGAATGGTATATTCGCAAAGATCTTCCACGATTTCCGAGATGTTGTTTACGGTGAGGTTTGTGCATAGAAATCGATCGATGTCTTTAAAAGCATCCACTGCGAGATTCTGATTTTTCGCTGCTGCAGCACGGGCGGCTTCCGTAAAACCGGCAAGATAAAGCCTCTGGTGAGACATTCGGGTTGCGTTGGATGCCAGCACAGAGGTATCACGCTGGCGGACAAACTGCAACGCCTTGTTGCCTTTCAGGGTCACGGTTGCCCCTTCTACAAATTCCTTCCCGAGAGAAGGGATATCATCTTCCAACGTCACCGCAACGCCGCCGACCAGATCATTCAAGACAGGAACAGCATCCATGGTAAAAGCCATATAGCGGTCTATGGGGGCATTACAGAGCAGCCATCTCGCAGCCTGAACTGTGTTCTCACAGCTGTCTTCCTTCCCCTGACCGAAGGTATGGGCGAAATTGATCTGCATGATCCCGTAACCGCCCATCTTCCCGTCGGACAAGAGCCAGGGCACCCTGCAGACGGTATCCCGGTTGATCTGAAGCGGAGTAACCGTTTTGGCATCATGATCAAAAACCAGAACAGCCAGAAAATCCGCAAACTGATAGTTGTAATTCCCGTGCTGTTTCACATCATCCGAGGTATCGGCATAATTGTCCGTTCCGATCAGGAGAACGGTGGAAATTCTTCTCTTAACCGGATAGTTTTCTCCGTTATGCTCAATATATTCGGAAGAATGGTCTGCATGCAGAGAGGAGCCGGCACCTTCCACAATTTCCCGATCGGTATCACGTTGAACCTTCCATACCAGAATGCCGAGCCCTGCAGCAAGAAACAGAACCAAAAGGAGCAAAACAGTATTTTTCGTTTTTTTCATATCAATAAAACACCAATAAAAAAAGGCGGGAAAACCCGCCTTTTTCAAGCCATTCGAAATCAGCCGTTAATCACAACGAAACCGAGATTATCGGCATCGCCGGGAGCCGTGAACATGACCTTGTCAAAGCCCTTTGCACTCACAGCAAGCGTAATAGAACCTTCAGCTGCATCTTCACCAAGCGTGATAATGCCTTCAGCAAGGTTATCCTTGTTAGCTTCAAAGAAAGCCTTCAGCTCTTCATCAGCATCATCAGCACTTTTCACGACCTTGTCGGCCAGAGCAACCGCAGCATCGCCTTCTTCACCGTAAGGAGCCACAATGGGAGTTGCAACTCTGATTTCACCGGTGCTGAACTTCACAATCAAAGAACCGGCGGCATCACCGTGGGCTGCATTGACATCTGTCTTCGAGGGAGAAGAAGCCGCAAACGCCATTGCGCAAAAACTCATAACAAGAACGAACGCCAGCATCATTGCCAAGAACTTTTTCATAATCATACCTCCAACAAAATAAGAGACGATGTTAAAATAATACACCCGCTTATCTTAACGTTAACACATTATAACCGTTTTCACTGATGAATGCAAGGCTTTTTTGCAAATTATTTTCACGAATTTTTGCAGCAGCAAGACCGATATTGGGAAGCCTGTTTGTCATATTGTGACAATCCGACCCGATGAGCTGGAACATCCCGCGTTTCAGCATTTCCATGGCAAAGGGCGCGCTGTCCTGATGCAGGAAGAAGGATGCATTCACCTGAACCAGAATCCGCCTTTGCGCCATGCGTGCAAACAGAGAATCATCCCTCAGCATTCTGCAATATCGGTCGAGATGCGCCATCACCGGAACAAGCCTCAGTTTCTCATTGATCTCTTCGATCTCATCAAGCATGGAAGTAGAAAAGGGCATCACCGGCGGCTCTACCAGGATCATACCTGTATCTCCGAGTGCCAAAGGAATGATTTCTTCACAATCCGATATCCCGGGAAAATAGTAAACCTCAGCACCGAGATGGATTTGCGGAAGAATTGACCCCCTTTTTTTCTCCTGAAGATAGGCGTTTAACTCTTCCACTGCCTGTTCCCGCCGCCTCAGGAATGAAGAAGGGTCTTCTTCATCGGCATAAAAATGGCTGGTGGCAAAAATATGATCAACACCCTGCTCCGCGCTCATCTCAAGCATGGCAAGAGATTCCTCCGGAGAAGAAGAACCGTCATCCATTCCCGGAAGAATATGGCTGTGAAAATCTATCATCTCTCTTCTTTCTTACTACTATAATAATTACTGTAGCCGTAATTGCTGTTGTAAGGTCCGTACTTCCCGTAGGAAGACGATTTGGAAGCTCCTGCAATGGACCCGTTGATGACAAAGCCGAAAATCCGGGAATTCGTCAGATTCAGCTGTGTGATGCATTCATTCAAAATATATTTTGAAGTATGATTCTCACGGATGACAACCAGCATTCCGTCCACCAGTTTGGAAATTGTCTGCGCATCCGACACCGCCCCGACAGGAGGAAGGTCAATCACGATATAGTCAAACTTCGTTTTCAGCATTTCAAGCAGTCTGGCCATACGCGGTGAGTTCAGAAGCTCAGATGGATTCGGAGGAACATCCCCGGAAAGGAGCACATTAAATCCGAATGAATCATCTTTTGGGATGTATTCCCGCAAAGCACCTGCAGCACTGTTGGTTTCCGTCAGGAGATTGCTGAGCCCTGGCTTTGGGTTCATATTTAACTTGGAGTCGATTGAAGCACGACGCATATCGGCATCAATCAGCAACACTTTTTTATTCAGCTGTGCCATGGAATAGGCCAGGTTGATAGCCGTAACCGTCTTCCCTTCGGCAGGGTGGGAACTTGTAATTCCGACAACTCCGCAGCCTTCCGTATCCGTAAAACAGAATTGCAGGTTAGTGCGAAGGCGCTTGAAAGCTTCTTTCCCGGCAAACGTCAGATTCTCACACAGAAACTGACTCTGGTCATTTTTAGAAGAGCCGGACTTTCTTTTCTTCTCTTCCGCCATTTATTTTGCCTTCCTTTCTTCCTTGCCGTAATAGGAGGAATAATCCGAATAATAGGACTTCTTCGACGGGGTACGCATATCCGGAATAATCGCCAGAACCGGAATATCAGGATAGAGCTTTGCCACATCGTCGGAAGAATGGATCATCACATCTTCTTCTGCACCGAAAATCTCTTTCAGGCAAATAATACCTGCAGCCAGAACGAATCCCAATAGAGCGCCGATCGCCGTATTTTTCAGATAATTCGGGGAAGAGCGATGAGCAGGCACAATTGCATAATCCACAACTCGAACAGCACTGCCGTCCACAATATCGGAAATACGATCCGGCAGCACCTTGGCAATGGTGTTTGCAATCAGCTCAGCCTCCGTTGGGCTTTCACTCGTCACCGTAATGCTGAAGATACCGGTACTCTTAACACTTGCAGCCGAAATCATTTTACTCAGAGCATTGGCAGTATACGGAACCCCTGATTCCTCAATGATTTCTTCCAGGGTAGTTCTGCTCTTCAAAATCTCAATATAGGTGCTCACGAGCGTCTGTGCAGCACTGAGTTCACCGCTTGAGATTGAGAAGCTCGCCCCTCCGACGGAGACCGTACTATTATTCACATACATGGTGGCAACCGCCTGATATTCCGGAGATAAAAATAAATAAGAGACTCCGAACGCTAATCCGCCAACAATAAGTGCAACCAGAATAATCACCAGAGCATTTCGCCATAGCGCACGAAAAAGCTGCAGAAGATCAATTTCAATCTCGCCATTGTTATTCTTCGTCATTTTCTACGTCTCCTTTACAATATGACGTCCTATTATACCTTTCTTTTTCTCATTCGTAAAGAAAAAAATGATAATTTTTAAAAAAACCGGACTTGTATTCTCCAGGAATATACGCTATAATGACTCGAATCAAAAAAAGGAGTGCGTTCTGATATGTGGGAGAAAGAAAAAAAACATATTGGGATTAAAATATTGCTTGTTCTTCTGATTCTTGCCTTGATTGCCGGCTTCTACTATGTTTATCAGCACATCAAGGTACTGGAAGAAGCACAGGATGCGGAACTCATGGCTGTCCACCAGGAGCATCAGCAGGAACTGAATGAGGCAAGACAAGCCACTTATGATGAAGTTCAGGTGCTCTATGACCGGGATCTGCAGACCGTGCAGCAGTATCTGCCGGGCGTTGTCTGCTGGGGTGATATCACAACCGGCGGGACGGCAGGCGGTGTCAGTTATCCCGGTGTGCTGCAGGACGAGATTGATCTCCATATCGTTGACCGATATAATTTTTACGGGACGCTGGAAAATACGGAAGGGATTGCGCGTATAACCGATTGGTCTGTCTTTACGGTAGATATCCCGGTGGTCAACATGGGAACCGGGAAGGAGACAACTCCCACCGTTGTCGGCAGAAACGGAGCTATTCCCTATGTTGTTGACGAAGCCTTTACCATCCCTGCTGATTCGGAACGGGTAGCAATCAAGATCAGGAGTTCAGACGAAGCGCTTCTCAGCAGCCTGCTCCCTGAATATGCTCCGGCGCTTCAGAAAGGTTCCGATGTCAACCCACTGACACAGGGAGACGGAGGCATCAATCCTGTCACCATCAACGGGATTGAAGGAACGCTGTCTCTCGATCTCGAGATTTATTATTACAGCCAGAAACTGAACTACTATTTCACCCGTCTGACGCCGGGGGCAGAAACGGAAATTGCGGAAGGAACAGAAGTTGTCACCTCGGCTTCTTCCAAATATCTCGATTATATCCCCATCATCTTCCTCGGCACTTACGATGACGTGAACCGTACCGTTGAGCAGTTGATTGCCTACCAGAAGGCTATGATCAACCATCAGGTCCGGAACAAAGACCGGTATCTGATCATCGGGCCGTATTACCTGGAAAGCCGATGGGATCGAGGCACGACTCTTGACCTGGACACTTTTGAAACCGCCATGGTACAGGAATACGGCGATCACTTCATCAATGTGCGCAAATATCTCTGCGGAGACGGGATGAATGACGCCGGCCTTGAAGCCACGAAGCAAGACACCGACGATATCGCTCACGGGCTTGTGCCCTCTAGCCTGAGGAGCACTGCAGATCCCTCCGAGCTCAATGCCACGGGCTGCCGGCTTGTCGGCAAACTGGTATATAACTGGATGGATAAACTTGGTTACTTTAAAGAAGTAAAGGACGAGCTGGGTATCACCGCTCTTGAAAAGCAGGATCGCCAGCAACAGGCGGGATATAAATAAATCATATGCCGGGATTCAATCCCGGCATATTTTATTTCCCACCGTTTCCTTATGCTCCTCCACGAGTGATGACAGAAGAAACTCAATCGGGATCAGCATCAGAATATTCAGGACAATTCGCAGGCAGCGTGTTCAAATAGAATAATACTTCTTATACCACTTTGCGAACTTGCCCAGCCCTTCCCGGATATCAATCTTCGGGGTAAAACCGTAATCACGCTCCAGAGCCACGGAATCCGCATACGTCACAGGCACATCACCCGGCTGCATGCCGACCAGTTCCCGATGCGCTTCAAAATCATAGGTAACCGGCAAAATGCCGGAAGAAACCAACTCTTCCTGCAGGGTAGAGACAAAATCCAGCAGGTTCTCCGGCTGACCGCCGCCGATGTTGTAAACCGCATAGGGAGCGAGCGGCAATCCGTCCGGCCCCAGAGCCTTTTCCGGAGCACCCTTCATGACCCGCACAATCCCCTCTACGATATCATCGATATAGGTAAAGTCCCGCTTCATATCACCGTAATTGAAGATCTTGATCGTCCCGCCCTTCACGAGCCTTTTTGTAGCGCTGTAATAGAACATATCCGGCCGCCCGGCAGGGCCGTACACCGTGAAGAACCGCAGCCCGGTGCTGGGGATGCTGTACAGCTTGCTGTAAGAGTGGGCAAGCAGCTCATTGCTCTTCTTCGTCGCTGCATAGAGCGACACCGGATGGTCCACCATATCCTCCGTGCTGAAAGGAACTTTCTTATTTCCGCCGTATACCGAGGAAGACGACGCATATACCAGATGCTCCACCGGATCATACCGGCAGGCTTCCAGAATGTTATAGAAACCGAGAATGTTGGACTCGATATACGCATCCGGATGATCGATGCTGTAGCGCACCCCGGCCTGAGCAGCCAGATTGACCACCACGGCAGGCCTATATTTTGCAAATACCTCAAGTACCAGCTGCTTATCCGCAAGATTGCCGCGGATAAACACGTGCTTTACCCGGCTGTCCTCCGCAACCTTCACCACCTGGTCAAGCCGCCACTCTTTGAGGCTGACCTCATAATAATCATTCATATTGTCGAAGGAAAGCACGGTGCCCCCGTCCAGTTCCTTCAGCAGGCGCATCACCAGATAGCTCCCGATAAACCCCGGGCATCCGGTTACCAGGATCGTTTTCCCGTTTAAGTCGACAGGTGTTTTCATTTCTTGATCCCCCGATACTCTTCCTGTACGTTCTGATAGCTCTCGAGATTGCCGATGTCGTATCTTCTGCCGGGCATCTCGTAGGCATGCACCACCGTCTGCGCACTCAGCCAGGCGATGAAGCTGCCCGGCGCATCAACCCCGCAGCCGCTCTCAATGCCCTTTTTCACCAGCGGTACATCCTCCGCTTTGTAAAGATAAAACGGCGGTGTGCACCAGTGGCTCTTCGGCTCAGCCGGCTTTTCTTCCATATTCAGGATTCTGTCATCCTCATCCACAACCGCAACACCGGTTTTATGCAGCTTCTCAATCGACGGCTCATAATACCGCATGATGCAGGTTGTTTTCTTTTCCCCTGCATACCGGATGAAGCCCTGCAAACTGAAGTCCAGCAGGTTATCCCCGGCAATCACCAGCAGATCTTCTTTCAGCCCCAGCTGCTCAATGGCAAACTGGACGTCCCGCACAGCCCCCAGCCGTGTCTCGTTGCTCTCGGTGCCGTCATCCAGCACGGTAATCGGCAGGGCATGGCCGTCTGCCCAGGCCTTAAAATGATGCGCAAACTTGTGGTTACTGATCACCACATATCCATCCACAACACCGGACTGATCAATATCTTCCAGCAACCAGTCCAAAATGGTCTTTTCCCGCACTTTGAGCAACGGCTTCGGGAAATTCTCCGTCAGGGGATACAGCCTTGTGGCATACCCCGCCGCCAAAATCAGACACTTCATGCTCTCACCCCGTCTGCACTGTCGCAAACATGAAAGGAATACTTCAGTTCCATCTCCGGGAAAGCCGCCAGATACTTCTTCCTCACATTTTCTTCAATGGCATCAATCTTTTCCGGATCTACCAGAGCGATGCAGCAGCCTTTAAACCCTGCCCCGGAGAAGCGACCGCCGTAAATGCCGTCCGTCTCCCGCATGATCTCATAGAGCCTGATCTGCTCCGGTGCACCGGATTCCCAGTTGTGGATGGAACTCCATCCGCTCTTGAAACTCAATCTGCCGTATTCTTCCAGATCACCCCTTCGCCAGGCTTCGGCACCGGCTTCCACCCTTTGAAACTCCGTATACCAGTGCTCGCACCGTCTCATCCAGGGGACGGGAAGCCTGGCCTTATAGGTCTGGTAAATATCCCAGGACACATCCCGGGCATTGGCCTGATTGAACTTGCCGTATTCCATGCCGGAGAGCGCCTGCAGCGCATAAACCCCGGCTCGCAGCTCGTCCACCCGCATGTTGTATTTTGATCCGGCAAGGCTGTGCTCCAGCCCCGAAAAGAACACCGCGATCTTGTACGGCTTCATGGCAGGATTGGTGGGGATCAGCTCATAAGAATCATCCCGGCAGTCCAGATAGAGGAGATGGTCCTTCTTGCCCAGCACTTCACAGCTCTGGTCCAGCGTGCCGACATTCACCCCCACATAGTTCTTCTCGCCGTCAAAAGCAATATTGATCAGCTCCTGATCCGTCAGGTGGATGTTGTTGACCCTGCACAGCGCAGAAAGGAAGGCCAGAATAACGGCTGCAGAAGAGCTCAACCCGCCGATGGGCAGACTGCCCTCTATCACACCGCAGATCCCGTAAGAGAGAACATGCTCCTTGCTCAGCGCCCAGGTTGCACCGCGCAGATAGTCCGCCCAGTCTCCTGTTTTCTCTCCGATCTCATTGATGTGCCACTGCGCCCGCTTGGGGAACGGCAGGCTGGTCATCTCAATGACACCGTTTTTCGTCACACTGTAGGCAATATGGATGCCTTTATCAATGGCAAAACCGGTAATTTTGCCGAGGTTATGGTCCGAATGAGCCCCGATGGGGCAGATCCGGTAAGGTGCAAAACAGATATCTTCCGGCTCGCGTCCGTATTTCCCTTCAAACAGTTGTTCGCAACGCATCTCAATCCCTCCTGAACAGATCTCTGGTATAGACTTTTTCTTCCACATCATCCAGCACCGCATCGTAGCGGTTGGCCAGAATGCACCCGCACATGGCTTTGAACTTTTTCAGGTCATTCACAACCTTTGAGCCGAAGAAGGTGCTGCCGTTCTCCAATGTCGGCTCATAAATCACCACGGTGGCTCCCTTGGCTTTGATGCGCTTCATGACGCCCTGGATGGACGACTGCCGGAAGTTATCCGAATTGGTCTTCATCGTCAGCCGGTAAACTCCGACCACGGTTTCTCTCTGCCGGCTCTCCTTCGCCTTGCTGTAGCTCTCGCTGTTGCCGTAGGTCCCGGCTATTTCCAGCACACGGTCGGCAATAAAATCCTTCCTTGTGCGGTTTGATTCCACAATCGCCTGGATCAGATTTTCCGGCACATCCCGGTAATTGGCAAGCAGCTGCTTGGTGTCCTTCGGCAGGCAATAGCCGCCGTACCCGAAGGACGGGTTATTGTAAAAGTCCCCTACCCGCGGGTCCAGGCAGACACCCCGGATAATCTCCTTCGTGCTCAGGCCTTTGATTTCGGCATAGGTGTCCAGCTCATTGAAGTAGGAAACCCGCAGCGCCAGATAGGTGTTGGCAAAGAGCTTGACGGCTTCTGCCTCCGTCCACCCCATAAAAAGGGTTTCGATCTCAGGCTTCAGAGCCCCTTCCTTCAGCAGGGCAGCAAACTCTTCCGCCTGTTCTCCGGTTTTCTCATCACAGCCGACGATGATTCTGCTGGGATAGAGATTGTCATATAAAGCTTTGGATTCTCTCAGAAATTCCGGGCTGAAGAGGATGTTGTCCATCCCAAATTTTGCCCGAACCCTGTCCGTATACCCCACCGGGATCGTCGACTTGATCACCACCGTCGGCTTCTTTTCCCGGTCCTTCGTGCATGCTCTTATAAGCGTAAGCACATCTTCCACGGCAGAGCAATCAAAATAATTGGTCTTCGGGTCGTAATTCGTCGGTACGGCGAGCAGGATAAAATCCGCTTCTCGGTAGGCAGCTTCCCCATCCACCGTGGCAGTCAGTTGCAGAGGCCGCTTTCCTTCCCTCGCCTCTGCCAGGTACTTTTCGATATATTCATCCTGAATCGGAGATTTCCCCGCATTAATACCTTCGGCTTTTTCACGATTCGTACAAACAGCCGTCACTTCATGGTGCTGCGCCAGCAGCACCGCCAGGCTTAAGCCCACATAACCGACCCCGGCCACAGCAATCCGATACGTCTTCCCGACACTTACCGCAGCTTTCGCCTCTTCCGGAAACATCTCCGTCACGTCAAACCCCAGAACTTCAGCCAATGCCTCCATCTGGTCGATCGACGGTTTGAACAGCCCGTTCTCCAGGCTCGACAAAACCGTCCGGCTCATGCCGACAGCTTCCGCCAGCTGCGCCTGCGTCATCTTCAAAGCCTTCCGCTTTCCCCGCACCGTCTGTGCCAGCAACGGAAGAGATAGTTTCCGCATTCCACGCCTCCATCGCTAAAGAATGTCTGCATCCTATCACATTCCGCACAGCAATGTCAACATATTTCCTCATTTTCTCCCCATTACCCCTAAAATACTCCCATACGCAAAAAGAAAATGTCGTTTAAAACGACATTTTCTAAAATCTCTTTATACTCTGTACCACTTCAGGAGTTTCGGGATTTCTGTTTGCGGGAATGCCCTCTGTGCATCCTTCAGCACTTTGTATTTTCCCTCTTCGGGTAAATGGCATAAATACAGCTTTCCGGCTCCCGTTTCTCTCGCTGCCATGCCGGCATCGACCCCGCTGGAATGACCTTTTTTCACCAATGTCTCTTCCTCTATGGAAAGCCCTGACGCTTCATGAATCAGCACATCTGCCCGTGGCAGCGAAAGCCCCGGCTTCGTGTCGCTGGTGAAAACAAGCCGTTTTTCCCCCTCTTCCACGATAAGGCCGATGGAAGTTTGCGTATGATCCGTCACAAAAGTTTCCACCCGGAGGGAGCCGACATACAACACTTTTTCATCTGAGACCGTGATGTCAAAAATCCCTTTCTTCTCTCTCAGACGGAACAGCCCGATCATCTCCTCCGGTATTGCTTCCATCCTGGTCGGCACAAGGATTTTCAACGGTTTCTTTCTGCCTTTCAGCCAGGATTGATGCAGGAAGGAAGGCAGCCCGTATACATGGTCGATATGCTCATGCGTCAGCACAACCACATCCGGTTCCGCTTCGATAACAGCGGCAAGGTTACAGGAGAGATCGGCACAGAGGCACCCTTCTATCCCCCTGATGAGAAGGGATGTATTCCCGCCGTGCAATTCCTGAATGGACCCGTTGACGCCGAGAAAACAGAACTCACTCATTTTTCTTTGCCTTTCTGTGCCGCAGAACCGTAGACACCACAATCAGGACGGAAAGGATGATGAAAAACCAGCAAATCGGGGAGGAATAGAAGCGGGAGAAGTTCCCTCCGCCGAGCTTCACCCCACGGCGAAACTGCTCTTCAAACATCGAGCCCAGAATCCGCCCCAGCACAATGGGCGCCAGCGGGTAACCGTTCTTTTTCATAAAGTAGCCGACAACACCCATGAACAGAGCCGTCCCCATAAAAAAGACACCTTTGGAAACCGAAGACCCGCACAGCGCATACGGCCCGATAAAGGACAGGATCAGCACAATCGGCATCAGCACCCGCTGGGAAATCAGCAACACCTTCGGATAGAGCCGCACCCCTGCCAGCTGGAACAGTGCCATAAAGAGATTGGCAATTGCCAGCGTGAGGAAAATGGAATACACCAGCGGCATATTCTGGGAAAAGAGAGAAAAGCCCGGCGTCACACCGTTGATCATCAGTGCACCGATCAGAACAGCGGTGGCAGAGTCCCCCGGGATACCGAGGCTCAGAGCCGGGATCAAGGCTCCGCCCGTCACGGCATTGTTTGCCACTTCGGGGGCAAACACCCCTTCCAGGCAACCGGTGCCCGGAACATCCAGCTTGCCCTTGCTGCGCTCGCAGATGCCCACCGCCGCATTGCGGGACATGAAAACCGCGATGGACGCCCCCGTCCCCGGGATGGCACCGATGAGCGTGCCGATGCCGAGGGAGGAGAGGATCACCTTCCACATGGAGACAATCTTTTTGAACGGCGGAAAGATATTGCCGATGTCCGTGCAGATATTGCCCTTTTTATTCTGCCGCAGGTTATCCAGCTCAAAAAAGACCTGGCTCACGCCGTAAAGCCCGATGAGGGTGGACGTCATATCAAAGCCGTTAGCAAGTGGCGTTT
Source organism: Oscillospiraceae bacterium (assembly GCA_017469115.1). Classification (GTDB taxonomy): domain Bacteria; phylum Bacillota; class Clostridia; order Oscillospirales; family Oscillospiraceae; genus Limivicinus. The sequence continues at coordinate 58,094 of JAFUGY010000053.1, forward strand.
TGCGAAGATAGGCTGCAAACGGCATTCTGGCTGCACCGGACATGGGGTCAGGCCCCAGAAAGGCAAACACAAACCCCAGTGCCCCCATCAACAGCCCCTTCAGGATGCTGTTGCCGGACACCGCCGCAATAATCACGATGCCCACCAGCGAGAGCGTGCACTTTTCTGCCGGGCCGAAGGCCAGCGTCATTTTGGCAATCAACGGGCTGAAGAAGATCAGAAAGATCTCTGACCCGAGCCCGCCGATCAGCGAGGCAATCACCGCCCCGCCGAGCGCCTGACCGGCCAGACCTTTGCGCGTCATGAGCTGCCCGTCTTCCACGGTGGCAATTGCATTCGGGTTGCCGGGGATGCCCAACAGGATTGCCGGGATGGAAGCCCCGGCCACTGCCCCGCAGTAGACTGCCAGAAGAAGCCCGATGCCGGTTGCCGTGTCCAGTTGGTAAGAAATCGGGATTACCAGCGCGATGCCCATCGTAGCCGTGAGCCCCGGCAGAGCCCCCAGCACAATGCCCAGCACTGCCCCGAAGGCGCACCACGCCAGAGTGGAAAAATGGGAAACGAGGGCAAGCCCTTGTAAAAATGTACTCATTCTTCCGCTCCTTTCAGTAGTTCAGCAGGCCCGGAGCCATTGCAACGGAGAAGAACTGTTTGAAAACCACATATAACAGCAACACCGTTGCGAAGGTGATCACTCCGGCACTGGCAATTCTCGGATACTTCTTTCGCGGGCTGATTTTTGCAAACAGCAGCGTAAACAGCACCACAATGACGCAGGACACAACACCGTTCGGCACCGAGGTTTTGAAAGCGGCTGGAATCGTCCCGGCTCGGGCCAGGCGCATCAGCAGCTTCGTCACATACCGGAAAAGCATATATACCCCGGCTGTTGCTGCAAGGGTGCAGACGCCGCCGGCAACAGCCGCCTTGATCTGCCGCTCTTCCCCGATGGTGGTATATACATATTCCAGCGTATACAGCAGCGGCACCGACAGAAGCACAAAACCGATCTTCCGGAGGAAAACCACATACAGCACCGACAGCCCGAGGGTAAGCAGAAACAGCGTTACAGTGCCTTTGTCGGTATGTTTGCCGTCAGGCCGCTCCGTCAGGGTGATGTACAGAAACCCTGCAAACAGAAAGATGCCCATCACCAGCGGCAGAATTTTGCTGCCCGGATCCCCACCGTAAGGGTCCGCCACAAGGGTGGTGTTCTCCCCGCTGATCACATACACCAGATACAATGCGGAGAAAAACGTCATCACCGCCGGCATTAACTTAACTTTCTTCATAAAATATCTCCGTAAAAGAAAAACCCTGCCGACTGCCATTCAGAAACAGCAGACGGCAGGATCAAAAGGGACGTTTACTCTGCGTACTCTCCTACAGCGAGGCCGGTTGCCTGGATAATGGGCTTCATGGTCTCAATCATGTCAAGGTTGAAAGCCTCAAAGTCTTCCAGCTTGGAGAACTGGCCGAGCAGGCCTGCACCGTTGAGCCAGCCCTGGAACAGCTCGGAATTGTATGCCTCTTCCACAACGTCGGCAACCCACTTCTCCATCTCCTCGGGAGATCCCTTTGTGGTGCAGATGCCGCGGAAGCAGCCGCCCGGAACCACCAGATCGCCGTAGCCGGCATCGGCCATGTTGGGCACTTCTGCAAATTCGGGAATGACGGAATGCCCGTCACCGAGGAAGACCAGCGGGCGCAGCCCGTCAGCATTTGCCTGAACCTCCGACTGGGAGAAGATGCCTGCATCGGCATGACCGCCCAGAACGGCCGGAATCAGCTCTGCGCCGCCGTTGAACGGCACAACGTTGAAGGCATTGTCGCACGCAATGCTCAAACCGTATGCCACAACACCCGTGGTGGCAGTGGCGCCTGCATTGCCGAGGACGATTTTGCCCGGATCGGCTTTGGCAGCCTGAATCAGGTCATCCAGCGTCTGATAGGGAGACTCCGTCGGCACGGCAATCATGAACGGCTCGAGGGACAGACCATCCAGGAAGTCAAGCCCTTTGTAACCGTCGGTATTGCCCGTCATGGTGCCGCAGATAACATAGGTGCCGTACATCAGCAGGGTGTAGCCGTCCGGCTCTGCATCAATGACCTGGTTGGTGCCGATGCCGGTGGAGCCGCCGGTAACATTTTCAACGATGATGTTGTCAAATCCGGAAACCTGCTTCATGGCTTCCACCAGCTGGCGTGCCTGGGTGTCCGTTCCGCCGCCTGCCCCCTGGGGGACAATCAGGGTGATGGTTTTCTCATAGTCCGGCTCAAAGTCAGCAAAGGACACGGCGCCCAGTGCCAGCACAAGAGCAAGTGCGAGAACAACTGCAAGAATCTTTTTCATACCTTTTTCTCCTTTGTTCAAATGATTTAGTAACACAGCTTTGGGCTGTATTTCCCTGGTAGATATTATACAGCTTTTTCAGTAATGCGCAATTCCTTTTTTCACATATCGGTCGGTAATCGAGAGGATCAGATCATTGATCTCCTTGCAGAGCGCCTCACCGGAAGCCACCACTTCCCACCGGCACATGCCATCCTCCGAGCGGGAGATCCGCTGGGCGACCTGACACCATAACTCCGGGAATTCTGTTTCTGCCGTGATGTGCTCCGGCAGGCAGAAGCGCATCAGCGTTGCATCCAGATCCGACCCATCATCCATATCTCTGATCACCGTCGCCCCGCAGGTGCGCATCAGCGTTTCCACTTCCGCCATAATCTGTTCCATCTCTGCTTCATGCCCGGGGCTAAAGGTAATCGGCCATTCTCGATAACGGTAAATCCCTTTTTGCAATTCAAAAAGCCGCTGATACCCTGCCGGATTCTCTTTCAGGGCCTTTGCCGTCAGCAGAGCGAAAAACAGGGTATTCTCCACCGGTGCAAACCCTTTGCCGGTATCTGCCGGATCATAGGGGAAGTTCATATAATAGTGAGCCGACTCCTCTTCGGAAACCACAAACCCCTCTGCGAAATGCTCCTGCAACTTTTCCTTGATAAACGAGTGCCCATTGCGGATGATATGCTGCTCAAGCCCTGCCCGGGAGATTTCCACCAAGGCCAGAGGAATGGCTTTTACATCTACATAAGCCTTCAGCGCTGTGACGGAACCGAAATACGGCGAAAAGATCTGCCGGATATACGGCACCAGAAGCGACATATTCAGCCCCGGGATAATCTGCGATCCGTCCGGGAACATCAGGTCCATCCTGTCCCCGTCTCCGTCAAAGCAGAAGCCGAGATCGAACTTGCCTTTTTTCATGATCTCCCGCACGGGAGACATGGTTTCTTCTTCAATCGGGTTCGGGTCACCCTGGAGGAAGAGCCCATTCGGCACACTGTGGCTGAGGGTGAGATCTGCCCCGGCGAGATCCATTGCAACGGCAAAATCCATTCCGCCCGTGCCGGACAGAAACTCTCCGAAGATCCGCAATCCTGCCAGATCCCCGGGTTTCACACCGGCCAGCTTCATGGAATACTCGACATATTCCCTCTGGTACTGGGCTATGTGGATGGCGCCCCGCCTGTACGCTGCAGGCGCTCCTGCCCGTGCTTCATAATTCCGCTTCACCTGCTCCAGGCCCCCGTCGGGCCCGCAGCCCATGGCAATGGGGCACACATCTTTGCCCACCAGCTTCAAGCCGATATAGTCCTTCGGGTTGTGGCTGGCCGTCAGCATCACGCCGCCGGAATCCCTGTTTTTCATACAGGAATAATAGAACTGGCAGGTGCCCATCGGCACGGGATTAAAATACACATCCAGCCCGTATTGCGGGAAGATCTCCAGCGCCCTGTCCATCATCTCGGCGCAGTAAATCCGCGCATCTCGCCCGAGGAAAACCGACTCCACTCCTACCGACTCTTTATAATATTTGGCAACAGCTCCGAGAAGGCAGTCAACATCTTCCTGCGTCAGATTCTGCCGCTTCGTCCGTATATCATACAGTTTGAACATCGGATCTTTCTCCCTTCACTGCCCGCACCTTACCGTTTGGAAAAGAAATATCTTGCTTTCCCTCTCCTCTTCCGTTAAAATAACGATAACGAAAGAAAAGTTTTTCTTGTTCTTTCGTTTTGGAGTATAGCATAGTTTTATTTCTTTTGCAATAGTAAATTTTCGCTTTCGTTTTCGTAAATTCTTCTGTAGTATTCTACCCTGTCCGCAGGCCATTGAAAGGAAGCAGCCTTATGAATCTCTCCCAACGTCAAAATGAAATTCTCCGTCTCCTGAAGGAGAAAAACTATCTCTCCGTAGAAGAGCTCTCCTCGAGCCTCTCCGTGTCCAAGGTGACCATCCGTTCCGATCTCACCGCTCTGGAAGAAAAGGGCACGCTCACCCGAACCCACGGGGGAGCCATGATTGCCGAGGTGGCACCGCGTATCGTCACCAATTCCCTCACCGAGCACGAAGCCGAAAAAAAATCCATCGGGAAAGCGGCGGCAGCCCTTATCCCGGATGATGCGGTGATTATTATCGACTCCGGATCCACTACCTTCCGCATTGCGGAATATATCCTCGGCAGATCCCTCACGGTCGTCACCAATTCCCTCCTCGTTTGTGACGCCCTCCGGAACGAAAAAGATATCGAGCTCATGATGCTCGGCGGCTCCTTCCGCCGGAATATCATGGGCTGCACCGGCCCGCTCACCAAACTGGACCTCTCCCAGATCCACGCCGATTTCTACTTCCTCGGCGGCGGAGGCTATTCCGACACCCACATCTACTGCTCCAACCTGCAGGAAGCGGAAGTAAAGCAGGCTATGATGAAAGCAGCCGATACCGTCTGCTTTCTGGCGGACTCCTCCAAAAAAGGCCAGGCCCTTTTCGGCATCACTGCCTCCTGGGACGATATCGACTGCTTTATCACCGACCGGATCGACAGCTCCTTCCAAACCCATCTTGAATCCAAATCCATCCGCGTCATCACCTCAGAGGACTGATTCACCTTATTTTAGCACACACGTTTTTTCCCTTTTATTTTATTCCTGCCCCTGTAATGGTTGCATAATATCCGAATTTTCCTGAAAGGCAACATCGATCTCATCCCTGTAACCTCCCAGGGCCATTAGCAGAACTGCCAGCTCCGCATCGCCGGCCAGAGCCCGCCTGACTAATCTCAACATAGTCACCGCATACAGATCCGGCTGCAAGTAATAATCCTCTTTAAAGGAAAAAACCTTCCCACCCACTCCATCAGCCTGTATATTCCGTAACCGATCACAATTTCATTTGTGTCTTTATCTCTGTAATAATGAATCAAACACTCCTTTACGCTGTTCGACCAGGGTTTTCTGATTTCCGCAAATGGCATGGAATGCAATAGAGTTCCGTCTCCTTTTGTATTCGTTCCGTTTTGTGTTTATAATTCGTTAAAGTTCGTTCTGTTTTGTGTTGACATGCTCAATCTGTGAAGTTATAATATCTTCGGGCGAATCGATATCAATCATATCCCTGCGGAGGAAAACTACAAATGAAACGAGATCTTTATCAAAAACTGCTGTTATGGAAAGATAACCCCGATCGTAAACCTTTAGTGATAAAAGGTGCTCGGCAGGTTGGAAAGACCTATCTGATTCAAGAGTTCGGAAATCATGAATTTGAGCATTTTATCATTCTGAATGCTGATAAAGATCCCCGTGTGAGAGAAATATTTGAACGGGGCTTTCGTGTTGACCGAATTCTGGCTGATATAGAGGTATTAAGCGGTCATACGATCGTACCCGGAAAAACACTACTCTTCATCGATGAGGTGGGAGATGCCCCGAAAGCACTTGCGGCTCTGAAGTACTTCTGTGAAGATGCACCGCAGATTCACATCATCGTAGCAGGTTCTCTATTGGGTCTGGCAATCCATAAAGGGGTTTCTTTCCCGGTAGGCAAGGTTGATGAGCTAACCTTGTATCCGCTTTCCTTTGCTGAGTTCATCCGAGCGAGGCTCGGAGAGAGCAGCTATATTCGCCTGCTGAAAGCCCCGTTAGAGGATCTTTCCGGAGTGCGCTCTGTTTTCATCGATTCCTTACGGGAGTACTATTTCACCGGAGGAATGCCAGAAGTTGTTCAGGGCGCTGTTGACGGAAAAGACTATAAATCATTAAGGAATATTCAAAAGCAGATCCTTGCAGACTATGCGCTGGATATTTCGAAACATGCCGATCCTCAAATACTGGGAAGAATCCATCAGATATGGAATTCCATTCCGCAGCAGCTGGCAAAGAGCAATAAAAAATTTGTCTATGCTGATATACAAAAAGGGGCCCGCGCAAAAGACTTTGAGCTCGCTATCGAGTGGCTGGTTGATGCAGGAATAGTATATCGGGTGCCCAGAGTACGCAAAGCCGGATTGCCCCTGAAATATTATGAAGACTTCTCGGCTTTTAAGCTGTTTATGGTAGATCACGGACTGATGGGTGCTCAGGTCGATGCTCCGATTTCTGAGATTCTTCTGAAGAATAACGTGTTTGAGGAA
>JAFUGY010000054.1 GCA_017469115.1 Oscillospiraceae bacterium
AGAGGATGTTTTCTCTCAATAGACTGGCGCAGAGTTATCCCGGTGATCAGCTACATGACGAGATATCTGATCTCCTCCGTCTGGGTGACATCATTAACCGCATCAATCCCCGGAGGCGAAAGCTTTGCAACAGCGTGCGCTTCTGCAAAAAAGCGCGTGCTGATTTCCTCGTCCCCGAAGAGCTCGTCACGCACGATTTTAACGGCGACTTCTCTGTTCAGACGTTGATCCATGGCACGAAAGACGATCGCCATGCCGCCTTCCCCGATTTTTTCAAGGATCTCATACCGATCATCCAGCACAGCGCCGAGATATTTTGTATAAGACCGATCGCTCATGATTTCACCACCAGCGCGATTGTGACATTATCCCCTGCTCCGCGGGCATAGGTTTGTGCGAGGAGATCTCTGCAGCACGCTTCCGGATCGGTATGCCGCAGGCAGGTACCGAGGATTTCTTCATCGGTAAGGAAGTTGCTTAACCCGTCACTGCAGAAAAGCAATTCTTCGCCTTCTTCAAAGGTAAACTCAAAAATGTCTGCTTCCGCATATACGTCTCCGCCGAGCGCGCGGGTGATAACGTTTTTTCTCGGGTGTGTCCGCGCCTCCTCTTTGGTAATCAGGCCGGAGTTGACATACGCCTGTACCAGAGAATGGTCTTCCGTAACCTGCTCGATGGTTCTGTCAGGTCTGGAGATCAAATAGGCGCGGCTGTCCCCGATATTGACAAGATACGACGTGCCGGAAGACACTATCACTCCGCCAACCAGCGTCGTGCCAAGCCCGGCATATTCTTCATACGTCTCGGAATAATGCAGAATCACCCTGTTTGCTTCGAGACAGGCATCCTGCAAAACATGCACCAGATTTGCAGCTTTTCCTGTGCGGGTGAACATATGGTTGCTGACATATTCACGAAATGTTTCATTGGCCAGTTTCGAAGCGAGGCTACCGGCCGCATGACCACCCATCCCATCGCAAACTGCGACGAGAAGACAGTCTCTTGATTCCATTTCATCAAATGAAAAGCAATCCTGGTTTTCCTTGCGTACGAGTCCTTTTTCGGAAATGCCGTAATACTTCATTTTTCTCTGCTCTTTTCAAACTTTCTTCTGAGCTGACCGCAGGAAGCGTCTATATCTCCCCCGAGTCGTCGGCGCACGGTAACATTCACACCGGAGTCTTCCAGTATTTTAATAAAAGCTTTCAGATGTCCCTGTGTGGAAGGATGATAACGGGATTCTTCCACATGGTTGAGTGGGATCAGATTGACATGAGCCCCTACTTCTTTCGCCCGCTTAACAAGCATTTTTGCATGATCAGAGGTATCATTGACGCCGTCAATCATGGCATATTCAAACGAGACCCTTCTCCCGGTTTTTTCGGTATACTGCCGGCATGCTCCCATCAGGGCATCTACCCCACGGCCGCGGTTCGCCGGCATCAGCTTTGATCGTGTTTCGTCATCCGGTGCATGAAGCGATACTGCAAGGGTAAGCTGAAGATCTCTCTCTGCGAGATCAGGAAAACGTTCAATCAATCCACAGGTAGAGAGGGACACATGGCGCAGGCTCAGGTTAAATACTTCCGGATGATTGATCAGAGAGAGAAACCGCATCACGTTCTCAAAATTGTCCAGCGGTTCCCCCGTACCCATCAGCACAATGTGGGAGATTTTTTCCCCGCTGTCAAGTTGCGAAAACAAAACTTCATTCAGCATTTCCGAGGGTTCCATCTGACGTACAAGCCCGCCGATGGTGGAAGCACAGAAAGCGCAGCCCTGCCTGCAGCCTACCTGAGTGGAGATACAAACCGTATTCCCGTAACGGTATTTCATCACGACGGTCTCCACTGCATTCCCATCGAAAAGCCCCCACAGGTATTTGATTGTGCCGTCTTTTGCCGAAACCTGCTTTCTCAACACAACCGGGCGGTAAAGGCTGTATTCTTCTCCCAGGCGAAACCGCAGATCTGCAGGGAGATTCCGCATCTCCTCAAAAGATGTAACACCCTTTGCCAACCATTGGGAAACCTGTTTTGCCCGAAAGGCCGGTATGCCCTTTTCCCGAAACTCTGCTGCCAGCTCTTCCGGCAGCATCGAAAGAATATCTTTCATTTTCGTTTCCTCAGCACGCAGGCATAGAAACCGTCCGTCCCGTCAAGATGGGGCCAGAAAGTCTTTTCCTGCAAACGATCAAATCCTTCGATACTGTGGGCAATCTGCTCATTTTCCTCTTCAAAGATGGTACAGGTGGAATAGAGCAGTTTTCCCCCCGGTTTCACATAACGAGCAACATTATCTGCAATTCTTTTCTGCACTTTGGGTAAGCCGGCGATCTCTTCCCTTGATTTCAACCGGATTTCCGGCTTTTTTCGAATGACTCCGAAGCCGGAACACGGAACATCCGCAATCACAAGATCGAATGATTCCTCCAACTCCGGATAAAAACAGCCGGCATCTGCGCAGCGTGTCGTCAGGATATGAATCCCGAGTCGTTCAGCCCCGGAAGAAACCAGATTCAGCTTTTTTTCATGGATATCGCAAGAGAGAATACTGCCTTCGTTCTGCATCAGCATCGCCGCCGTGTAGGACTTTCCGCCCGGTGCAGAGCAGGCA
>JAFUGY010000055.1 GCA_017469115.1 Oscillospiraceae bacterium
ATCTTCCATCTTGCTGCCGCGCAGCGTTTTTGTCCGCTGTTCGCCCATAACCCACAGAAGCGCATCACTAACGTTCGATTTCCCTGATCCGTTGGGGCCCACGATCCCTGTAATGTCCTTCTCAAAGGTAAGACGGGTTTTGTCCGCAAAAGATTTGAATCCTTGAATTTCCAGCGCTTTTAAATACACAGAATTTACTAACTCCTCATTGCTCCGGACCTTTGCAGCCGACGGAGCCTGATAATTCATATTATTTTATCATAACACTCCTGCCTTTTCAAGGAAGAGTTTCGATTGCATGATTCTCTCCGGTTTTGGGAGTTATTCTTCCCATTCATCATAATCTGTGGACAGATCTCTGCAGGAGCGATACCGGAAGAAGATGCACACGGTTGCCAACGTTGAAAAGACGATTTGCACAAGATAGAGCGTCAGATAGTGATCGGAACGGCGTAGGAGAATCTCCGTCACGATGCAAACAAGCAGCGACAGGAAGAAGACAACTAAAAGCACTTTGTTCATTCTCTGCTGGTCGTTTGCTTTTGCGCTGCAGCGGCCGTAATAGAGCATCAGGGCAATCAGCACGACGAGGGCAAAAAGCTGCGTCAGATGGACAGAGGCGGCAGCGCGGTTTAAAAACCGCAGGAAGAGAAAATGCACGGGCGAGACATCGGATCTGGCAGAATCAGCGACGAACTCCGCTGAGCAGAAAGCTGCCAAAAAGATCCTTGCCGTGTTGCCGAAGCGGCTGCATGGCGGCTTGATTTTTTCTCCGTGAGAATGGATATAGAAAAACAGCAGGAAAACAGCGAGGCAAAGCATCACAAGCGCCGACAGGAAAAACGTGGCAACATGATAGACCGTGTTTCCAGATGCATCCATATAAGAAGCAGCCGATGCAAAAGGATAGTGCTGGAAAGCCGGATTTTTGATTGGAAAATAACTCCTGCAGGCCTGGTTAAAGAGAGCACTGAAGCGAATAAAGGCTGCGGAAAGCGCCATTCCGGGTGCAGCAGCGTCAAGCAGTTCCTCCGTAGTTGTTTTTACGCCGAAAAAGCGGGCAAGGAGAGCAGCGGGCAGCAGCGCAATGACGGCACCGGGCAGCCAGTAGCTCCCCTGGGAAGGATCCAGAAAGGCAAGGGGCAGCGTGTTATACTGTTCCGGATTGGAAAGGCAGTGAAAGAGGCGGCTGCAAAACACTCCCAGAAGCAGAGAGAAGGCAAAAAAGATCCAGATATCACTTCCCCGGCCGCTGTGAGCGGTATAAAGCGCGTAGGAAAGGAGAAATCCGGCAACTGCCCCCAGAGCGATCACGAGCCCGCTCCAGTAAATCGTAACGGAACCGAAGCAGAAAGCAATGGCAGAATTCATGAGCGGGCCACCCCCTTATCCGAAAGCGCAGTGGCGAAGTAAAGAATATCGCCGACGGGGCGCTCACTTTTTGGGGCCAAGGGAGAATAAACCTGCCCGTCGAAGATGAGCTCCGCTGTCTGTCCACCTGCGAGGGCATAGGCATGCTCCACTTTTTTGCCGAGGAGGATTTCCGTGAGCTCTTTCGCCGTACAACCGGGAAAACCTGCTTCGTCCCCCACCGAGCAATAGAGATAATGAAGCGATGCGCACTGGGCAATAGCCGCACGGGTCGAGGAAGCACTCAGCGAGCCGAGAGGCTGGGCTTTAAGCTCCTGCGCCTCGCCGCCGATGATCAAAGCGGGACCGTTGACAAGAGAGAACACAATGTTATGCTCGACAAGAAAACGTTCGAGATCATCTTTTTGCCAAGGCGTCCCCGAAAGGCTGAAGCGGAAGTTGCCGGAACCGTCGATGAGAAGCGTGTCGACAGCATTGAAGCATCTCTTTGTAACGGAATAAGGCCAGCGGTTCATACGGCAAAGCTCACGCTGATAAACCGCAATGCCCAGCTCGTGTGAGAGAACATTGTCGGCATTCATGGCAACCACGGCATTCGCCTGAACGGCGAGGTCGGAGGCGGTTGTTTTGACGGAAGCGGCAAATCTGTCCTGCGAGAACTTCCTGCGGAACTGGGAAGCGTCGGAAACGCGCACTTCACAGAAAGTACAGAGATGCCCGTCGATGATCTCCTGCCAGGAGACGGCAAGCAGAGAGGAATCAAAATAGTAGAGGATGGGGCTGTCCTGAGGAAAAACAGAGGCAAGGGAAAAAACGGTGGTCTCCCCTTTTCCCAGAAGACCCGTGTCCCGAGCGTCTTCAATTACTTCCACGATATCACGGGGGCGGTAGGTCTCGCCGAAGGAGAGGACATCCGGCACGGGGGCAGCAAGAGCGCCTTCGGGGATAAAGGAATGCTCCTCATGCTGAGAAAGGATCGTATCAAAAGCGGTTTCCCGGCTGTTGGCGGAGAAAACATCCAGCCCGCCGACGAGGTTTGTATGAGCTTTGGCGTCTGTCCAGTCTGGAGACGTGTGCGAATCGGGATGCACGACGACAGCGAGAAAGCAGAGCAGCACAAGGGAAAGCAACACAAAAACTGCCCCTGTCGATGAATAGGAGGGGCGCTTTTGCTGATGGGCTGTTCCTTTTTTTCTGATGGGATGCTCCTCAGGCATTGGCTGCACCTCCGGAAAGCGCAGAGAGCAGAGGCTCTCCCGCGCGGATCAGCCAGCGGCCGTTGACATATTCCAGCGTGAGCTCAATATCGGAAGAGGTGTAATACCTCGTTCCGGTGTCGAGCGCCTGAGTGAGGGCAGTGTGATATACTTCATCAGCGACAAGGGGGAGAACATTACCCTCCTCGTCAAAAAGTTGGTCGTGAGGGCGCTTTTCCGCGAGCTCAGTAAGAAGGCCGGCAATCCTGTCGGCAGCATCGTTTTTGACAGCTTTAAGATTGAGATGCATGAAGGCAACCATCTGTTTGGCTTCCAGCTTGTCCTGCGAAGCCGATCCGCGAAGGGTGTAGCCATAGCTTTGCTTCAGGGCGTCATAGAGCATGCGGCTTTCTTCGGTTTCCGGCTGCAGCTCCAGCCCGAGGCCGGAATAGTTGCTCAGGCAATCATAGGCTGTGGAATACTCCTCAGCAAGGATGGCATCGAAGAAGATTCGCGCAGTCTCTTGAGGATCACCGGAAGGTTTTGCGAAGAGTGTGCCGAAATTCGACCCAATCACGCAGAAAACCAGCGCCAGTGCCGTGAGGATGATAGCCAGCACTGCCCAGAAGGCATTGACCTTGCCGGAGACATTGTGTCGGAAGATGATCACAAACCCGACAATCATGACGATGAAGATCCAGACGAGAAGAATGGTTGATAAAACGGACATTTGAAACCTCGATGAAATCGTTTTCTCTGTATCAGCCGGTCTGGCGACGGGCGTAAGCTTCACACCGGAATCTTCCGAGCGAAGGGATGCAGCAAGGGCAAGGGCTTCCGTTTCCAGTGCTTCCCTGTCGGCAGCGGATTGGGCAATCTCGTCCTGCTGCTGTTGCTGCTGCAACTGTGCATTCTCCTCCTCAGCGCGACGGGAGGAGAGATTGGTATAATCACACATGACCATGCAGGCCTCCGCCATGAGGTCGTAAGCCTTGAGAATATTATCGGTAAAGATAACAAGGCAGAAGGGCGTATCGGTAAAGACGATGCCGCAGGCATTGATGTAAGTATGATAGCCCCGGTTTGGCTCCGACTGTTCCACGAAACCGTACTTCTGGGCGATGGGATAGCGGCGCTCATACTGATGGAGATAGGAATAGGGCGTAGCCTGCAACATATTCTCCAGAATGCCCGGAAAGCGCTCCGGCTCAGCCAGAAGAGAGCGGAGCATATGGATGAACTGGCGGGCATTGTAAAAGTTTTCAATCTGGTAGTTCCAACCCAAATCTGCTTCCGGATCATTGCCGAGATAAGGGATCTGCGCCTGTTTGAAGGCCCGGTACCCACCGAGAACATTCATGAGGTCGACAGAGCGATCATTGTCCGACTCCACAATCGTGCGGTACTGATACCACCGGTAGGGCGCGCCGTAGATCTCGGTATCCATCGTCATCTCGCCGGAGGAGACTCTGTCGGCAAAAATCATATTCAGGGGAACTTTGAACATACTGGCTGACACCATGTATTGGTCGGCATTGAGATAGCGTTCTTCCCCGGTATAGCTGTTGTAGTATCCGATCCCGACACCGGATGCATCGGCTTCATACTTCTGCAGGAGGCGGGCGATCAGATCGTCCCACGTATCTGACTCGCTGACGGAGATAAGCGGCTCGGGAGGGGCTTCGGTGCCGTATGGGCTCAGCACATCCCATCGGGAGATGTGCATTTCGGAGGCAATCTCGTCATCGGTGCGGGCACTCATCCATTCGTTGAATTCCTGGGCTTTTTTGAGGGCTTCCTCAAGCCCAAGCTCCAGAATATCCTCTGCCAGCGCGGGAAGCCCACATAGGGAGAAGAGCAGGAGGAGAAGAACACAAAAAACGGTTACTTTTTTCATCATAGCGGTTATTTTATCATACGCTCTTTATTTCTTCAAGCTTTCCGTCACGCATGAGGAAGTATTTTGCCGCATCCGTCTTCGCGCGGACAACGATCCGCTCGGTGAGGGGCGCATAGAAAGAGAGAAGGGCGCTCAACTCCGGCGGCTCCGCCCCTTCGGGGAC
>JAFUGY010000056.1 GCA_017469115.1 Oscillospiraceae bacterium
ATCAAAATGGACCCAGTCTCCCCCCGCATCGGAGATGCTCTGAATATCCTTCCCAAGGGCTGCAAAATCTGCAGATAGAATGGATGGCGCTACTCGAATCATCTTCATCACCTCAGATTCCGAATCTATCCCATCATATAAAGTATAATCTATTATAAACTGTCATAGAAGATTTTGCAACAACAGTTTGCTAATTTTCCATACATTTTTTATATCTTTTTATACCTGTTTTGATTGCTACAACCGGAAATCGCCTTCCTCGGAAAGCGAATGAAAAATACCCGGGAAACGCAAAAGCAGATACTTGTTTTCCTTCTATAGATGTGATATATTATGCTATTAGCGATGAATCGGACAGGATGAGGGCTAAACATGGCAGAAAACAACAATTTATCGTTATTTCCCGGCTGGAGGACCGTTCAGAAAATCGGAACAGGAAGCTTCGGATCTGTCTATGAAATTGAGCGAGAGCTTTTCGGGGCGACAGAACGAGCTGCTCTGAAAGTGATCTCCATCCCGAAAAACAACAGCGAAATCGATGAGCTCTACAGCAATGGTTTTGACGAAGCCGGCGTCAAAGAACATTTTGACTCCGTGCTGGAGGGTGTTGTGCGGGAGTATCAGATCATGTCGGAGATGAAGGGGCACACCAATATCGTTTATTGCGATGATATCCACTATGTTCCGAAAAAAGACGGGATCGGCTGGAACATCTTTATCAAAATGGAGTTGCTCACTCCGCTCTCCAAAGCTCTGGATGAGGATATTACCGAGGAAGACACGGTTCGCCTCGGGAAAGATCTGTGCAGTGCATTGATTCTCTGCAAAAGCCGGAATATTCTCCATCGCGATATCAAACCGCAGAATGTTTTCGTCTCAAAAGACGGTGACTTTAAATTGGGAGACTTCGGCATTGCAAAGGTTGCGGAGTACAACACTGTGGGCACCAGAATCGGCACCTTTCATTACATGGCGCCGGAAGTTTTCAACTGTGAGCCTTACGGGCACGCCGCCGATATCTATTCTCTCGGCCTTGTGCTGTACTGGATGCTCAATGAAAGGCGTGTGCCGTTCGTTCCCCTTCCGCCCGAAACACCGACCGTAAAAGAGATGGAAGAGGCTCTGATGCTCCGCGTTGGCGGGAAGCCTTTGCCGCCTCCGGCACACGGCAGCCCCGCACTGAAAAAAATCGTGCTCAAAGCCTGCGCTTTTGAACCGGCCGACAGGTATACCTCTGCCGAAGAACTGCTTGCCGACCTCTCTTCCCTCTACAGTCCCCAGATGCCCGCCAGGCATGATCCTGCCAAAAAAGCAAAAGGAAGAAGCATTACACGGCTGTTGCCGGTTATCGGAATTACAATCGGAATCCTGCTCTTCTATGGCTTTTTCGCGCTGCGGGACCGGAAACAAAATACGCCCGTTCCCTCTGAGCCTCCTCTGGCTGTTCCCTCGCCTTTAATCAGCACCCCACCGGACGGTCCGTCCGATCTGCCGCCTGTGCAGCCAAGTTCTGCTCCGGTTTCTACCCCCGCAGGAGGGGGAATTCCCGGGCAAATCGGGCCGCAATCGGAAGGTGCAATCGAGACTTTCTATCAGCTTCTCCGGGAAGGAAAGCTGGATGATGCTCTTTTGTGGATGGATCGGTATCAGAGCACGGCTCCCGTGCAACCGGGCTATCGGCAATGGATTGAATCCTACTTCCCCTACTGTGGGGAATGGAAGCTCTATCAGGGAGACACTTCTCTGATTGCCTACTCTGCAGGCCATTCCGAATCTTTGAGCAGAATCCGTTCTTTCGTTACAATGGAAGGGCAGACTGCCACCATCCACCTGACAGATCCGGATGGTAAAGAGTACATCAGTCTGGATTCTCCTCTCGGCGAAACGAACTTCAGCCTAACGACAGACCGTTCCCGTTATTACGTGCGTATCAATCAGCTCGGGCACTTCACTTATCTTCAGTACAGCGGCGACAGGAGCGATACGCCATCCAGCAGCTGTGAGTATCAGACGATCGCCCCGGAAGAGATTCCGGTGCAGTCACCGCAAATATTCAACCCTTAAAGATTTTCATTATGTAAACAATATTACGTTTATATCAAAAAGCATTCCCGGCTTTGCACATCCTTTGTGAAAAGCCGGGAATAGTTGTTTCCGATATTGTCAGCCTGCTGTTATTTTACGGAAGAAATAACTCCTTCGGCAAGCCCTGCGAGCCCTTGGATCTCACTGGGAATAATGATCTTATTGGCCGAGCCGCTGGCGGCTGCTGCAAAGGCCTCCAGAGATTTCAGCTTTAACACGGCATCGGAAGGAGAAGCCTCGTTGATGAGCTTAATGCCTTCGGCGGTGGCGCGCTGTACGGTGAGAAGGGCTTCCGCTTCACCCTGTGCTTCCAGAATCTGCTGTTGTTTCTTCGCATCGGCACGGAGAATGGCAGCTTCCTTCTCGCCTTCTGCCTCCAGAATGGCAGACTGTTTTTCGCCTTCTGCACGGAGGATCGCTTCGCGGCGTTCACGCTCTGCCTTCATCTGTTTCTCCATGGCATTGCGGATAGCCTCCGGCGGAAGAATGTTCTTCAGTTCTACACGGTTGACCTTGATACCCCACGGGTCGGTCGCCTCATCGAGGATGGAGCGCATCTTGGTGTTGATCACATCACGGCTGGTCAGGCATTCATCCAGTTCCAGCTCACCGATGATGTTACGAAGCGTCGTTGCGGAAAGATTTTCAATTGCGATCATCGGCTGTTCGATACCGTAGGTGAAGAGCTTCGGGTCCGTCACCTGGAAGTAAACGACGGTATCGATCTGCATGGTGACGTTATCTTTCGTGATAACCGGCTGCGGCGGAAAGTCAGCCACCTGTTCCTTGAGGGAGACGACTTTGGCTACCCTCTCTATAAACGGGATTAGAAAATGAATGCCGACACCCCAGGTGGTTTTGTAAGCACCCAGGCGTTCAATCACATAAGCCTTTGCCTGCTGGACAATGCGAATCCGTGTAACGATAATCACGGCAAGAATCAACAAAACGATCAGTAAAACTGGCATACTTACCTCCCCGATCCATCCTGGATCTTCACAATAGCTTTTACACCTTCAATTCTTTCCACCGTAACGCGTGAACCTTGCGGGATAACCGCCAGATCGGATGACCGGGCTGTCCACCGTTTTCCGTCGACGGAGATCTCCCCCGTTCCGGCCAGATTATCCACCTGCTCTGTTACCACACATTCCTGCCCGAGAATTCTGTCCGCATTGGTGTGCTGCACCTTCGCGTTGACGTATTTTTTTACCAGAGGCCGCGTCACGACAAGAGCTGCCATCGACACCACCACAAACAGCACAATCTGAATCGGCCCGGAAGCCCCGCAGAGTGCGGCGAGCAGCGCAGCAAGGGCACCGAGTGCAAACCAGATGGACACCAGCCCCGGCACAGCTGCCTCAATCAGAAGCAACACCGCCAATCCAATCAGCCAGAAGCCCGGTGTGCCCGGATAAAACCCGCCCATGGTTGATTCCTCAGAGGATCTCGCCGGCGTAGACGTCCTTAAAGTAGCGGTAGGTATCTACTTTGAGTTCTCCGCAAGCCGCTTCATCACAGGCAATGTAGGCATTGTTGTGATTCTGCAGTGCAGAAATCGTCCACTTCGAGCTGACGCCGCCTTCTACACAATGAGCAAGGGCTCTTGCCTTGTTATGGCCGTTGATGAGAAGCAGAACTTCGCGGGAATCGCACACCGTACCCACGCCGACAGAGAGTGCCTTTGCCGGGACCTTCTCCGGATCATTGCCGAAGAAGCGGGAATTGACAATCCGGGTGTCCTCTGTGAGATCTCTCACACCGGTTCTGGAGTTGAGAGAAGTATACGGCTCGTTGAAGGCAATGTGCCCGTCGACCCCGGAGCCACCCATGAAAAGATCAATTCCGCCGAAGGATGCAATCTGTTCTTCATATCTGGCACATTCCGCTTCCGGATCTTCAGCCATTCCGTTGAGAATATGAATGTTTTCAGCCGGGATGTCAATGTGGTCAAAGAAATTGTCATGCATGAAATACCAGTAGCTCTGGTCGTGCTCGTGGGGGAGGCCGACGTATTCGTCCATATTAAAAGTGACGACGTTTTTAAAGCTCACCTTGCCTGCTTTGTTGGCTTCAATCAGCTTTTTGTAAACGCCGAGAGGCGAAGAGCCCGTCGGCAAACCGAGGACAAAGGGCTTCTCCCCTTTGTGGCTGTTGATGGCTTCGATAATATGGTTGGCTGCCCACTGGCACATTCTGTCATAGTCTTTCTGAATGATAACTTTCATTGAGGGTACTCCTTACAATATTATTTAATTTGATTTGCTGGGTTCATTTTACTCCATCAGAGAGAAACTTGCAATCCTTTCCGTAAAATTCAGGAAATAATTCACGATTTATTAAACAATGAAAGTTGATTTTTTTGTGAGAAAGCAGTTGACATATTCCATTCCTCTGTTATATAATTACACGGTTAATATTGTAGCCCCCAACCCGGGGAGGATCGGGGATGAAATATTATCTTTCCGTTTCGGACAGGCCGGATTTTATATAAGCCAACGCACGTGCCTGTCTTCAATCTATAGGTGTTGTTGTGCCGATTCACACAACAGCGCGCCGCTTTAGGAAGACCCAGTACGAAACCACCCCTGCGAATTTTATGAAAGAAGGAGGTGTGTTTACTGACAATGTCCCCTGTTTTATGGATCTTATTAGCGATCGCAACCCTGGTAATCGGATTCGTTCTCGGATTTCTTTACCGGAAAACCGTCGGCGAGAGAGAAATCATCAGTGCCGAAGAGGAAGCCAAGCGTATCATCAATGAATCAATAAAAAGTGCGGAGAGCAAAAAGAAGGAAGCTCTCCTGGAGGCAAAGGAAGAAATACACAAAAGCCGTTCAGAGTATGAACGGGAAGAAAAGGAGCGCCGTTCCGAGCTGAAAAAGCAGGAACACCGCCTGCAGCAGAAGGAGGAAACGCTCGACCGGAAAACCGATGCAATTGAGAAGAAAACAGATTCTCTCAACTCCAAAATCGCTGCCATCGAACAGCAGCAGCAGGAGGTTGCATCTCTGAAAAAGAGCCAGCTGGAAATGCTGGAAAAAATCTCGGGCTTCAGCACAGAAGAAGCCAAAGTTTATCTGATCAATACCGTCCGTGATGACTGTACGCATGAAATGGCCGTCAAGGTTAAAGAAATCGAACAGCAGCTGAAAGACGATGCAGATGAACTTGCAAAGGAAATCATTTCCACTGCGATTCAGCGCTGTGCCGCCGACCATTCCAGTGAAATCACAGTCTCTGTTGTTCCCCTCCCCAACGACGAGATGAAAGGCCGCATTATCGGCCGTGAAGGCCGGAATATTCGCAGCATTGAAACCCTCACCGGATGTGACCTCATCATTGACGACACGCCGGAGGCCATCACAGTGTCCGGGTTTGATCCAGTTCGCCGTGAGGTTGCACGGCTTGCCCTTGAAAAGCTGATACAGGATGGGCGTATCCATCCTGCCAGAATTGAGGAAATGGTCGCCAAAGCCCAGCGTGAAGTCAATGCCACTGTCAAAGCCGAGGGCGAACGTGCCATGCTGGAGACGGGAATTCACAACCTGAACCCCGAAATTGTCCGCCTGCTTGGCCGCATGCGCTACCGCACCAGTTACGGGCAGAACGTGCTGAACCACTCCATTGAAGTTTCTCACATTGCAGGGTTGCTGGCTTCCGAACTCGGAGTGGACGTCAACACCGCAAAACGTGCCGGTTTGCTGCACGATATCGGCAAGAGCATTGACCACGAAGTGGAAGGTTCTCACGTGACCATCGGTGTTGAGCTTCTCCGCAAGTACAAAGAAAATGAAGAAGTCATCCATGCCGTGGAAGCCCACCATAACGATGTGGAACCCCATACTGTTGTTGCCTGCCTGGTTCAGGCAGCAGACGCCATCTCTGCTTCCCGTCCGGGTGCCCGTCGTGAGAACATTGAAAACTATGTCAAGCGCCTGGAAAAGCTGGAAGAGATATCCCGCAGTTTCCCCGGCATTGCAAGTTCTTACGCCATTCAGGCCGGCCGCGAGATTCGCATCATGGTGAAACCTGAGGAAGTATCCGAAGACCAAATGGTTCTCCTCGCAAGAGAGATTGCCAAGAAGATCGAATCGGAGATGACCTATCCCGGCCAGATCAAAGTCCACGTGCTGCGTGAAACCAAAGCAGTGGATTACGCAAAATAACAACTTCAAACAAAAATCATCTCCGGACAGCAGCG
Organism: Oscillospiraceae bacterium; assembly: GCA_017469115.1. GTDB lineage: Bacteria > Bacillota > Clostridia > Oscillospirales > Oscillospiraceae > Limivicinus. The sequence continues at coordinate 6,290 of JAFUGY010000056.1, forward strand.
TGTTGCCCGGAGATATTTTCATTTTTGCATATAAAAACAAGCTTGTAAACACTTTCGGGAAAGGCACCGGCTTTGGTGTGCCGGTTTTCTTCTTCTTCTGGATCGGTCTTCCCATACTTGGGCTCGGGTCAGCAGCGTATCAGGGCGTAAAGTAAACTCAACTTCATTTTTTCAATATTGCTTATAAAGCGCAGGCAGAAAGTTAACATAACCTTCTGCCTGCGCCTCTCTATGCGGAATATCAGGATTCTGCCTCAAGATAGGATACTATTGCATGCTGGACGGAAGCTGCAGCTTCTTCCAGCGTCTGTATTCCGTTATAATAGTCGGAAGAAATGTCGAGTACGAGAGAGATGATTTCCTCGTCGGGGACGGTGGATTTGACGCCTTCCGTCACCAGGGAGACCAGCATGGCAGCTTTGCTCTCGGTGAGAGGATAGATTTCAACAGGAACGTAGTTGCTGAGATAGACGGTGTTCAGGCTCTTGATCATGGGTTCCCCTGTCTGTCGGCTGATCACCTGATTTCCCCACTGGTCAAGCAGCGGCTCGGTTTCCATGGCTTCCTTGATCTGACGGTTGAACACATGAATATTCGTGGGGAAATACCAATAATCCTGCTGATAGGCCTGCATGAAAAAGGTGCGCAGAAAACTCCATGCTGCTTCTTTGTGCTCCGATGCCTTTCCCATAGAGAAATTACAGCCCGTATCGAGGGTGGAGAGAATCATGCGGCTCCCCGCCCTGCCGAGCGTGGGGTAGCCCACAAATGTGATCTCATGCGGGAACTCGTATCCGCACAGCTGTGCATCCCGGAAAGAGGTGATGGTTTTTTCCAGCAGGAGCTGCCGCTCACTTCGGATACGGATGTCGGTATTGTCGACATCGGACCAGGTGCGGTCGAACTCAAAACTCCGCCGAAAGTTGCCGGTAAAATAGAGCAGCTTTGCAAACTCCTCCCCGTTAAAAGAACAGGTTTGGGCATCACGGTCAACAAAGGCGTCAAAATCAAGGCGAAGACAGGCCGCGAGTACATCATAGCAGGTGGTATAAGGCTCGAAGGCATCGGTGCCGAGACCGAGAGAAGACCAGGCAGCAAGAAATTCATCATATGTCCAGCAGGGCTCTCCGCCCACAAAGGAAGAATCACCGATGACAGTTTCAAAGCTCATGCCTGCACCGGTCGAAAGCAGGGCTCCGTTTTGCTCCAATCCGGAGAGAACCGACGGAAAGAAATCACTGCGCTTGAAAGCCTTTTCAGCATCCAGAAAGGGATAGAGATCAGCCAGAATCCCAGCCCTGCCGAACGCATCGCGCTGCACTGCGGAGAGATAATAGAGGTCCGCCTCCGGCTGTGGGTCCTCTTCGCAAATGGGTACTATCGTGATATAAACTTTGTTTTGGCCTGCGTGAAAGGTATCGACCGCCGAGAGCAGCGCAGGTGTAGCCTCGGAGGTAGCAAGCCTCAACTGCAGCTTTGGCTCTTCTCCCTCCCGGCGGGAAACCGTGACAAGTGCCTGTGCTCCGGTTTCGCTGCTGCCTGTCAGGAAACAGTAACTTCCCTCTTCTGTTTTTTTGACAGAAGAGAGAACACGGTCGGGTGAAACTCCGACCTCTTCCCAAAGGAAGGGCACCTCCTCAACAGGAACTGCTGCCTGGGCATTCCCGCGGCGTGTAAGGGCTTGAAATCGCGCAAAAGCTTTTGCTTCGTTTTCGCCGAAAGCTTCGGACTTCTGTTCTGCCCCTTCAGGTGAGAGGGTACGGACATGCCAAAGCGTTTGATACTCCAGATAGTTTTTTCCGATCACCATCTGCGCCCGGCTTTCCGGCGCGCTGTTTCCGCTGACGGTGCAGTACTCCAGGGTAATCAGGTTGCCGTTTTTATCCGGGGCAAGCTCTTTGAGAAACCGCAGACAGGCAAACTCCTTCCAGTTCCCGGTGTTCTCTTCTTCCGCGATCTCCGTAAACTCCTCCAGAGGCGTCAGGGTACCGGCATCATCGAGAAAGAAAAGGCGGGTGCCGTAAACATCATAACGCCCGTCATTGACAACTTCTCGATTACGCAGCTTTGCCTGGCGCAGCACCTCCGGCGGGATCTCCTCCCCTATTCTTTCATAGGAGGCGCAGTAGAAACCGCCTTCCATAGCACACAGCGGTGTAAGCACAGAAAGCCCGGCATCAATCTCCGCAATATCCGCCTTCCACGTGGCGACGGGTTCAGGAAATGAAGCGGGCTCTTCCGGAGTTGGGGTTGGGGCAGCCTCCTGCACCCCGCAGCCGGTCAGAAAGACTGCGAGGAACAGAAGGGAGAAAATCAGCGTGCAAAACCGCATCCGTGTTCAATCTCGTCAGCAAAGGAAGAGAGATTCTCTCCGCTGACGGCTTCCACTTTGCCGGCATCCACTAGAGAGGCAACAGCAGGGTCAATCGGCAGGCGGGCAGTATTCGCAATGCCGAACTCCGCAGCGATGTCTGCCACCTTGCTTTCACCGAAAATGGCATGTTCTTTCCCGCAGTCGGGGCACTTGAAGTACGACATGTTTTCCACAATGCCCAGCACCGGGATATTCATCATGTTCGCCATGTTAACGGCCTTTTCCACAATCATCTTGACAAGGTCCTGGGGGCTCGTGACGATAACCACCCCATCTACCGGGAGGGACTGGAAAACGGTAAGCGGAACGTCTCCCGTTCCGGGAGGCATATCCACAAACATGAAATCCACATCTTCCCAGAGAACATCCGTCCAGAACTGAGTGACGGCGCCAGCGATCACGGGCCCGCGCCAGACGACCGGCTGGCTCTCATTGTCGAGGATCAGGTTGATCGACATCACCTGTGTGCCGTTGGCTGTAATCGCCGGGAAGAGAACTTCCCCGTTACCGGTTGCATGCTCGGTCAAACCGAAGGATTTTGGCACGGAAGGCCCGGTGATATCGGCATCGAGAACAGCAGCGCGGTAACCACGGCGCTGCATTTCGCTGGCAAGCAGACAGGTGACGAGGGATTTGCCCACGCCGCCCTTGCCGCTGACAACAGCAATAACTTTGTTGACGGATGCGCCTTCATGCAGATGCTTGCGAAAATCAACGGGTTCGGAGCACTTGGAGGCGCAGTTGGAACAATCATGGTTGCAATCGCTCATGGGGTATTGATTTCTCCTTTTTTATTACTTGATTCCTTATACACAATACACGTCGTACCACGTGCACTGCAGAATGCTCGCGTAAGACGAAATAGTCCCTCTGTTTCGGGTTCCCGCCGCGAGCTTAAGGATTTTCGGATGATTGGATGTTACTTTCGCCTGCTCAGCCCTGGCCGTAATAGGCGTTTGCACCGTGCTTGCGCAGATAATGCTTGTCAAGCAGCGTGCTCTGCATCGGGCCGATGGATGGGTTCAGCGTCATGGCATGATAGTCCATAAACGCAACTTCTTCCATCACAACAGCATTGTGTACAGCATTGAGAGCATCGGTGCCCCATGCGAAGGGGCCATGGCTGAAAACGAGGACGCCCGGAACATCCGCAGCATTTCTGCCGGTGAAGGTTTCCACGATGACTTTTCCGGTCTCTTTCTCATACTCTCCGTGAATTTCCTCGTCGGTCATCGGTCGGGTGCAGGGGATGGGTCCGTAGAAATAGTCGGCCTGGGTGGTGCCGAGGGCGGGAATATCCATCCCGGCCTGTGCAAAGGATGTTGCCCAGCGGGAATGCGTGTGTACAATGCCCCCCACAGTGGGAAAGGCTTTATAAAGTTCGATATGGGTGGGTGTATCACTGGAGGGTTTGTAGTGCCCTTCAACGACGTTTCCGTCGAGATCGCAGACCACCAGATCATCTGCCTTCATCTCATCATAGGAAACACCGGACGGTTTGATGACAAAAAGCCCGGAGGCTCTGTCAATTCCGGATACATTGCCCCACGTAAACGTGACAAGTCCGTGCTTCGGGAGCAGGAGATTTGCCTGAAGAACCTGTTCTTTGAGCTCTGTTAACATAAAAGTACTCCTTATGATTTTATGAATATCAAATTACGGTTAACCTTCAATGACGGTTTCGAACTTCTTCCAGGGGATGTCAAGCGACGCGCCGTGGGAGATAATATCGTCCACATGCATGAGGAGTGGGAATTCTTCACCGTTGAGGATGCCCTTAGCTTCCAGCTGACGCACAGCTTCCGCCACCCGTGTTGCAATGGCTACAGATTCCAGCGTAATGCCGGAGAGCATCTCTTTCGCCTCTGCGAAGGTCTTCCCTTCCCCGAGAAGTGTGCCGAGAAGCCGCGTTCTTCCGCCGAAAATGGTGACATAAAGGTCCCCGGCAAAGAACATAGCCGTCTCCGGTTTTCCGCCCATGAAGGAGATGATCTTCCCTGCTTCACGCACACCCTGCTCAAAGAGAGCTGCCTGGGGATTGTAGTGCTGCATGCCGTCTTTTCCGTACTGGATGTTATTGATACCAACGGCAAGAGAGACCCCAAGAGCGTAGGCGTTTTTCATGGCCACAGCGGTTTCAAGGCCGGCAACGTCAGTCGTAAGGCTGATATGATAATAATCGGTAGAGAAAATTGCCTTCAGCTTTTTCAGAACCTCAAGATCCTCACCGCAGAAGCAGATGTGGGTCTGCTGCCGGTCGGCCAGCTCATAGCTTGTGACTGGGCCTCCGACGGCATTGAAGCAGATGTGCTGACCCTTTTCCGCTGCACGACGGATAATACCTGTGGGGAATGGCTGCAGATTTCCTTCGGCATCTTTTTCAAGCCCTTTGGTGATGGAGAGCACCGGGGTTCCTTCCGGAACAAGCGGGACGATGTTTTCTTCAAACCACTCAATGCCGAAGCTGCTCACTCCGCAAAGGATCACGTCGGCCCCTTCCATGGCTTCGGCAAGGCCGTCGAGATGATATGCCTTAACTCCGTCCGGGAGCTGACGCTTCAGCGTCAGGTGATATCCGCAATTGCGGATGGATTCAATATTTTCACGATTGTGAATCCCCACAAGACGGACTTCATGCCCGTTGTCTCTTGCGGGAAAGCTCATGGCCGAGCCCATCATCCCGGCTCCGACTACTGTAATAATGCTCATGCTGTCTCTTCCTCCTGCCATTCAAGGCAATCATTCTTTTGGAATGCCTATAGCTTACCATTTTGCACAAAATCCGTCAAGATATGTTATGGAGAAGAAACAAAAAGGAGCAACCCGGTATTGCCTTTTTTGAATTTACAGTTTAGAATAAGGTATAGTTGTCGGTTCAATGGAATACGGACAATAATATTAGAAATGAGGTAGCGAACAATGATTATGAACTGCGCCCAATATACGGGCAAATGCATCTGCGGCCACGAACATACCCTTGAAACCAAAATGGTGGTGGTAGAGTACAACGCGCTTGCCAACTTTGAAAAATATATGGAAGCGGTCGGTCTCGCCGGAAAGCGCCGGACAGTTGTATATGATACCAATGTCTATCGCCTCACCGAGGGCAAGCATATCCCCTGCGACCAGGAGATTGTGCTGGACGCCAACGGCCTTCGCTCGGAAGATATCCTCATTGAGAAAATAATGAAGGATCTTGACAAACCGGAAGTTATCGTTGCATTCGGCGCGGG
>JAFUGY010000057.1 GCA_017469115.1 Oscillospiraceae bacterium
ATCCAAAGATGATCTCAGAGTCGGCCAACACTACAGCAGCTTCGTCAACGAAAATGGGGAACTGGTAGTTTTTGATAGCAACAGCAGCACCATTTTCAAAGGAGTCATGGACGACGGTGGAATGCTTACCGATGACGACGGCAATGTGTGGTACCCGCAGTACTGAGTAAAAAAATATTACGGAATCCGGTTAAATGCTCCGGCTTCTATCCTGACTTACAGACAGTGATGACACGACGATCACCGACTTGTAAGTCTTTTTTTATACCTTGGCTCCATCTTTAAGGGAGCTGTCAGCGTAAGCTGACTGAGGGAGGGTAAAATAGAACACGCAGAACCGTCTCCTGTGTTTGACAGATTATAGACTGACACCCAATTCTTTCAATTCCATCAGTAGTGCTTCATAGGATGTGAATACAATTCCTGAAAAACCCAGCTCTTGAGCAGTTTTGACATTTTCAGCGATATCGTCGATAAAAACACAGCTTTCAGGGCTTAACACATACTGATCCAAAAATAACCTGAACATATCAGGATTGGGTTTTGTCATACCGACTTTGAATGAAACGATGCCGCCGTCCATATAAGGCATAAAAGAAAGTGATTCGCCGCATTCATCATAAGCCTTCTTCGAATAGTTGGATAGATAATACACTCGATGCCCGGCTTCCTTCAGGCCGGTAATCAGCGGAATCGCAAAATCTCTGGCAGTCAGCATGCCATGTAGATTTGTGAAAGCTATGTTCAGCTGTTCTGCAATTTCCGGGTCAGCGGCAGCAAAGGCCTGCAGCGTCTCTTCTTCTGTAACTTCGCCGCGCTCGAATTTAGCCCAGTATGGATTCATAACAGATGCCTTGTAGATTCGCTTGATCAAGACGGAGTCGAACCCTTTCCCGGACAGAAACTCTTTGAATCGAAAGTCCGCCAATACACCGCCAATATCGAAGATGATGTTCAATCCTGCAACCTCCTGATTTCACATACGGCTTCTTTTGAAGAAATATTATAATAAATTGGATGCTATTTCAAGTCTTTCTGATTATCTATTTTATTACCTGTATCATATTATCAGAATCTCCTGAGCGTGTGACAGTAGTGTGATGGATGCTGTGTTATACTTGCGCCATCAAATGAAAAACAAAGGAGATTTAAAAATGAAAAAAGCGATTCTTACTTATCTTGTTGGCAAAGAAATTGTCGGGTTTATTGTTATGGCTGCCATGATGATCGGGCTTCTTGTCTTCGGTCTTATCGCGTATGCACTTTTGCCGGAGGCCTCTGCTGAAGAGATGAATCCGTATGCCGGCAGAACCTTTACGCAGTATACGGATGGATATGCCAGCCAGAAGCTCTGCGTGTTTGATAACGGCACTGTTTCCCTGGTAGGGGAAGACAACAAGAGCGTTGGAACCTATTACTTTTACGACATCGGGGAAGAAGGAGAACTTCAGATCTTTGATTGCAACGATTCTCAGGTCTTCAACGGAACCATGAGCACAGACGGTGCCCTGGTCGATGACAATGGCTATCTCTGGCTCGATGTTGGCCACGACTGGGTTGAGTAAGGCTTAGAAAAGAAAATATTGTGGAAACCGGTTAAATGCTCCGGCTTCTATCCTGACTTACAGGCAGTGATGACACGACGATCACCGGCTTGTAAGTTTTTTTATTCCCCGGTTCTCTCTGGCGACGGCGAAGCCTAGTGCCTTGGCAAGGGAGCTGTCAGCGCAAATTGACTGAGGGAGGGTAAAATAGAACACGCAGAACCGTCCCCTGTGTTTAGGAGAAAGCCAGAGCCGTATTGGCAGCGGATTATGCCGTGAACAGGGGAGTGAATGATCTTACAAGGAATTTGCAGGACAGCAAAACACTCTATCAGACCCAGCGGAATCAGGTGAATCGGGATGAAGCTAAGGCTCTGGACAATCAGATTTTATATGCCGAAGCCCGGGGAGACCGGGGCGGAATCGGTATGAGCCAGTACGGCGGCATTCAGAATACAGCCGCCGGGAACAGGCAGGTCATCAACTCTGCCGAAGTGAAGCTGCAGACGGACACAGCACGGCAGATTGCTGATCTGAGAGCAAAAGGGGAGTTTGAAAAAGCCGACAAGGTGTTGGAGATCAGCAACAAGTATCTCACGGAGCTGCAGAATCTGGAGAAATGGGCGAAAGAGAAAAATGTCGGCGTACAGGAGTTCAACGCAAAGCTTCGGAAATGGGAGAACGAATATACTTTGAATGTCAGCAAGTATCTTACGGATGCTGAAATTCAAGCGGCAAAGTTGTTCGGGGTTGCTGCGAATGGTGCTGAGACGGCGGATTATCGGGATGCGGTGCAGGACCGGTATGCTGCCGGAGCAAGGGCAATGATGAATGCCAGGATCGTCCCAAGCGAGAGCCAGCTGGAAGCGCTTGGATGGACGCCGGAACAGTACTGGATTTATCGGATGGCAAATGGAGGAAATACTTATTCCTCGTACTGAGTGCAAAACAATGGCTCGGTAGACGGCATGGTACCTCGTGTTTAGTCTCTGCACCGAGCTAAGTAAAGGGAAGAATGTCGCCAGTATAAGCGGTCTCCCCCCTTCTAAAATAATACCTTATATAACCTTCCCCTGGTGGGGAAGGGGGACCGCCGCTACGCGGCGGTGGATGAGGTCAGGGAGACCGCGGTACCTCGTACTGAGTGCAAAGCAACGGCTCGTGAGCGCCGTCAGGTTCAGGTTTTCTGAGAATCCTCGCTGTCCTTTTTCGCGGGAGCGCCGGTTAAAGCGGTGAGATTTGCCAGGGAAGGCAGGTTTGCCAGATAGGAGGCGGCGGCCTGTGTGCCGATCTGGCCGAGTTGCCCCAAAAGACGGAGAGCTTCTTTTTGCTTTTCTTTGGGGAGGTGCACGGCAGCTTCCAACACGGTTTCAATGCCCTTCCACTTCTGATCGCTGATCTCACCGAAAGTCTCCGCGCCGGTGGCTTCCAGCGGGGCAAACACGGTGTCGGTGAACGACTCCCGCGTCTCATCATCCATCTGTTCCAGCCATTCGCCCATGGTGCGGCGGATCAAAGAAGCGGTGGGAGAGAGCTGTGCTTCCACAAAGCGGTTACGCTTTACCTGCCAGGTCAATGCGTCATGCTGGAGAATACCGCTGGCAGAGCTTTTGATGACATGATGTTCGCTTTTGCTGGAGAGCAGCAGCCCGATGATGGAGGTATCGGGGATAATGCTTTTGATTTTCGGGAGCAGCTGCTGATATTCGGGAGATTCGACAATACTCTGCCTGAAGCCCGGGCTGTCGTTGGAATAGACCGTGAGGATCCTGTCGCGCACGGAACTTTCACAGAAGGCGGAAGCATAGACGGCCAGATTCCCGCCTTTGGAATGGCCTCCGACGATCAGCGGGCACTGCAGCGCACATCCGACCTCGTTGAGATACTGGATCGCTCTGCTCTGCCCTTCCGTTTCCGAAAGGAAGCTGAAGTTGAAATCCTCCTTCCAGCCGACTACCGAGCCGTCTGTCCCGCGGAAGGCCACATAGGCCGTGCCGTCCGGCAGGAGATAGGTAACGGCGGAAATTTGGGCTTCCAGCCGGACGTCCCGTTCGTCGATATAACGGCAAAGCTTCACCTCACCGAAGCGGCTGCCGCTGACCATCCCGTCCATCAAAAGGGGAGCTTTCCCGATAAAAGACTTATCGGCAAGGATTTCTTCCCGGGTGTGGCGCTCATAAAAGGCGTGATACGCATCCGGAAGGGAAATTTCCGTCCCGTCATCGGGGATGATGCCGCGATAGTCCGTATAAGCCAGCTCGGCTAAAACCAGATTATCCACTTCATGGAAAGGATCTATGGAGAAAGGAACGTCCCCCCGCCATTCCAGATAATCAAAAATGGTTGCCATTGGTGTTCACCTCGTAAGAATAGACTGTCGTCGATTAATTGCTATCTTAAAAGGTAAAAACAAGAAAGTCAAGCGCAGAATACTGTGCAGGATTGACGGATATTCGAAAAAGGACAGCTGAGGTTTTGTGAAATTTTCAGAATTGACAAAATCCGTGGTCGAGATTATACTTTATCACGTTAAATCACTTGGAGAAAGGTTCGCTGACAATGGCAAACAGACGCTGCAACATGATGATGCCTGCTATGCGCATGTGGATGTACATGTGCATGATGCGTCGCGCCTGTGGTTGCAGCCTGTCAGCTTCATAATCCAGTTTGGGTCTTTCAGAATTCCGGACCGGGAAGCCAGTGCAGGCATCCCGGTTTTTATTTTTGAAAAGGAGTGCTGAAAGTGAGAAATGTGATTACCCGAAAAAGAAAATACCGGCACATCAGCCGGGCGAAGGATCGAATGCCGGGCGAGGGAAAGATGACATCACGATGTTGTGATGAAGAACCGTGATCGAAAACAAACAGAACGACTGATAAAGAATAAAAAAAGAAAAATAAAGGAGAACCATCATGAAAAAGTTCAACAAGATTTTTGCTCTTGCACTTGCAGCAATTCTCACCCTCTCTCTCGCAGGTTCTGCTTTTGCAGAAACGCTGCAGATCGGCATTCCTGACGACGGAACCAACCTTTCCCGCGGCATCAAACTGCTGGAAACAGCAGGTCTCATTACCGTTGACCCGGCTGCCGGTTATACCCCGGAAATTGCCGATATCACCGGATATCTTTATGACATTGATGTAACGCCGGTTCAGGCCAACACCCTTCCTTCCACCCTTGGTGACTTCGGTGCTTCCGCCATCAACAGCACCTACTCCGTGCCTTACGGCCTGTTTCCCTCTCAGGGGCTCATCAGCGAGAAGCAGAGCGAAGGCAGCGACAACCCGTATATCAACGTGATTGTTGCTCGCGCAGGGGAAGAAGACAATGAGATCTACAAGAAAATCGTGGAAGCCTACCAGACGCAGCTGGTTGCAGAATATCTGCTGGTAACCAGAAAAGAAGCACAGATCCCTGCTTTTGACTACGATGAAAACATTACCCTGACGGAAGAAGAAGCGCTGGAACTCACCGGAACGATTTTCTCCAAAGAGGGCAAGACGGTGGTTAAGGTCGGCGTGTGCGGCTCTTCCAACGACCAGTGGCAGGCAGTGCAGAAGGTCCTCGATGATGAGGATGCCGGCATCTACATTGAGCTTGTGGAATTTGATGCCTATAATCTGCCCAACGAAGCTCTTAATTCCGGCGAAATCGATCTCAACGCCTTCCAGCACAAGGCATATTTGAATAATGATGCAACTGCAAACGGCTACGACCTTGTCGCGATCGGCGACACGCTGATTGCGCCTCTGACGCTCTATTCCGAGAAGTTTGATTCTCTGGATGCACTCAAGGAAGCCGCCGGACAGATTGCAGGCTGACAAGCATTGCTAAGCGGCAACCGGGTCCTTCCATAGGGAACCGGTATGCCGCTTAAACCCTATTCTCTACCAAGAAAAATATTCGGAGTTCCACATGATTGAAGTAAAAAACCTGAAAAAGACCTTTCATCTGAAAAGCGGAGACGTAAAGGCGCTGGATGATGTTTCCTTTTCCATTCAAGAAGGATCGGTTTACGGAGTGATCGGGTATTCGGGCGCGGGAAAAAGCACACTGGTTCGCTGCCTGAACCTGCTGGAAGTACCCGATGAGGGCACGATTACCATTGAAGATTACCAGGGAATCGAAATGCACGGAGGGATCCCGACTTATCAGGGAAAACGGATGACGGCCCGCCAGCAAAACCAGATGCGCCGCGGAATCGGAATGATTTTTCAGCACTTCAACCTGCTGGAACGCTCCACGGTGTTTGACAACATCGCCTATCCCCTGAAATATACCGGGCGATCCAAAGCCGAAATTGCAGAGCGTGTTCAGGAACTGCTGGCACTGGTGGACCTGAGAGAGAAAATAGATGCCTTCCCGTCCCAGCTCTCCGGCGGGCAGAAGCAGAGAGTGGCCATTGCCCGCGCCCTGGCTGCAAACCCGAGGATTCTTCTTTCCGACGAAGCGACGAGCGCGCTGGATCCGGATGCTACCGAGTCGATTCTCAATCTGCTGAAGGACCTGAACCGGAAGCTCGGCATCACCATCGTGCTGATCACCCATGAAATGGCGGTGATCAAAGCCATTGCAGACCGCGTGGCGGTGATGGAAGAGGGAAAAATTGTGGAAGAGGGGACGGTTTATGACATCTTCTCCGATCCGCAGGCCCCCATTACCCGCAAATTTATTTCCTCTGCATCCCCTCTCGGAAAGATTGACAAGTTGATTGCCGATGATTCTTCCCTGACGCAGATCAAGCCGGGCGAAGTGCTGGCGAAGCTGATCTTCCAGAAAGACTGTGTCGGGGAGCACATCCTCACCACCATGGCACAACAGTACAGCGTCAATCTCAACATTATTCTTGCCAACGTGGAATATCTCCACGGCAATCCTCTCGGCGGTACGATCGGCATTTTGAGCGGCAGCCCGGAGAACCTGGCAGCCGGGATTCGTTTCCTGGAAGAAAACCATGTAAGGACGGAGGTGCTGAAAGATGGCAGAGTGGATTAAAACGGTTGCGCCTTATTTGTATACCTATCGGGCGAAGTTCTTTGCTGCCTGCAGCGCAACCTTCCAGATGTTTTACAAGGCGGGGCTGATTGCCTTTGCCATCGGGCTCTTTTTCGGTGTCATTCTTGTCATCACCAAAAAAGGCGGGATCCGCCAGAATGTGCTGGTTTATCAGATTACAAACCTGGTCATCAATGTGTTTCGGTCGATTCCGTTTATTATCCTGCTGATTTTCCTGATTCCCCTTACCCGCGCTGTCGTCGGCACGGCGATTAATGTGAAGGGCGCAATTCTCCCTCTGGTGTTCGGAACCGTTCCGTTTTATACGAGGCAGGTGGAAGTTGCACTTTCCGGAGTGGAAGAAGGAAAGATTGAAGCTGCCCGCAGCATGGGCAGCGGAACTTTCGGCCTGATTTTCCGCGTGTATCTGCACGAAGCGCTGCCGGATCTGATCCGGGTGACCACAGTGACGGCCATCAGCCTGATCGGCCTGACCACAATGGCAGGCGCGGTAGGAGCGGGAGGAATCGGTTCTTTCGCCATCAACTACGGGCAGAACCAGAACCACAGTGACATCGTCAATGTCTGCGTGATTGTGCTTCTGGCGGTTACATTTGTGCTCCAGTCGGTCGGAAATGCTCTCGCAAAGCGGACGACGAACCGGAGTCTTTTCCAGATTCGCAGAGGCAACGGAGGAAAAACCATATGACCCCACGGGAGACCGTCTTCAACTTTGTCGACGGCCGGGAAGCGGCATATCGGCAGATTGCGCTGGAGATCCACGCAAAGCCGGAAGTGAGCAACTACGAGTTCTTCGCCTGTGAAACGCTTTCTGAGCAGATGAAGCGAGAGGGCTTTGAGGTTACGGTGGATGTCGCCGGTCACAGAACGGGGTTTACTGCCGTTTACAAGTCATCCAAACCCGGCCCGGTGCTCTGCTTTCTGGCAGAATATGACGCGCTGAACGGCATCGGCCATGCCTGCGGGCACAATCTTTTCGGTGCTACTTCGTGCCTGGCAGGCGCTGCTTTAAAGCAGGTGATCGACGAAGCGGGCGGCGAAGTGCGTGTTTACGGAACCCCCGGAGAAGAAGGCGGCGAAAACGGCAGCGCCAAGGGCAGCTTTGTGCGTGAAGGTTTTTTCAAGGATGTGGATGCAGCACTGTGCGTGCATCCCGGCTCGGATCATCACGAGCTGACCCATGAAGAGATTGCCTGTGCTCCCATCCGGATCGAATTCAAAGGGAAGGCCTCCCATGCGGCCTCGGCACCCCATGACGGGATCAATGCCCTTGATGCCATGATTCTTGTATTCAACGCTGTAGGCTTGATGCGCCAGCAACTGCCCGGTGACGTCCGTATTCACGGGATTATCACCAAAGGCGGGGACGCACCGAATATCATTCCGGATTACACAGAAGCAAAGTTTTACGTCCGTGCTGCTACCAAAAAGCGGATGATGGACGTTTATCACAAAATGGAACGCGTTGTGGAAGGCGCAGCTCTTCAGACCGGGTGTACCGGCCTTCTGGAGCCGACGCAGCGTAATCTGGTGGACAATATTGTTCCGACACCCAGCTTTGATGCAATTTATCAACGTGCTTTGGAATCTCTGGGAGAGACGGTGGAAGACAGGCACCAGCCTCTCGGTTCTTCCGATGTGGGGAATGTTTCCCAGGTGATCCCGGTGATCCAGCCGATGATTCGCATCAGCGATGTGCCGGTGGCAGGGCACAGCATTGAGAAGCGGGAGGCATGCCGCAGTGAAAGCGGGCTTCGGTCAATCGCATTGGGAGCAAAGGCACTTGCGCTGACAGCTCTTGAGCTGATTGAAAACCCGGAAGAGCTTGCTGCCATCAAAGCAGAACATGCCAAAGCCGTGCAGGCACAGTTGTAAGTGGTAATATTTAGCTTGTAATTATCGATGAGATAATTCAGGCGGTGGACCAGAAAATGGTTCACCGGATAGAGTATTTCAGCAAACAGATCCCACAAAAAACAAAATGGAGGAAAAAACAATGAAAAAGACATTTGCACTTCTACTCGCAGCAGTACTGGTACTCAGCCTCGCATCTTTCGCTTTTGCCGCTGACCTGACGCCAATCGTTGTCGGAGCCAGCTCCACTCCGCACGGTGAGATTCTTGAGCTCGTCAAGGAGCGCCTCGCGGAAGAGGGTTATGATCTCCAGATCGTGATTTATGATGACTACATTCTGCCGAATACGGCCTTGGAAGACGGTGATCTGGATGCCAACTATTTCCAGCACACCCCCTATCTGAACAGCTTTAACGAAAGCAACGGGACTCATTTGGTGAGCGTTGGCAAGATTCATTATGAGCCGATGGGCATTTATGCAAATGGAATCGAATCACTGGAGGATGTACCGGAAGGTGCGACAATTATCATCCCCGGAGATGACTCCAATGGGACCCGTGCTTTACTTCTCCTTCAGCAGGAAGGCTTCATTACGCTTCCTGAGGATGCCAGCGTGGACAACGGAATTACGGTTCTTGATATTGTAGATGACGGCGGTTATAAGATCAGTGCGGTCAATGCGGAGACGATTCCAGCACAGCTGAAGAACAGCAACAAGGGTACTATTGCAGCAATTAACTACAACTATGCTCTCGGAGGCGGCCTGAACATTGAGGATGCCTTAGCAATTGAAGATGCATCCGGCGATGCTGCTCAGACCTATGGCAACATTGTTGCTGTAAAGGAAGGCAATGAAGAAGATCCTGCTGTTCTGGCGCTCGTTGCTGCGCTGCAGGATGGTGCGGTTGATGCTTTCAATGAGCAGACCGGAGCCGGCATTGTAGCGGTGAAGTAATGTTGTCGGATTTCTGACTACAGAAAATCATCGGGAGGGGGAGACTCATGTCCCACCCCTCCATTTACATTTAATTGCATTACGCAACGATTCACCTGTCGAGATTGGCAAGCAATTCGTCATACATGATGTCCGCAGGATCGAGAACAGGCAGATCTGTCACTTGGGAGAGCTCTTCCTTAAAATAGGGGAAATGGGTACAACCGAGAATGATTGCTTCGCATCCGCTGCCTTTAAAAAAATCACAGACAGATTGTAGCCGAAAGGTTTTAACAATCTCGGCAGGAGGTTCCTGCCGTTCCACGGCCTCGGTCAGCCTGAGATCGCCGATTCCAATGATATATCCGGAGGGATTGACGGAAGTGAATCTGTCTTCGATGCCTTTGGTTGACTGGCTGTTTGCAGCCAGCACACCGAGAGTTTGATAATGCGCTGCCAGCTTTTCGTAGGCACTCATGGGAGTGACTGTTTTTACACCGCAGTTTTGGGAAAGTGTGTCGAAATCAACAGCTGAAGAGAGAGAGTTGCAGTAAACAAAAAAGTTCCGGATTCCCTGCTCTCTTGCTGCAAGTACCTTCTTTTGCATTGCTGCAGTTTTTTCCTCAGGGTTCTTCACCTGAAAGAGATGGCATGCTCTGGGATCGGAGGCACAGGGGAGAGATACCGTTTCTAGAGCAGCGCCTCTTTTGCGAAGATAATCTACACCCATCTGTGTATCAACCGGCGTACCGGCAATCACTGCAATTTTCATCCTTGATTACTCCTGTTCTGCTTTCGTAGCTTTTGCTATATTATGATTCGAGCGTCAAAAGCTCATAAAAAATAGGTACCCCGGCAAAATAGGCACCTTGAAAACTGAATATATTGCTCAATTCTTGCGATGATTGAATTTTATCAGGCAATTACCTCCTGGTCTTTCTTTAACTTTTTGCA
>JAFUGY010000058.1 GCA_017469115.1 Oscillospiraceae bacterium
ATACCAGATTTCAATGCGTTTGTCTCTTATATTCGAACACATTAAGCAATATATTCAGTTTTCAAGGTACTATATGCTCAAAAGAATATCTGCTGCGGTCGTACTTTCGTACAGATTACCCTTTTGACGCCCTAATCATATTATTATACTATAGAAACATCTCTTTTGGAATGATAAAGTGATGTTCAGAACAGTTTTGTATTTTTTTACATTTTTTCCGGAACCAGCATTCAATATTTCGGCGATGTGCGAAAATGATTCAGTGTTGACAAAACAGCGGACAGAAGTATATAATCAACCAACAGACGGCAGGAGCATCTCATCTGGATGCGTAATAACCGCCACAGTTATATGCTGATGCCCGGAAGCGTAAGTGCGTCCGGGTTTTTGATTTCGACTATCACAGATATCGGAGACAGAACGAAAGTATGATTGAATTAAAACATCTTGGTAAAACTTACCAGACTGCGGATCAGAGAATTGTTGCGTTGGAGGACATCAACCTGACAATCCAGGACGGAGAGATTTTTGGTATCATCGGCTTATCCGGAGCAGGCAAAAGCACTCTGGTCCGCTGCATCAACCTTCTGGAAACGCCGACTTCCGGCGAAGTGCTGGTGGATGGAAAAAGTCTGACAGCCATGAGCCAGCCGGAGCTGCTGAAACTGAGACAATCCATCGGAATGATTTTTCAGGGCTTTAATTTGCTGGAGCAGAGAACGGTGCTGAGAAACGTCTGCTTTCCGCTGGAAATTGCCGGAGTTAAAAGCCAGGATGCCAAAAAACGGGCACGGGAGCTTCTGGAGCTTGTCGGGCTCAGTGACCGTGAGAACTCCTATCCCTCGCAGTTATCCGGTGGACAGAAGCAGCGCGTAGCAATTGCTAGGGCGTTAGCGACAAATCCAAAATATATTCTCTGCGACGAGGCAACCTCAGCCCTTGACCCGAACACCACCAGCTCTATTCTCGATCTGCTTCATAGGATTAATAAGGAGCTCGGCGTGACGATTGTTGTAATAACCCATGAAATGAAAGTGATTGACCGTATCTGTGACCGGGTGGCGGTCATCGATCACAGCCATATTGCGGAAGAGGGCAAAGTTAGTGAGGTGTTTATCAATCCGACTTCGGAGATCGCCCGCAACCTAATTTTTCCGCGGGATAGGACCGTTCTGGAAACGGAAGGCGGGAAGCGCCTGCGGCTCAGCTTTGATGGGAAAACCACCTGCGGCCCTCATATTGCAAGAATGATTCTTGCCTGTCAGGCTCCAGTCAGTATTTTGATGGCAAACACCAAGGAACTGGACGGCGTCATTTACGGTTATACCATTATTGAACTCCCGACAGACCCGCACCAGTCTGACAAGATCATCGGATGGCTGGAAAACAGCGAGATTTCTTTTGAAGAAGTGGAGTAAAACAGATGCATTTTTCAGATATTTTCATGAAACTCTGGAATGCGGGATTGATCCAGAAGGGTATTTGGGAGACGATTTATATGACGGTTATCTCCACAGTCATCTCGTACATCCTTGGGTTGCCGCTTGGCGTGGTCCTGAATATTACTAGCAGGGATGGGCTCCATCCGATTTCCTGGCTTAACAAGGTGCTCGGGTTGATTGTGAACTTTTTCAGATCTATTCCGTTCATTGTCCTGATGGTTTCAATGCTTCCGGTTGCCAGGCTTGTAGTAGGCTCTTCTCTTGGGAATGCTGCGATGATTGTAATGTTGGTGATTGCTGCCACGCCGTATGTTGCGAGGCTTGTTGAGAGTTCTCTCCAGGAGATTGACGGCGGCGTCATTGAAGCTGCTCAGGCGATGGGTTGCAGCAATTTCCAGATCGTGACAAAAGTTTTGATTCCGGAGGCTAAGCCGGCATTGATTACCGGCGGGATTATTTCCATGGTGACCATTCTTGGCTATTCGGCGATGGCTGCCACCATCGGAGGCACCGGGCTCGGGCAGATCGCCATTGTCTACGGTCACCAGCGCAGTAAACCCGATGTTACCTGGGTCTGTGTCTTGCTGCTTGTTATTATTGTTCAGGTGATGCAAGCGGTGGGTTCGGCTATCGTCCACCGGACGGACAAACGCATCAGGCAGTAATATTATCGCGTGTCCATTATTTTTACATACGAGGAGGATTACTTATGAAAGTCAAGATTTCCCAGCGAATGCAGAAGCCTGATTTTCAGGCCGATTTCCTTGCCGATATTCTGAAAGCAGCTGCCGATCCCTCCATTATCTCCTTCGCGGGAGGGCTTCCCAATCCGGCCTCCTTCCCCATTGAAGAGATGGAAGCGGCAACCCAGAAAGTGCTTCAGAGAGACGGCGTTCGCGCCCTACAGTATAACTCCGCCCAGGGCTATCTGCCCCTCCGGGAGTACATCTGCAAGCGCTATAAAGAGAAGCAGAACATTGATTTTTCACCGAATGAAATCATTATCACCAACGGCTCCCAGCAGGCGCTGGATATGTTCTCCTCCGTGATGATCGATCCGGGCGATGAGATCATGGTGGAAAACCCGAGCTACCTTGCGGCACTCCAGAGCTTCCACCTCTATGATCCGGTTGTTCTCCCCATCGACCTGAATCCCGACGGGATTGACTGCGACATGCTGGAGGAGACGTTAAAAACTCACAAGCCCCAGTTCATCTATGTCATCCCCAACTTCCAGAACCCCACCGGCTTGACTTACAGCGATGCCGTGCGTGAAAAAGCTGCAGAGATCCTGCGTAAAAGCGATTGCCTCGTGCTGGAGGATAATCCCTATGGGGAACTCCGTTACGCAGGCAGAGCGGGAAAGAGCTTTGCAACGCTCCTCGGTGAGCAATGCTGTGAACTCGGCACCTTCTCCAAGATTGTTTCTCCGGGCATGCGCATCGGCTGGATTGCCTGCAAGATTCCGGAAGTTCTGGAGAAGCTGCTCGCCTACAAGTCCACCATGGACCTCCACACCAACATCTTTTGTCAGATGGTGCTGGAGCAGTATCTGCAGGATAACGATCTGGATGCTCATGTGGAAAAATGCGTCGAGATCTACAAGGAAAAGGCTGAATTCATGATGGCGTGCATGGATAAGTACTTCCCCGAGGGAACCACCTTTACCCGGCCGGAAGGCGGCATGTTCATCTGGGTTACCCTTCCGGAAGGCGTCAAAGCAGTGGATGTGCAGTATAAAGCCATTGAAAAGGGCATTGCAGTCTGCGCCGGTGACCCCTTCTTTGAAACGGAACGGGGTGTACGCAGCATGAGGCTGAATTTCTCCAACAGCACCAATGAAGCGATGGAGAAGGGCATCAAAATTCTCAGCGAAGTCATCGCAGAGATGTCGTAAGTCAGAAAAGGCCAAGAACACACTTGCTCTTTCTATGAATTACAATTCCAGGACGGTGTAACCTGGAGTGCTTTCAATAAAGCAGCACTCTCCCTAACCGCTTGATCTTCAAACAGAAAAAGAATCAGACTTGTTTTTTCACGAGTCTGATTCTTTTTCTTTCAGCATTCCTCTATCTCAGGTGCCGTCATTAAGCCGAATGGTTTTATCTGATATTGGTACGTCCAGTCGGTTTCCTTCGTCCGATAGGACGAAGTCCCGATGCACCAGTGTATATCAGAACAGTTGTGAAGTGCACCAAAGGTATTTATTCTGTTTCCGTATATTATGATTCTGCATTTATGTATGCCGGGAGGAACATTTTTAAATTTTGCCGATTTTGCTTCTGTAAACAAGGGACAGCTTTCTCCATCTATACATATTTCTGCCATTGCTCCGGCAAAATGCGGAAGTCTAATCTTCACATTGGGCAAGTGTGTAGGTATATTCATTTCATATATGAGATTGCCGCCGTAAAATGGCATGTTCTGTTTTGTTACAGAATAAAATTCAAACATCTTCACAGGCTCAGTAATTATCGGAGACCTACAGGAGTTATCAAATTTTACACCAAAATCACCAAGCAAATAAATATTTTCAAGGTCGGTGTATGCTCCGTAGGGAAGTTCGATGGTAACGGTGTTTTCTCCTTTTAGAACATGGATGCAGTCACTTGTTTTCAGGCATCTGTCGACATACCAATTTTGACCGTCTATGTTGACGGGAAAACCATTAAACTTGATAATCCAGCCATCCAGCGCCTCCACTGCGAGTTTTGCTTCTGTCTCTATCTCGGAGAAAAAAGAAAACCAGAGCTTGATTCTATGAGGTGTACTTTTTTCTTTAACCTTCCACGGCTGGAGGAAGCCTTCATCCCTTTTTGGATAGCCAAACTCTGCTCTCAAAAGGTCGTCAATCCTTAGAATTTCTTCTGACTTTTGCTTTTCTCCGTTATCCCAGCTGAAAGCTGCCATATCCAATACCACAACGTTAGGCTCTTGAAGTTGAACCTGTATTTTCTCAGGAATACGCACTGTTTTCCATTCTTCCAGACTGGCGAAGTCGGCGTTTGTTTTAAAAGTACCATGATCATCTTCCAGGGTGGGAATTAGCCTGAGCAGTAACGAATCGTCAGGGTAAAGCATATATTTGATTGTCGTACAACCATTCGTTATACTATACGGCAATTCGCGTACTTCTCCGGTAAGAGTGTTATATTGTTCTGTTTTAAACGACCCTTTTATATCAACTGTTATCTCTTTTCCATTATCACAGTCTTTCTGCCCGTGTGCTATGAAAAGCCACGCTGAATCTTCCTCTTCTCTCAGCTGATACAGGAACTTACCATTTCCGTTGATACGTATTTTCCTGTTATGATCCAGGAATCGGAGGAGCTCCTGTTTATCAAAAGAGATCTTATCAAATTCAGAAAATAACGAGATGTCTGGATCGTTCACAGGAAGACCATCGATATATTTTGGCGCATCGCCAAGCAGGAGAACCTGGCCACCAGCTCTCACAAAGGATTTCAAGAGTTGTAATGTAGAGGATCTTATTGTAACGATCTGCGGAACAATTACCGTTTTATATGACATTTTTCCGACGCAAAGCTTTGCTGCTTCTACAGATGCATTGTTTCTTATCAATGCCTCGCTCAGCAGGTCAAAATCCATATGATCGAAAAGTAGCCAGCTACAAAGTTGTTGGAAATGTTCCTCCAATGAAGCACGAAGACTTCCCAGCTCATTGTCCGGACCAAGCAGCATCCACATACTTTCTATGGGATTCAGCACTGCTATATCTACCACAGGCTTTCCCCGGGTAAGGACGTAGTTTACACGAGAAAAATGATCTTCGAGGATCTTATATTTCTGATACCAGGGAGAGCAATGATTAATGGATGCCGGGAAATCTCTTTTCATTTCTCCTTTCATTGACATCCAAGCAAGATGAGGCACTCGTAGGGTCGTCCCGAGAACTGCCACCCAGTCCCCTTGATGCTTATGAGACAAAAGATCAAAATCCCAGTTTGTGACACCATATAGTTCAGCACTTTGACCAACTTTACCCAATTGCCTGGTTATCGACTGTGCTTGTTTCAATGTGAAATACTCATGCTGATCTGCAAGGATATCGATGCCGGGAATATCCATATGAGCCATAGCTCGCATGACGTCCCCACAAGCTTTTGCTTGAAGAGCAAGAGATCCTTCATCCTGAAAATGTCCGGTATAAGCAATTCCATTTTACGGCACCAGGAAGCTACAGTGCCAATAAAACTCTCTGAAAAAAGCTCTGAGCAGATATCAAAATATCGATACCGCACCTCTGAAATTCTTCCCCCAGTGCAGTTGAAGATAAGTTCCGGTGTCCTCGCCAGAAAGCTTTCTCGATACCGTTTCCAATACACACTCTCTACATCATCACTATAAGGAAAGCCAACCTCTGTTGGATACAGGCTGTTTTCCATAGTTTCATATCGCTTGATACTAGGTTCATCCGTGAAAATTGCCGGTATAGAATTACCGAAATATTCTCCTTCTTTTTTATAGTATTTATCATAAGTTACTTCGAGAAAACGGTGGGCTGTGCCAGCATTCAGAAGATTGGCGTACTGCTTGCCATTAAACCAGTTCAGGCAATCGCTAACTATGTGATAAAGATAATAGTAAATGTTTTGCTGTGAAAGGTTCTCATCCCCTTTACATTCTCGATATGAATCAAGTTTGCCGTTTTTTAATGTAAGGCAAAAGGTTTTCAGTAGAGTGATTTCACCGGAGTCCGTCAGGCGAGTATGTCCCTTTGCTTGCCTTGTGATATGAACGCTTTCATATTTTACAGGAGAGAGCAGAAGGTAGGAAGAAGCATATTGCAGATCTTCAGTAACCCTTCCTCCTCCATAACCTGACGGCCATTTATCCTCATCATACAAATAAATATTAAGATCTTGCTTTTCTGCTTGTTCTCTACAGAAATCGACATTGTCCAGGAATTCTTTTCCGAGATATTCTATGTCCAAACCTACACGGGAATGAATAAAAAAACCACCAAATCCCATTTCTTTAAATTCAGAGATTTGTTCTGTCATCACTTGCTTGTCAGGTTTCCCTGTCCACGCCCAGAATGGTGCCCCTCTATATCCTTTTTCGGGATTTTTGAATTGTTCAAGCTGAAACGGTTTCTTGCTTTCTTTATACATGCTGTGCTCTCCAGAATTCTATTGCTCTGTTCAACCAGCCTTTCGCCACCGTATGTTCACCTATCCCAACGCCATGCAAGGATCCTTCAAAAATCTCACTTTTAACAGGAACCCCATACTCTTGTGCGCTTTTAGCCAATGCTATGCTGTGGTTTTCAGGGTTTACTGCCGTGTCATGCTCAAAAGCCCAAGTAAATAACGCTGGATAATCCTCATCAATATTCTCATTTGCCGAGTACTTGCTGATTTGGTTATCAGATGGATTTTCTTGAAACAATGTCGTGATTTCTTCTTCCATTGCTCTGATGCTCACAGCTGGATACCCGAGGATTATTGTTCCGGGTTTTGGCAGGTGATGTGCTTTATATCCTGTGTGTTTGCAGCCCCAAAGCGCAGCTATAGTTCCCCCGGCAGAAAACCCAATCACTGCATAATTCCGAGGGTCGACATTGAATGATTCAGAGTTTTCAAACACCCAATGAATAGCATCTGCCAAGTCATCCATTGCTCCATCGAAGGAAAAAAGATCACCTGTGCGATACTGTACTACGAAGGCTGCAATTCCTGCCTGATTCAACCTTTTGGCGGTGGGAAATGCTTCCTGTATGTTGCAGCAGTGGCGGTATGATCCTCCTGCACATACAAATACACAGGGGGCTTTTTGTTTCTGAGGGAAACCAATGCAACCTGTTTTCTGCTCTTCATGGATTGTGTGGAAGACTAACTCATCGGATACTGCATAATCATATACAAATTCCATTCCTTCCAGAAGCTCATTTTCATTCCAAACAGGCACAATTTGGCATAACTCCCAATGGTTATGCCATTCATTCTATCTGCAAATGCCGGATTTTCCTCTCCCACGATTTCCTGAAAATCATTAAATACCGGGAGAGAAACTATTTCCCCGATCGTAAGTTTTTTTAAATCCATATGTTACCTCGCTTTCTCTGACAGAGAATTGAAAAGCAGATGGAAGACCTTCTTTCATAGGGCACAAAATAGTATTGCCAACCATCCTCCCTATGATTCATGGCCAAAAAATGTGAGTTAGAACGTCTGTAAATATTGATTCTTCAGACAAGCATTTCTCTTTTAAATGAACCAATAATACTCTTATCTATTCCAAGTCCCTCTTCTATAAAATGCTCTATATATTTATACTTATCAAATATTGTATTAATAGCTGCGTTGATAAATTCTTCGTTAGCAAAGAAAAGTTTTTTATATGCCTCAGTTTCCTCCTGAGAGAGAGCTCTTCCTGCACTCATCTGGAAGATATCATCTGATGTTAATAGTTTTGACTCATTGGTCAGCATATAATCCGCTACAACATCATTTTTACTGACTCCAAGGAGCATAAGCAGGATCGCAGCCACTACACCCGTTCGGTCTTTTCCTCCACTGCAATGGAACAGAAGTGAGCTGTTATGATAATTATGAGTCATGATCATTTTCATAGCTTCTGCAAGCTTTGCTCTACATCTCTCAACTGTTATCATTTTAGAATATACTTCTGCCAGATCCAGTTTGAAGGGATCGATGAAGCGCTTCCCAATATTGTCACCCGGTGCAACACTTAAATCATCGTCTTCCAGTATTGGTATAAATCGGTAATCTACTCCTACAGGTATCTTATCGGGATTTAATTCTCTAACCGCTATAGTACGCAAGTCAACTATTAAACCGATCTTAAGTTCTTTTACAATCATTTTAAGATCATTATCTGTTGCATCCCTCAAATGGCCGCTGCGATAAATCAGACCGCTGCGTATTGTGCTGCCCTCTGTTGTAAGCAGTCCGCCCAAATCCCTGAAATTTTTGATCTTTTCAAATTTAATGCATCTTTCCATATCATGCAGTACTTATTCGTTCTTTTTGAGCCTCTGTTGGTATAATAATAGGTCCGTTTTCCTCTTTTTTTGAAGAACCAAACGGTTTAAAGTATGCGGGAAGCGGCAAACCGTCGCTTCCCGCATATGAGAGACTTGAGTTGTTTTTGGTTTTATCTGTTATTATTCAATAACCCACTTGGTATATTCCGGATACAGGGCATTATACATCCATGGGGTAAGGTTTGTCTTTTTTCCGGACAAATATATACTATCATAGATCTGATAAGCATAGCAATTTTTGTAGAAGAATTCTTCAAGTTCAAGAAGCAGTGCCGTTTTTGCTTCACCTTCTGCTACATAAGCCTGATTGATCTTTTCACTCAATGCAGCCTGTTCTTCCGGCGTGAATTTATTCAAATTGTAGTTATTAGAGAACATCAGCCAAGTGGTGATCGGATCAGATTGCAGACTCAGCGGTGTAATATCGTAACCATTCGGGTCAAAAAGCTTTGCCTGATAGGATGCACCGCTACTTTGGAAGTCAAGTTCCAAATTCAGGCCGATTTCCTGCAGAGAGCCTTGAAGCACTTTTGCCAGGGTATCCATACCCGCTGTTGTAAAATACAGGAATCTGATAGAGGTACCCTGCGGAACACCGGATTCCTTCATGAGTTCTTTGGCCTTCTCCAAATTATACTCATAATAATTGGTATCGGAAACAAGCTCTTCAAGACCGGCAATGAATGCATCAGTATAATCCTCACCGGACTGCACACCGATTGCTTTAGCAAGAGGTGCCAATCCCGATGTGTTCACCATGGAAACCGCCATATTGTTGATGGCATAGCAGATTGCCTGTCTTAGCGCCAGGTTATCCTTGAAAAGTGGGCTGGACATATTGAAGTAAATACCAAGCTGGTTTTCACTTGGAAAAACTATAGATTCGATTCCTTCGCTCTGCTCGATAATTTTCATATCAGTGAAATTCAGACCATAAGCATAATCAACCTCGCCTGTGCGAAGCACATTCAGTCTTTGGGCTGGATCTGTAACAAAGCGCAGCTTTACAGTCTTGATTTGTGGTTCCACCGTTTTGCCGTGCCAGTCTTCATTGAAGGAAAGTACACAGTGGGAGTTCGCCACATATTCCGTCAATTTATAAGGACCGGAGCCGACAGGCGTCAGCGCCATTTCATCCTCTGACGCATTCCACGCAGCCTCTGAGAATATATATTTGTCAGACAGTGTTTTTTCTATCTCCGCATGAACAGGAGCAAGTGCCGGAAGGTCAACTGAAGTATCGGTATACTTTGCATTTTCAATGTCTATGAACGTAGTGTTATTTCCAAGATCGATTGTTTTAGCAATGGAAAAGACAACATCAGACCCTGTGATATGATTTCCAGCTGTGTCATACACATCCTCATTTAATTCAATATGAAGAGTGAGAGGATCTGTCCACTCAAAGCTTTTTGCAATACAGAGTACTTTTTCACCGGTTTCCAAGACAGTTTTCCACAGAGGCTCGAAAATCACTGTAGTGGATGCCTGTTCTGTAACGGAAACAATTGGAGAAAAAGAATCTATAGCCTTGTTATAGGCAATTGTTACAGTATCCACACCGTCTGCCTCTGCGAAGATACCTGCAGCCGGCAGGCTCATGACTAAAGCCATTATCAGCACAGCTGCAATCAGTTTTTTTGCGTTCATTTTTGTTCCTCCTTAAAATTTAATTTTATTCATCACTGCCAGAGCTCATTCACTCTGCAGCAGGATACAAAATGATTGGGGGACACCTCAACAATCTGCTGTGGTGTACTGCATCTTTCCGTGGCATACTGGCATCTGGCAGCCAATCGGCAGCCGGGCTTTGGGTTCACGGGAGATGTGATTTCTCCCTTCAGCACAATTCTCTCGCGGTGAATATGGACATCCGGTACAGGAATTGCCGAAAGCAATGCTTTTGTATAGGGGTGAATCGGGTTTCCAAAAAGCTCGTCGGAAGGTGCTTTTTCCACCACCTGCCCCAGATACATGACCATGATTTCATTAGAAATATATTTGACTACCGACAAATCATGCGTAATAAACATATAACTCAGGCCTTTCTCCTTCTGGAGATCCATCAGCAGATTGATAATCTGCGCCTGAATTGACACATCCAGAGCGGAAACAGGTTCATCACAAACAATGAATTTAGGATCCAGTGCCAGCGCTCTGGCGATCCCTACCCTCTGCCTTCTCCCACCGTCCAATTCGTGAGGATAGGAATATTGGATTCTTCTGGCAATGCCGACAGTATCCATGAGCTCTTTGACCTTTGCCGCACGCTGTGCCTTATCCATTTTTTTCTGTATTTTCAGCGGTTCTTCAATAATGTCCCAGACTGCCATGCGTGGATCAAGGGAAGACATCGGATCCTGAAAGATAATCTGCATTTCGTCCCGTAGGTCTTTCCATTCGCTTTTATTACAGCCGGTAATCTCTTGCTCCCTGAAAAAAATCTTTCCGTCCGTTGGTTCATGAAGCTGAAGAATTGTCCTTCCAAGAGTCGATTTACCACAGCCTGATTCCCCGACCACTCCCAGAGTGGATCCTTCTTTGATAGAAAACGTCACATCATCTACTGCATGAAGAGGGCCAAAGGGAGTAGCAAAATATTTTTTCAGATGTTCAGCACGCAGGATTTCACGCATTTTGTTCATCCCCTTTTCTGATGCATCTCACGGTGTGTGTACCACCAGCATTATTCAGGTCTGGATGCTTTTTTCTGCATTCATCTGAAGCATAGGGACAGCGATCCTGAAAAAAGCAACCTTTTGGAAGATTTGTTGGATCAGGCATCATACCTTTGATCGGCGTAAGCCTGGCTCGTCCGCCGTTCATATCCGGAAGGGAGCCAAACAGACCGATTGTATATGGATGCATCGGCTGATCAAAAATTTCTACCACACTCCCATATTCCACGATTTCGCCGGCATAACATACGGCTACCGTATCGCAAACTTCAGCTACGATTCCCAGATCATGCGTAATCATGATCATGGATGTTTCCATTTCCGTTTTCAGATCTTTCATCATATCCAGCACCTGTGCCTGAATGGTCACATCCAGTGCTGTGGTCGGTTCATCGGAGAGCAACAACACCGGATTGCAAGCTAACGCCATAGCAATGACCACTCTCTGCTTCATTCCGCCAGAGAATTGATGAGGATAGTCGTTAAATCTTTGCCCAGGAATTCCGACCTTTTCCAACATCTCTTCTGCTCTCTTTTTCCCTTCCTGTTTAGAGCAGTTGTTATGGAGAAGTATTGCCTCACTAATCTGAACTCCGACTTTCATAGTTGGATTGAGCGCAGTCATCGGATCCTGGAAAATCATTGCACTTTCGTTGCCGCGGATTGTACGCATCTTCTCTTCTGAAATGGAAAGAAGGTCTTCCCCTTCGAAAAAGATTTCCCCAGCTTTTATTTTCGCAGCTTTGTCGGGTAGGATACGGAGAATAGTCTTGGCAATGGTCGTTTTGCCTGCGCCGGTCTCCCCAACGAGACCAAGCGTTTCTCCTCTTTTCAAGGAGAAAGAGGCATTGTTTACAGCGTGGATAACTTGCTTATCAGATGTATACTCAACCACTAGGTTTTTAACCTCGAGAAAACTTGTTTCAGCCATAAACACACCCTCTAATCTTTCAATCTGGGATCCAGAGCATCTCTGAGTCCATCACCAAAGAGGTTAAATGCAAGGACAGTAAGAATGATGCAGCAGCCTGGTGCCAGTACCATATAAGGATAAGTTCCCATATATGACCGGCCATCTGACAGCATGGCTCCCCACTCGGGGAGATGTGTTGGAATACCAAGACCAACGAAGCCCAAAGAAGCTATCGCAATAATACCCGATCCAA
This sequence comes from Oscillospiraceae bacterium, assembly GCA_017469115.1. GTDB lineage: Bacteria > Bacillota > Clostridia > Oscillospirales > Oscillospiraceae > Limivicinus. Next base: position 12,317 of record JAFUGY010000058.1, read on the forward strand.
CACCCATTGTCATACTAACAATGACAGGCGAAATTGCATTGGGTATAATGTGTTTTAAAATGATATGCAAGTCTCCAGCTTTTGCTGCCCTGGCAGCTTCAATATATTCATTCCCTTTTACCTGAAGTACTTGTGCCCTCAGAATTCTGGCGTATCCGCCTATACCCGTAATCCCCAGTGCCAGCATCGTTGTATAGACCCCAGAACCGAAAACAACGGAAAGTGCCATACACAAGACGAGGCCGGGTATTGATTGATAAACATCCAGAAAACGCATAACCACAGTATCTACAACGCCGCCATAATATCCGGCAATAGCTCCGAGTATACCGCCGATCACTGCAGAGAAGATTACGGAACCGACACTGACAATAAGCGAAAATCTTGCTCCATACAGAAGGCGGCTCAGAATATCTCTTCCGAGACTGTCGGTTCCAAGAAGATGATCCTTGCTCGGAAACTCAAACATTGCCATATAGTCCTGATGGAAATAGCTGTAAGGCGTCATATGTTCCCCAAACAGGACTACAATCAAGATCAGGATCATGATGATCAGGCCAGCCATAGCTCCTTTGTTCCTGGCAAGGCGTTCGAGCACAATGGAGAACTGTGACCGCCTTTTTTCAGATTTTTCCTCTTTTTTCATGTTGTCTCTCCTCCTCTGAGGATTTTCTTTTTTGCACTGTTCTGAATAATTGCGACTTTCATTCTCGGATCAACAAAGGTGTAGATAATATCAACAAGCACAATAATCAGGCCGTGGAAAACAGACAGCATGGTAACACAACCCAGCACCACCGGAATATCCAGAGAAGCGATTCCGGAGAAGAGATAAGTCCCTATACCAGGTATCGTAAAAATCTGTTCAATCAGCAGTGCGCCACCCATCATGGCCGCCAGGTTACCGCCTGCCACTGTAATGACAGGGATGCTCCCGTTTCTGAGAACATGGTCTGAGATAATTTTACTTTCCTTCTGACCTTTGGCTCTCGCTGTAGTAACATAGTCTGAGCGAATAACTTCCAGAGTGCTGGCTCTGGCCTGTCTTGCAATAATAGCAGAGACATGCAGGCCAATTGATACGACCGGCATAACGTAATTTTTCCAAGATTCATACCCTACTGAAGGTAGCCACCTAAAATGCAAAGAGAAAATCATAACAAGAATCAGTGCAAACCAGAAAGTCGGCATTGCAGAGAAAAACATGGTAAGAGCCATAGTCAGACTATCCAGCCACGAATTTTGATGTGTCGCAGCAAGGATCCCCAACGGGAGCCCGATGACCACGCCAAATGTTGTCGCCAGAATAGCCAGCTTCACCGTATACGGCAGCCTGACAAGAATCTGCTTGGAAACAGAAACACTGGTATAGTAGGATACCCCAAAATCTCCATGGAGAAGGTTCTTCAAATAGATAATGAGCCCGCCCAAATATCCTTTGTCCAAACCGTTTTTTTCATTAAATTCCGCAATGGCCTGCTCGGAAGCCCCCATACCCAATGCTGCCCGAGCTCTGTCAACAGGTGCAAAAAAAAGAATTGTGTAGACAAAAACGATAACCAAAAGAGTAATCGGTATCAACCAAAGGATCCTTTTCACAATGTATTTTCCCATAAGCCACTCACCTCTATTATGCTTAATCTATCTGTTGAAAGTTAAACTTCAATTTATTTACCTTATTATATCCGCATGTCGGCGAAACAGAAATAGATAAAATTGCCTAATATAAGCACAATTTTGACCGTCATGTAATCAATAAAATAAGTAAAAATCACCAATCTTACTCTTGACACCAAAAAAATCAAATGTTATGATTGCTTCTACAACAGGATTATATTGTCATCCTTATATTAGCAGGTTGAAGCCATGTTTGATTTAAGTAGCTTTATAAAAAACGACAACACAAAAACTGCTGTTAGCAATACCGACGATGCATTTCATTATAACGTAATGCGCAGATATCAGGGGCTATCTCCCAATTATGCCGATATCTGCAATTCCATATATGGAAACACCACTTTCTTAAATGACGGCATTCATTATTCACTGAAGATTTATCCTTTAAGTGATTATGCTCTTGAAGAACTCCTTTATATTCAGAGTTTTTCATACCAAGAGATGGGAAAACGTTTTTTCACCGACCGGCAGAATAATCGTTCTTTCCAGATTGTTTTTACTTATGAAGGAAACGGTTTGCTAACTTACGAAGGAAATTCTTATGCTCTCGGTCCGGGAGACGGTTTTTTTATCAATTGTATGAAAAAGAATCACTATAGCACTGTCGGAGAAAGCTGGAAACACTGTGTCATTCATTTTTATGGCAAGGATGCAGAATATCTTTACAATTTATACTCCAGAAATAATACTCCGATTTTCCATCATTCTATTGACGGACATTTGCAGGACCTTCTGGAACGCGCCGCTCACTATTTCCAGATCCCCTCTCCCTACAGAGACATTGATGTATCCAACAGTTTGGAAAACATCGTTTTGTATCTCATCCGTTCAACTCCTGATTACCGTTTCACCGGGGCAGGTGTACCGGAAAGCATTCATACGCTGATTGATTTCGTGTATACACATTACGCCGAAAATATAAGTCTGGATCAGATGGCGGAAATATCCGGGTACAGTAAATACTATCTTTGCAGAATCTTCAAAAAAAACTTTCGTGTAACGCCACAGGATTATGTTATACAGTTACGTATTCTCAAGGCAAAAGAGCTTCTGCGCGACACAGAAATACCGGTGCAAAACATTGGAGATATCGTAGGAATTAAAGATCCAAACTATTTTTATAGGTTATATAAAGCAAAAACAGGGATTTCTCCCGCAGCATACAGAAAAAGTATAAGAGGCAGATTATGATGAATTGTCAGAGACGAATTCTCCTTCAGAACGCAAACAATTTCAGAGATCTTGGCGGATATCCCACCCGGCAAGGATATACGACTTGCTGGGGAAAGCTTTTTCGTACAGAATGTCTGAGATATCTTACTCCGAGTGACTGGGAAAAATTAGAAAGCCTCGGGATCAAAACATTAATTGATCTCCGTGGCGAGTCAGAAGCTAAACAACGACCTGTAAATCCCCCTGAATTTTTTGAGTATGTCAACCTCCCTTTTATTAACTTGCAGCATTTTGCAGCTGAAAAAAAGCAAGATGATTCTATGACCATCAGTCTTGTCATGCAATACTCCAACATTTATGAGAACAGTCCGGAACAAATTGCTCGAGTATTTAATAAAATTCTTTGCGGAATTAAAAAAGGGGCTGTTGCATTTTTCTGCACTGGAGGAAAAGATCGTACTGGCATGACTGCTGCCACACTCCTCACCCTTTGCGGAGTATCTGATGATGACATCATTTCGGATTATATGGTCACGGAAATCTATAACTCAAATTTCGATCATGGAATATACAGAAAATTAAAGGAAGAAAGCTCCACTCTCTCCCAAAATATGGATCACAGCAGAGAGCTCCTCCAGTCAAGAGCTGAAACCATGGTTCAGTTTCTGAACTATCTCCGCGGCATGGATTTGCATAAATTTTTAAATGACCATGGTTTCTCTTATGAATCACAGGCTGAACTGGTCAGAAGGATGGTAGAGTAATATGAAAAACATTCACGATATGACTGAGAAACTCAATGCGTACTTTCTTGGCCTTCTTGATTCAAACCGTATTCCCGGCTGCGGGCTAAAGGTTCGCAAGGATGGAGAACTCATCTACAGTGAGTGCTTTGGCCTGGCTGATTTAGATTCTCACTTAACAATGGATGATCGTACGGTTTTTCATATGGCCTCGTTGACAAAGCTGGCAACCGCAGTAACTGCCATGCGACTGGGTGAGGAGAGTGCACTTTCTTTGGATGATGATCTGCTCAAATTCTTTCCTTCTTATCCCGATGATAAGAAAGCCATAACTGTACGCCATCTTTTAAATCACTGTTCGGGACTTGGGCAGGGGGCTAAAGGCAATGCATATTTTGATGAAAATTCACTGCCCGGCGAGTCTTTAGCGGAACGAATTGAGAAAATGGGCAACATGCCATTTGACTTTAAACCAGGTGAGTCCGCCGCGTATTCCCCTGTTGTCGGTTTTGAAATTCTCGGGCGTATCCTTGAAATTGCCTCAGGAAAACGCCTTGAGGATCTCATGCAGGAATTAATATTCCGACCATTGGGAATGGCTGATACCAGTTTCTATCTGCATGGTGACATGGCATCCCGTCTTGCTTCCATATATAACAGTGTTGAAGGTACTCTTGTTAAACTAGATGTGGATAGTTTCCCTGTTTTTTCGTTGACCAAAAGCAGCGAACATTATAACAGCGGCAGTGGGGGGCTCTTCAGTACGCTTTATGATTATGATCGTTTTACCCATATGCTCTTCAATGGGGGCGAGCTGGACGGAACTCGCATTATCACAGAAGATAGTCTTAAGCTTATGCGTACAACGCATCAATTGACAGCGGCTAATGCCTACATGAGTGGACTCGCCTGGGGCTTAGGCTTTCTGGTATTTGAGGATCCCGCAGCGGCGCACATTGCTGTCGCTCCCGGAACGTTTGGATGGTCCGGAGCTTTTGGCACCCATTTATTTGTTAATACAGAAACCGGGCTTTGCGCTACTTATATGGTCTCCATGGGGGATCTCGGCGGTGGGGCTTCTCCAATTTCACGCGAAATTGAGAGAATTGTTTTTTGTTCCTGACGTTATAAAGGTTCTTAAAAAATGAATAGGAAGGATCTATTATGCTGAATTTCGCAAGTTATATGGAAATGCTGATGGTTATTTGTTTTGGTATTTCCTGGCCGATAAACATTATCAAGGCATGGAAAGCTCGCACAACAAAAGGAATCAGCTTGCTGTTTTATTCATTTATCTTTGCAGGATATATTTTTGCTTTGACGGGGAAGTTCCTTCTGATTTCATATTATTCCCCTACGCCATGGTATGATACGGTCCATTGGTACGTAATGGCCTTTTACATTCTTAATACAATGATGGTGGCGACAGGGATTATCATCTACTTTAGAAATAGAGCGTTGGAACAAGCAGGGGAAAACTGTAATTGAAACAACGTTAACTTACAAAAAAACTTTCGAGTTTCTGTTGAAAACACAGCATGAGCTTCGAAAGTTTTTTGTTTTCTGTTTCTGAAAACGGTAACCAAGAGCAACCGGATGCTGCATTATCTCACAATCTCACGGAATTTTGGTAAACCTGTTAAAACATATTCTGTAAGAGATCGCCTTCTGGGACAATCCTTATTGTTCCCTTGCCGAGAGGCATATTTTATGCTATTATTCACCCATGGACGAGAACGAGAAGAAAAAAAAGCGAAAACGGAACCGAGTGGTTTTCTTCCTCCTGGCTGGAGCGCTTGCTGCTGCAGCCCGTCCGGGTATGCGCTTTTTTGAAATGCTGCTGGCTGAGGGAGAGGCAACAGCGGCTGTTTCAGCCAAAGCGGCAATTCTTTGCGGCCTGGCTGCCATTGTTGTCCTCACCGTGATTGCAGGGATTCTTGCTCTGGTCCGCTGGCCGGTTACCGGTACAGCCGTTCTGATTTTACTCCTCACGGTTTTCTGCGGAGCTGCTGTTTATCAGAGCGTACAGAAAATGCCGCCCCTGCCGGAAAGCACGCCCGGAACGCCGCGGCCTACCGTCACGCCGCCGCAGGTGCAAATTGTCACTGTGGAGAGGGAGAACGGGAATCCGGAAACCGGAACGGTTTTTTATCGGCGGTACGGCAATGAACGGGGCAGTGTGTTTGTGAAAAACGGCAGCCGCTCGGATATTTGTTTCCGCATGTACGACAGGCACGGTCTTCTGGTGCTGATTTTCTACGTCAGAGCAGGGGATGCCTGCACGGTTTCCGTCCCCACTGGAACATATGAGTTTCGTTGCGTTACGGGAGGGGAGTGGATCGATGAAGAAGCGTACTTCGGAGAACACTCGCATTTTCGCAAACTACCTGAAAGCTATGTTTTCTATGACGGGCAGCAGGAGACCATTGTGCTTACCGAAGGGCTTTCGGAAATGAAAAACATCAAGAAAAAAGATTTTGAAGACCTTTCCGGAGATTGAAAGAACCGGAAGCAGATTGCAACCCGGATCGATCAGAAATTAAAATCATAAAAAAGCAGGGGGCGAGGGGCCTCCTGCTTTCGTCATGGGAACTTTCAAATCTGCAGTTATCCGAGTGATGTGTTATTGACCAGTGTATAACAGATCCGATGGACGCCTTCGCGAAGTGCCCAGGCAATCGAAGGATCTTTGCTGATTTCCCATTCCAGCACCTGATCCAGGGAGGCAAGGCTGGGGTTGAAAATCAGGTTGGCACCGTTTTTCAGGGCAAGGGTCGGGTTCATACCGGAGGAGTGCAGCAGATCGGTCGAAACAATTCCTTCAAAACCCCATTCTTCCCGCAGAAGATCGTTCAGCAAGGGGGAGGAAGCGGAGCACTGTTCTACGCCGATTCCGGCAGAAGAAGCCATCAGGCCTTTCCCATTGCCCTCCTTGACAAGAATCTCAAACGGACGGAGATAGATTTCCCGCAGAGTCTGTTCATCAATCCAGGAGAAGACGTTTTTCCCGAACCCGCTTTCAGCATCGCTGAAGGGGAAGTTCCTTGCCACAGCGATAATCTGTTTTTTCTGCATGGCAGAAACTGCGGAAGCAGCCATTTTCCCGGAGAGAAGAGGGTCTTCCGAAAAGAGCTCGCCTGCCTGCCCGCTCACAGCGGAGCGGCGAACGGCAGCACTCGGGGCATAGAGGCCATTCAAACCGTAAGCGGCAGCCTCTGAGGCAATTGTTGCACCGTATTTTTCAGCAAGGGCAGTATTCCAGGTGGCGCCGATCACAGCTTCTGAGGGATAAGAGACCGTGGAGAATGAGGCCAGAATCGGATGGATGCCGGTGGTGCCCTCGGAGAAACGGGAATCGGGAATGCCGAGGCGGCTGATGGCTTCGGTGTGGTACGCTCCGTTGGCAGTGAGGCGGATCATCTCATTCAGCTTAAAAGCATCAAGGAAAGCATCCCATTTTTCGTCATCATACGCAAGGTCTTTCAGGGCTGAAAGAGAGGCGTTCCCATCGTTTTCATAGGTGGGTTGTTTTGTGGGATAGACAGGGCCGGTTTCCCCGTTGCGATAGGCCTGCAGTGCATTTTTCAGTTCGTCGGAGGCAATCTGCTTTCTGGGATCTTCGAAAGAAACACCGTCCCAATCGGCACGGGATAGAACGGCGCTGCCGTCACTTGCAAAGGCAAAGCGATTTGCAAGTGACGCACCGGTAAGATCGTCTGCCTGATAGAGAACATCTTCTTCCACGGTGAAGGTTTCCGAATCGGCGGAGAGGAGCGCTGCATGGACGTCTTTTCCCACAGTGAAGCGGTAATCCCCGGCTTCCAGCAGGTAACAGCCATTTGCAAGCGACCAGGAAGAAAGATCTCGCATCGGGAAAGTGATGGTCACAACCTCTTCCTCCCCCGGGTCCAGAACATCGGTTTTGCCAAACCCGGCAAGCTCAATGGAAGGCTTTTCAATCCCACGGGAAGCATCATAGGGGGCGGAGCAATAGAGCTCCACGACGTCTTTTCCAGGGACGTCACCGGTATTCACAACCGTGATTTCGGCAGTGACGGTTTCGTCCTCGGCTGAGAGGGCGGTCAGTTCCTCCGTAAATTCCGTATAGGAGAGACCATGCCCGAAAGGAAACATCACATGGTTTGCATACGCTTCTTCATCTGTCCCGAAACGGGACTCGTAATACCGGTATCCGACGTAAATCCCCTCCCGGAATGAAAGCGCGTACTGGTCGCTCATGTTGGCGTAGTAGCTCAGGGAGGAAGCAAGAACGGCAGGATCGGAGGAGAGGGAAGATACCCACGTGTCGGTCGTCCGGCCGGAGGGATTGATTTCGCCCGCCAGAATTCCGGCAAGTTCGGAATACCCGCGTGCCCCCGGCAAGCCGATCCAAAGCACGGCATCGATGGAATCGTATGCGGACAAAAACCCCAGCTCAACAGCACCGCCGGAGCGAATGATCAGAATGACATGCTCAAACTCTTTGCAGATTTTATCAAGAACCTGGCGTTGGGAGCTGCCTTCCTACATGATCTGCGTGCCGGATAAAGAAGGTGTTTCGCCATCGGCCGGAAGCGCAGAGAGAACCAGAAGCGCCTGGGAAGAATAGCTTTTGGCGCTGCGAATCACGGAGGCATCCGGCATATGCCAGGCGTCCGGCTCCGAGCGGGAGACAAGGGCAGTGATACGGGCTTTCAACTTACCGGGCAGATTATCCGGCTCTGCCAGCAGCTTCTGATAGTAGTTCCCGAGTTCCGGGTTTGCCGAAATACCGTGATCGGCAAGGGCGTCGATCAGGGATACTTCTTCACCGGAGGAGACGGATCGATACGCATCATCCCCAAAGACATTGAGCTTCGTTTCTTCCAGAGGGAGAAGGTTGTCATCATTTTTCAACAGGACGAAGCCCTCGTCACACAGCTCAGCAGAAAGCATGTAGGCGGAAGCTCTTGCCATGTCAACCTCGGATCCGGTGGTTGTATATTTTGCAATTTTCCGGATTCGCCAGTAAGCCTGAGCAGATGGCCAGCCAAAGAAAACCAGACATACAAGTAGCACCAGCGCAAGAATGGTGTTGCGAACCCTTCGGCCGCGGTGGATGCGCCTTTTGAAGGCTCGAAAGCCCTTTTTCCGGGCTTTTTGTTCTGCCTGATCCACCTGGCGCAGCCCGGCTTTAAAGTCCTTTTTGCGCTGCTTCCATTTTTTCCGAAACGCTTTATTTTCGGCAGCATCTGCGCAGTCCTTTTTTTCTTTCAGATATTGTGCGCCTTCGGCACGGGCCTGCTTCCGGTAGGCTTTTACGGTTGCTTTGTCCGGCTTCAAAGTGCTGCTAACCGGTGCAGGGAGGTCACCGGCAGGAACAATGGCATCCTGCGCGGTCGTCACTTCATCACTTCTTGTTTCGTCCATAGGAGTTTCCTTTCTGTATTGCTTTATAAGAAACATCGTCTGTTATACTTGACAGGAATGACAACACCATATTTTACACTATTTTCATTCGGATGTACATAAAAAAATCTGAAACCATCCTTGAAAGGCTTGCGTTTTCCTTCACGGGATAGTAGAATACGTTGACTATCGGAAAAGAGGATATATCACGATGGATTTTTCTGGGCTACTGATTAAAATGCTGATTTTTTTCGTGCTGCTTGTGATTGGCTACTGGGCGGCGCGAAAAGGCTTTCTCAGCAGGGATTTTGCAAAGTCTGCAAGCTGGCTTCTGGTGAATGTGCTGCTTTCGGCTTCCATTGTAAATTCCGTTTTGGGCGAAAGACCGGAGTTGCCTCCGAAAGAACTGTGGTTCGCTTTTTCTGTCATGATGGCGGTTTTTGTTCTGCTTTACGGGATTGCGACGATCTGTGCACATTTTGATGAAAAGCAAACGGCTCCGCAGACCATCCTTCTTCTGTCGGCAGTCAACACGCTGTTTGTAGGCATCCCGGTCGTGCAGGTGATGAAAGGCGGAGAGGCTGTGTTCTATCTCGGCATTTCCAGCGTCCCCTTCAATCTGTTTCTCTATACTTACGGGGTTTGGCAATTGAACAGAGGAAAAGGAAAAAGCGGAGCCCGCCTCGCTGATATTATTACCATGCCGCTGATTGCAGCGCTTCTTTCTCTGGTGATTTTTGTGTTTCACATCCGCATGCCGAGAGCCGTCACAGAATTTTTCAGCACCGTTTCAGCCGGGACGGTCCCGGTTTCCATGCTGGTGATCGGAGCCACGCTCGGGCCTGTCAGTTTGAAGGAAGCGTTTCTGAACAAAAAGCTTTATTTGCTCAGCCTGATCCGGCTGATTGTAACCCCGCTTCTGGTCTATTTTGTATTCCGGCCGTTTATCCACAATGACGTGCTGCTTCTCAGTGTAGTTGTCATAGCGGCCTGCCCTGCCGGAACGCTTTGCACGCCTGTTTCGATTCAATATGGGTATGATCCGAAATATACTTCCGAGTGCATTATGCTGACAACCGTCCTTTGCATGCTGACGCTGCCCGCACTGTTGTATGTTCTGTTTTAATCAAGTTTAACTGAAAGCAGTTGACAAAGAAAAGAATTCTGCTATAATACGGCATGACAATTGAACACCTTATCAAGAGTGAGGGAGGGAACGGCCCGATGATCTCACAGCAACCAGCCCATGCGGCATGGTGCTAAATCCGGCGGTGACGAGAGATGAGGCTGCAGCTTTAAATGTGAAATCCCCGCCGGAAGGCAGGGATTTTGTGTTTTTTGTATTTTATGAAGGAGGAATAATGATATTATGGCACACTATCTTTTTACATCGGAATCTGTGACGGAAGGGCATCCGGATAAAATCTGCGACCAGATTTCAGATGCTGTTCTCGATGCAATTTTGAAAGAGGATCCCGACGCCCGCGTCGCCTGCGAAACCACCGCTTCCACAGGTCTTGTGCATATCATGGGAGAAATTTCTACCAAGACGTATGTGGACATTGCCGGCATTGCCCGGAGTGTCATCCGTGACATCGGGTATGACCGTGCCAAATACGGTTTTGACAGTGAAACCTGCGGGGTTGTCGTCAACATCGACGAGCAGTCTGCCGATATCGCCCTCGGAGTGGACAAAGCGCTGGAAAACAAAAGCGGCGAAGATGCCGAGCTTCAGAACGGCGCCGGTGATCAGGGGATGATGTTCGGTTATGCCTGCACGGAGACACCGGAACTGATGCCTCTGCCGATTTCCCTGGCCCATAAGCTGGCAAAGCGTCTGACCGAGATCAGGAAAAAAGGCCTTGTCTCCTATCTGCGCCCGGATGGAAAAACCCAGGTGACGGTGGAGTATGACGAGCAGAGAAAACCGGTTCGTGTGGACACGGTTGTGGTCTCTACCCAGCATGCACCGGAAGTCGATATGGAAGATCTCCGCCGGGATATCATTGACCTTGTGATCAAACCTGTGATTCCGAGTGAATTGCTGGACGAAAAGACAAAATATTATGTTAACCAGACAGGGCGTTTCGTCATCGGCGGACCACAGGGAGATTCCGGCCTCACCGGCAGAAAAATCATTGTGGATACCTACGGCGGAAGCGCTCCTCACGGCGGTGGTGCATTCTCCGGCAAGGACCCGACAAAAGTGGACAGAAGCGCCGCTTATGCTGCCCGCTATGTGGCGAAAAACGTGGTGGCTGCAGGTTTGGCAGAGCGCTGCCAGGTGCAGCTTGCCTATGCCATCGGCGTTGCAAGACCTGTTTCCGTGCTGGTTGAGACGTTTGGCACCGGAAAGGTTGACGATGCCGTGCTGAGCGCTGCTGTGGAAAAAGTGTTCGATCTCCGGCCCTCTGCCATCATCCGTGATCTGGATCTTCGCAAGCCGATCTATCGCAGCCTTGCGGCTTACGGCCATATCGGGAGAGAAGATCTCGGCGTTCGCTGGGAAGCAACTGACCGTACAGAGCAGCTTCTGAAAGCGGTGAACGGATAATGCCGCATATCCCGGCCGGGGAGAGCTGCAACACTGAGCTGCTCTCTTTCGAGGATGCACTTGCTCTTTCCGGAAAAAGCGGTGGATATGATCCGACCCGCTGGATTTACGTGCCGGATTTTTACACCGAGTACCGTTATATTCTCGGCACACGGGGAGAAAACCCGCTGATTTGCATCGGAATTAACCCGTCCACTGCCGCACCGGACGATCTTGACAACACGCTGAAGTCGGTTTCGCGTATTGCCCTTGCCAACGGGTTCGACAGTTTCATCATGTTCAACGTGTATGCCCAGCGGGCGACTGATCCTGACCTGATGGACAAAACCTTCAACCCTCGGCTTCATGAGGAAAACATGCGGGCGTTTGCTTATATCCTGTCCCATGTGGGAGAGGGAATCGAGCCGGCTGTCTGGGCAGCCTGGGGGACGATTCTGACCAAGCGCCCTTACCTGCCGTCCTGTGTAAAGGATATGGTCACCATCGGCGAGCAGTATCATGCGCGCTGGCTCTGTGTCGGCAAATGTTCCAAGGCAGGGCATCCGCATCATCCGCTTTATTTGCGGAAGGATGAAAAAACCGTCCCCTTTGATATCGAGGCGTATCTCAAGGAGGTAGCACCGTGAATCGTATCCGATTGACTGAACAGATCCAGGATTATTGCCCCTGGAATGAGCAGGAAGCTGCCGACAAAGAGGTGATTCTCCGTTTTCTTGCTGAAAACGAAGACGCCTTTGAGCGCGAAAACCGAATCGCCCATATGACGGCCTCGGCATGGGTTGTCAACCGTGAGAGGACGAAAGTTCTCATGGTATATCATAAGATTTATGATTCCTGGTCCTGGACGGGAGGGCACGCAGACGGCGAAACAGATCTTCTCGCAGTTGCTTTGCGGGAAGTGCGGGAGGAAACGGGCGTCAAAAATGTTGCTGCCGTCTCGGAGGAACTTTTCTCACTCGAGGTCCTGACAGTGGATGGGCATGAAAAGCGAGGGAAGTACGTGCCGAGTCATCTTCATTTAAATGTCACGTATCTTCTGGAAGCCGATGAAGGAGATCTTTTGACAATCTGTGAGGATGAAAACAAAGGGGTTGCCTGGTTTTCACTGGAGGACGCCTTGAAGGCCTCTTCGGAGCCCTGGTTTGTCCGGCGGATTTACAGCAAACTGAATGAAAAACTGAAACAACTGAAACAATAAAAAATTCCCCCGGGATTGCTCCCGGGGGAATTCCCACTGTGCCGTGCCGGCCCAATTATAACCTGCACAAAGTGAGCAGGTGGGTCGCCTAAGTTCTGTTTCGCGCTTCCTTCTTCCAGCATAAGCCGGGAGGCCTGCAATCCGCAGACTCAAATCGGCATCCCTTATAAGAGATGTGGGTTTAACGGACCGTACTGCCGAAAACGGCAACACAGCCGCAGCAGGCAAGATGATTAATCTTCCGCAGGCTCGTCTTCCTCGTCGTCAAAGAGGAGAACCATAAACTTGTTATAAACGTCATCAAGCTCAGCATCATCGTCGATCGATTCAAAAAGCTCGTCTCCGTTTTCGTCCAGCACGCTGCGGAGAATTACCAGACCGTAATCCGGATCGTTTTCATCGATGTTTGCAGGGAGAAATGCGACGTAGGTGCTGCCGTTATAATCAATCTCGTCAATATACTCCAGCTCGAATTCCTGCCCGTCGTCATCCACGATGGTGACAAGATCGCCTTCGCTGTTAAAGTCACTCATTCACTTGACCTCCTGATCTCGTTCATGAATATATAATACAATAGTTTTTCCAAGAAATCAATAGGGAGATAGTTTCCAAACGTTTACAATTTCTTTTCTATTTTTACACTGTACCGTCTTGACAAGCTATGTTATAATAAACAATCAGTTTTATCGCAAAGGAGGGATGACAGTTGGAGGACGAACAGTCGAAGAAAAAATCGTCTGCAGCGGGAAAGCTCGGGTACGCGGCCTACAAGGTAACCGACGGGATCATGGACGGGATTGCTTCCGTGGCACGGTTCATTCTGAAGTTCTTCGGATCCGCGGTCATTGTGCTCCTGCTTGCAGGAATGTTGTTTGCCTGCATTTTTGCCTATTATGTAAAAAACTTCCTTGTTTCCGAAGTCGATGTCTCCCTATCCGATTATACCATCAACCAGGCCAGCACCATCTGGTACAATGACGGTTCGGGAGAATACAAAGAGCTTGTCACGCTCACAGGCCTTGAAACCCATGACTGGGTGGAATATGAGCAAATCCCGCACTATATGGAACAGGCTGTCGTTGCCATTGAAGACAAGCGTTTTTATGACCATAAGGGCGTTGACTGGTACAGAACTTCCGGTGCCCTGATCGATATGTTCTTCACCATGCGCAAGACCTACGGCGGTTCGACGATTACCCAGCAGGTTTTAAAAAACGTTACGGGGAATGACGAGGTTACCGTTCAGCGTAAGCTGAAAGAAATATTCGGTGCCCTGGAGCTGGAAAAGCGATACGATAAAAAGGAAATCATGGAGTGGTACCTCAACGTGGCCTATTTCGGAGAAGGCTGTTGGGGTGTTCAACGAGCTGCCCAGAAGTATTTCGGCAAGGATGTTTCGGAACTGTCCCTGGCGGAGTGCGCATCGATTGCAGGCATTACCAATCTGCCGACGTATTATGACCCCTTCTATAACGAAGAGAATAACAAGCGCCGTCAGGAGACCATTCTGCGGGAGATGTATAATCAGGGCTTCCTTACTTATGAGGAATACAAGCAGTCCGAAGCAGAGCAGCTGTACTTTGCCCGTACTCCGGAGTAAGACTCCGTTCATCAGTTTTACACCTTTTATGAAGAAACCGTCATTGAAGATGTGATTCGCGATCTGGCAAGGCTGAAGGGAATCAGCACCTCGGCAGCGCGGACGCTGGTTTTCAACGGTGGCTATCAGATCTACTGCTGTCTCGACCCGGATATTCAGACGGCGGTGGACAATATATATGAAGATCTCAATGCCATCCCGAGAACGTCGGGAACCCAGCAGCTGCAGAGCAGCATTGTGGTGATGAACCCGTATAACGGGGCTATTGTTGCGCTTTCCGGCGGTGTTGGGGAAAAGGACAGAAACTTCCCCCTCAACCGTGCTACGACCACACAGCGCTCTCCCGGCTCGGCGTTCAAGCCCATCGCTTCCTACGGTCCGGCAACGGAGCTCGGATATATCACCCCCAACACCTGGGTGCGGGATGAATCCTATATCACGTTGAGCGGAACCAGCTGGTTCCCCCAGAACGACGGCGGAGAAAACTACGGCTTGATGACGATTTTTGAGGCTCTGCAGTATTCTCTCAATACGGTTGCCGCGCAGATTGTTGACAAGCTGACGCCCGAGGTGTGCTATAACTATCTCATTCAGAAGCTCGGGGTGACGAGCCTTGTCCCGGATGACTGTTCCTATGCGCCGATGGCTTTGGGGCAGCTCACCAATGGGATTACCTGCCGTGAGATGGCCGCTGCCTACTGCTCTTTTGTCAATGACGGCGTTTTTACCTACAGCAGAACCTATTCTCTCGTAACGGATAAACAGGGGAAAACGGTAATCGACAATTCGCCCAGCACCATTCAGGCCTTTTCCCCGAATACCGCTCATGTAATGACGTATATGCTGGAAAATGCCGTTGAGAACGGCACCGGAACCGAGGCAAATCTCGGCAATATGCCGGTTGCCGGTAAAACCGGTACCTCCGGCGAATATAAGGACAGATGGTTTGTCGGCTGCACGCCTTATTATGTTGCTGCTGTATGGACGGGTTTTGATACGCCGGCCCGCATCAACGTCAGCGGGAACCCTGCTGCAAGGCTGTGGAAAGCCGTCATGCGGCCTGTGCATGAAGGCCTGCCTTACCGCTCATTTACGTATCCGTATCTTGGACCCAACACCGGTGTGTTTGGCATTACGGACGCAGACCTCGTTTTACCGAACAATCCGTCCGCTTCCCCGTTTTCCGATTACAGCACGGCGCAGTTCCCGGGGCTCACCATCACGGGAGACTATCAGCCGGAAATCTATGTGGCACCGGATACCTCTTCCAACGGCGGCATCTTTTCCGACAACGGTATGTACTCCGGCAACCAGCCTCAGAATGACTGGTTCAGCAACAACATTGTGATTTTTGGATAAAGGCTTGACATTGTTTGGCAAATTTGGTACTTTCTCATAGAATATTCGGAGGTGTTTATTTTGGCAAGATTAGAGTATAAGGGTCATCCGCTCCTGAGAAAAGACAATATGATTTATTACGGCAGCTTTGCCGATAAGTATATTGTGATGATGCAGGTGCTGGAATCCAAAAAAGTAAAAGATCTCGATGTGGCGACGAAGGTTTCTCTCCAGCTTCAGCTGACAGATTCTTCCATCAAATCCCGTGACCGCGTGGTGAAGAAAAGTGAAAAGAGCAGCCTGTATTCTGCAATCGATGTGGCTGCTGTCTGGCTGGAGCGTGCTCTCGCCCAGGGCTGAGGCATTCTGATGCGGTACCGTTGGATTGCCCTTGCTCTTGCCCTGCTGTTGATTGTTTCCGTGCTTCCGTTTTCGGCCTCTGCCGATACGGCAGTTGTCACCGGCAAGGGCGTCAATGTGCGCTCCGGGCCGGGGCTGGGGTATAAAGTCACGGATACTTTGAAAAAGGGTACGGTGGTGGAGATCCTTGCCCAATCTGAAGGAGTTTGGGTTGCGGTGAGATATCCCGGTGGCTCAGGCTATATGTCTTCCGAATATCTGGAAGTTGCAGGGCCTGATCTCTATGTCGATGAGGGGGCATCTCAGCCCGCATCCGGTACACCCGGGCAAATCGGGGAGGATGTTTTCCTTTCCGAGAACAGCACGGCACCCGCGCCTGCAGCAGTGCCTGTTGCTACACCGGTGCCGACGCCCGTGCACTCGGCGTCTCCGGCACCTGTCAGCACTGCTGTGCCGGCCTCTTCGCAAACGCCTTATCCCTCTGCATGGCCTGTCATGCCGGCCTATGAGCCGACGCCGCGGCCTTCCGCTACCCCTGCTCCGACATCG
Source organism: Oscillospiraceae bacterium (assembly GCA_017469115.1). Lineage (GTDB taxonomy): Bacteria > Bacillota > Clostridia > Oscillospirales > Oscillospiraceae > Limivicinus. Next base: position 28,897 of record JAFUGY010000058.1, read on the forward strand.
GTTCCTACTCCTGTGCCGACTGCCCGGCCGGTTCCCACGCCTGTTCCTGCTTCTACGCCGCTCCCGATGCCCTCGGGAAGCCCCTATCCTCTTGCTACAGCTCAGCCGGAAGAAACCCCGGCTCCTCCGGCGCAGAATCTGCTCGTTCCGTCTGCGTCGAATGCTGCAGAGAGTCCAGTGGGATCTGCTCCTGCGGGGGTTTCCGGTGCAACCGGGATTGATGTGGCGGAATTTGCCTGTCGTTTTCTGGGAGCAAAATATACCTGGGCAGGGAAGGATCCCTCCACCGGGTTTGACTGCAGCGGTTTTGTCTGGTATGTTTACAGTCAGTTCGGGTATGAGCTGAATCGTGTTGCAGCAAGCCAGGCGAAAAACGGGATACACGTCGATCTTTCCGATCTCCGCATGGGCGATGTTTTGTGTTTTTATACCTACGGTTCCTACATCGGCCATTCGGGAATCTACATCGGCAACGGGAAGTTTATCCATGCGGCGAATTCCTCTTCCGGCGTTATTATAACGGAGTTGAGCAAATACCCCTGCTATGGGGTCGAAGCACGCCGGATTATTGCATAAACAAAGAAGTTGATAAACATGAACGATCTTCAAAAGCGAACCTGGGCCGAAATCAGCCTGGACAACATCAAACACAATTATGAAGCCATCAGAAGCGACATTCCATCCGGGTGCCGCTTTCTTGGCGTTGTGAAGGCAGATGCCTATGGGCACGGCGCCATGCGGGTAGCCTCCCTTTTGCAGGCCTGCGGAGCAGATTATCTTGCGGTTTCCTGTCTTGATGAGGCTCTTGAATTGCGTGACGGCGGAATCACCATGCCCATCCTGATTCTCGGGCACACACCCTGGCAATACACCGGTTGCCTGATTGAAAATTCCCTGACCCAGACGGTTACAAATCTTGCCAAGGCAGAAGAATACTCTGCTGAGGCTGCAAAGCTTGGCAGGGAGCTTCTCATCCACATCAAGGTTGATACCGGCATGTCGCGTCTAGGCTTTCTGTGCGACGGCAGCCTCTCTGAGAAGGGGATTGAAAATATTGCCCGTTCCTGCAGCCTGCCCGGCTTGCATCCGGAAGGGATTTATACCCATTTCGCAGTTTCTGATGAACCGGGAGAGGAGAATCGTTCCTATACCGAGAGGCAGTTTTCTCTGTTTCTGCATGTGGTGGAAGAGCTGCAGCAGCGCTACGGAATTGTTTTCCCCTTGCGTCACTGCGCAAACAGCGGTGCGGTTGTGAACTATCCTGAGATGGCGCTGGATATGGTGCGGCCAGGATTGCTGCTTTACGGATATGGGGATGAAAACCGGCCTCTCAACCTGAAACCCTGTATGCGCTTCGTCACAACCGTGTCTACCATCAAACATTATGAGCCGGGAACTTTTATCTCTTACGGCAGAAAGTATGAGACCACCCGGAAAACCCGCGTCGGGGTGCTTGCTCTCGGCTATGCCGACGGGCTGCCGCGGGCAGCATCCGGCAAATGCAGCTTTGCAACGCCTTGGGGGATGGCTCCACAGATTGGCACTGTTTGTATGGACATGTGCATGGCTGACCTGACGGACCTCTATGAAGCAGAGGTCGGTACCGAGGTGGAGTTATTCGGTGAGCATGCCGATATCCATGCGCTGGCCGAAGCAGCCGGCACGATTCCCTATGAGCTGCTGTGCAGTGTTACCAAGCGCGTTCCGAGAGTTTATAAGTAAATGAAATAGAAGGAGAAAACCGTTATGAAAGAAATGATGGAGAAGCTCAGAGAAGCTTCAATCAGAGCGATTCTGGAGAGCGAAGATGTTGACTCTCTGGAAGCACTCCGGGTCAAGTATCTCGGCAAGAAGGGCGAACTGACGGGGATCCTCCGCCAGATGGGAGGCCTTTCGGCAGAGGAGCGCCCTGTGATGGGGCAGCTTGCCAACAAGCTCCGCGGCGATATCGAAGCTGCAATTGAAGCGCGCCGCCAGGTGCTTGCTTCGGCGCTGATGGAAAAGAAGCTGGAGGCGGAAGCGGTTGACGTAACACTTCCTGCAGCGGAAACCCGCCTTGGCCATAAGCACCCGATGTATAACGTTCTCGATCAGATTAAAGATATCTTTATCGGGATGGGCTTCGAGATCCTTGACGGCAGTGAAGTTGAGCTTGCCGATTATAACTTTACAAAGCTGAACATTGAAGATTCTCATCCTTCCCGTGAGTGGACGGACACCTTCTATTTCACTCCTGATAGCAAAATCCTTCTCCGCACGCAGACGTCTCCCATGCAGGTGCATGCCATGGAGACGAAAACCCTCCCCATTCGTATGATTGCTCCCGGCCGTGTTTACCGAAAGGACGAAGTGGATGCCACGCACTCTCCGATGTTTCACCAGATCGAAGGCATGGTGATAGACAAGGGCGTCACCATGGCAGACCTGAAGGCCACCCTGAATCTCGTGGTGGAGAAAATCTACGGGGAAGGAACCGTCACCCGCTTCCGCCCGCACCACTTCCCTTTCACTGAACCCAGTGCCGAATTGGATATCCGCTGCCACAAATGCGGCGGGAAAGGCTGCCCCACCTGCAAAGGAGAAGGCTGGATTGAAGTGCTCGGCTGCGGGATGGTTCATCCCAAAGTGCTGGCCGGCTGCGGCATCGATCCTGACGTCTACTCCGGTTGGGCGTTCGGCATGGGCCTGGAACGCCTGGCAATGGGCGAGTATAAGATTTCCGATCTGCGCCTCATTTTCGAAAATGACGAGCGCTTCCTTGAGCAGTTCTGAGAAGGGGGAGTGTAGAGTATGAAATGTTCCAGAAAATGGCTCACAGAGTTTGTTGACCTGCCAATTTCAGAGGTGGGCGACAGAGCTTTTGCAGAAGCAATGTCCGTGTCCGGATCCAAAGTGGAATCCACGGAGGATCTCAGCCTGACCATGAAGAATGTCAAAGTGGGCAAGGTTCTCTCCATTGAGCGTCACCCCGATTCCGACCATATGTGGGTCTGCCAGATCGACGTCGGAGACGGTGCTCCCGTTCAGATCTGCACCGGTGCACAGAATGTGCGTCAGGGAGATCTGGTTCCCACAGCGCTGGACGGTTCTCTCCTGCCCGGCGGGGTTGAAATCAAGGCAAAACCTCTGCGCGGTGTCCCGTCTGACGGGATGCTCTGCTCCTTCAAAGAGCTTGGCGCAACCCAGCACGACTTCCCCTATGCCATCGAAAACGGCATCCTGATCCTTCAGGGCGATTATCAGCCCGGGGATGATATGGCTGTAAAGATGGGCCTTGATGACCATGTGGTCGACTTTGAAATCACTCCCAATCGGCCTGACTGCCTCTGTATGATCGGCCTTGCGCGGGAAGCTGCCGTAACCTTCGGAAAAGAACTGAAGCTCCATGAGCCTGTTGTTGCTGCCAAAGCAGAAGGCAATATTGCCGAACTGGCAAAAATCGTCATTGAAGATGCCGATCTTTGCCCGCGGTATACAGCCCGCATGGTGAAAAACGTCAAGATTGCTCCCTCTCCCGAATGGATGAAGGAGCGCATCCGCAATGCCGGGATGCGTCCCATCAATAACATTGTGGATATTACCAACTATGTCATGATGGAATACGGCCAGCCCATGCACGCATTCGATTTTTCCTGTGTCGGTAACGGTGAAATTCACGTCCGCCGCGCAAGAGACGGCGAATCGATCCGCACGCTCGACGGTACGGAGAGAGCTCTCACAACCGATATGCTTTGCATTTGCGACACGGAAAAACCTGTTGCAGTTGCAGGCGTCATGGGTGGCGAAAATTCCGAAATCGTCGGCGATACGGCCATGGTTCTTTTTGAAAGCGCCTGCTTCAACGGGCCTTCCGTCCGCCGCACGGCAACCGCTCTCGGCATGCGTACCGATGCCTCCTCCCGTTTCGAAAAAGGGCTGGATATGCAGAACACCATGAAAGCCGTGGAACGCGCCTGTGAGCTGATCGAAATGCTCGGTGCGGGCGAAGTGGTGCCCGGTGTGATCGATGTGGTTCCCGAGCCTTTCCGCGAGACAACGCTGAAGCTGGAGCCGGAGAAGATTAATGCCCTTCTTGGCACGGATATCGATGCCGATACCATGAAGAAGATCCTGATCGATCTGGGCTTCACTATGGAAGGCGAGATCATTCATGTTCCGTCCTGGCGTGCGGATGTGGAGCATTATTCCGACATTGCCGAAGAAGTTGCCCGTTTCTATGGCTATAATGAAATCCCGACGAAGTTCACCGGTGCAATCAGCACCTGCGGAGGCTACACGCCTGTGCAGCAGTGTGAACGGCAGGTGGGTGAGATCCTGCGGAGCCTCGGGCTTGACGAAATTATTACCTATTCCTTCATCAGCCCCTCGTATTACGATAAAATCCGTATGCCGGTCGATTCTCCCCTGCGCGACAGCCTGAAGATTCTCAATCCTCTGGGAGAGGATACCTCCATCATGCGTACAACGGTGCTCCCCTCCATGCTTGAGATTCTCACCCGGAACTATAATTTCCGGAATAAGGCGGCGCTCCTGTATGAAATCGGCAAAATTTACCTGAAGCGGGAAGACGGCCTTGCCGATGAGCCGAAAATCGTTTCCATTGGCCTGTATGGTCCGGATACCGATTTCTTCAAGCTCAAGGGCATTGTGGAAACGTTGATCTCCGGCATTACCGGCAAGGAAATGCGCTTTGTCACCGAGAAGGAGAACGCTTCCTATCATCCGGGGCGCTGTGCAAAAGTCTTTGCAGGCGATGCATGCCTCGGCGTGTTCGGCCAGATTCACCCGGCGGTGGCCGCCAATTATGGGGTCGATACCGAACTTTACTGTGCTGAGCTGAGCTTTGATGCGCTTTATGCTTTGCGCAGAGAACTTCCGGTTTATACCCCACTGCCCAAGTTCCCCTCTGTCAGCCGTGATATCGCAGTGGTATGCAGCAATGCCATCCCGGTTGGCGACCTTTCCGATTGCATCCTGAAAAACGGCGGAGCTTTCCTCAAGGGCTGCTCGGTGTTTGATGTTTATACCGGCCGCCACATTGCGGATGGGCTGAAATCCGTAGCTTTCTCACTCACTATGCGTGCAGATGACCGCACCATGACGGATGACGATGCTGATTCTACAGTCAAATCCGTCCTTCGTGCCTTGAAAGAACAGTACAACGCTGTCATCCGCTGAAAACAGCGATTCTTTTGAACAGTGCCCCGGGAGAAGCTTCTTGCCGGGGTGCTGTTGTTTTTTGAAAAATCCCCTTTACGATTGCCTTTTTTTTGTGTATACTATGCCTACAGGCAAAATTATTATTTCATGAGGAGGTTGTTGGCATTATGGAAGACGCAACCAGAAAATTTACAACTGTTGATGGAAGAAGCGAGATGAAGGACATCCTCACCTCCGTGTACAGCTCCCTTGTTGTCAAAGGGTATAACCCGATCAATCAGCTGGTCGGCTATATTCTCTCCGAAGACCCGACGTATATTACAAACTACAACAATGCCCGTCAATTGATTTGCCGTATTGACAGGGATGAGCTCCTGCAGGAGATGCTGAAATCCTACCTTGACAAATAAGAAGGCACTGCCCCGGCTGAATTTCATGCCGGGGTTCTTTCGTGAAGAAGAACCTGTAAAAAAGAAGATCGTCCAGCAAAAGAACATCCTGCTCGGAGGGAAATCCATTCCTTACGAACTGGAAAGAAAGCCCGTCAAAAACATCAATCTGCGCATCCGCCCGGACGGAACCATCCACGTTTCTGCATCTTCCCGGCACACCATGAAGCAGATTGAAGATCTATTCCTCTCGAACGAGCGGATGATTCTCCAATCGCTGGAGAAAGCGGAGAAGTTGAAGCAAAAGGCATCCGGCATCGAGATAATGAGCCGGGCAAGAGAAGGCGAATGCTGCAAAAGGATTGTGGAAGCTTTCTGCACCATGTATTACCCGCCTTTTGCTGTAGCCTGCGGCGGCGAAATGCCGGAGATCCGTTACCGCAGAATGAAGTCGCGCTGGGGAAGCTGTGCGCCGAGAACAAAGGTCCTCACCTTTAATACGAGGCTTGCCTATGTGCCGGAGGCTTGCGCGGAATATGTTGTCGTGCACGAATTCTGTCATTTCCTTTATGCCAATCATTCCGCGCATTTTTACGCGGCAGTTGAGGCGATCCTGCCCGACTGGAAAAGCAGAAGAGATGAACTGAGAAAATATGAAGGCCTGATGGTCTGAAAAAGGAGAATGCTTTGAAAAACGGAATTGTTATCGTCGGTACCACGTTTGTTGATATCAAGGGCTTTCCCTTCAATACTTATATCCCGGCCGGGAGAAATGCCGGCGCGGTCGAAATCGTACACGGCGGGGTAGGGCGTAATGTCGCGGAAGACATTGCCAATATGGAGCTCCGGCCGACGTATGTCAGCATGGTGGATACCACCGCTCAGGGCGAAGAAGTGATCAAAAAGCTTCAGAACCACAAGGTGAATACCGATTATATTGTTTCCGCACCCGATGGGCTGGGGATGTGGCTCGCCGTCTTCGATGAAACAGGAGATGTTGTGGGGTCTATCTCCAAGCGCCCGGTGATGGATCCTATGGCAGTGCTTCTCGATGAAAAGGGAGACGAGATTTTCAGTGCCTGCGACAGCGTGGTTCTTGAAATCGACATGGACAAGGAAGTCGTGAAGCGGGTTCTGCGCTATGCCGGGAAGTACCATAAGCGTGTTTTTGCCGTGGTTGCCAACATGAGCATTGCCTCGGAGCGTCGTGATTTTCTCCAGCAGATTGATTGCTTTGTCTGTAACCTGCAGGAAGCCGGGATCCTTTTCGTCGATAATTTTTCCGGTATGGAACCGGAGGAACTCGCCGAAGCGCTCTCTGAGCGTATCATCAATGCAAGGATTCCTTCCATGATTGTCACCCTCGGCAGCAGGGGAGCTGTCTATGCCGACTGCAACGGCAACAAAGGCACTTATGCTGCCAGCAAAGTCAAGGTGAAGGATACCACCGGTGCGGGGGACGCTTTTTGTGCCGGTGTAGCCGCCGGCCTCACTTACGGCAAGGATCTCCTCGGAGCCGTTGAAATCGGCACGCGCCTTGCTGCTTCTGTCATTACCGTTTCCGAAAACGTTTGCCCGCGCTTTCGGCCGGAGGAACTTGGCCTCAATCCTGCGCTGTATAAGCCTCAGCTCTCGTTCTACGGAGATGAGGATCTGGTAAAATAGTGCCGCTATGACGATTAAAGATATTGCGAGAGAGTGCGGAGTCGGCATCAGTACGGTTTCCCGCGTCCTGAACAACAAGCCGGACGTCAGTGAAGAAGTCCGTAAAAAAGTTCTGGCAGCGGTGGAGACAAACGGCTACATTCCCAATAATTCCGCGCGCGACCTTGTCAAAAGCCGCTCCGATGCAATCGGGGTTGTGGTGCGCGGAACGGGAAATCTCTTTTTCTCGGATATGCTGAAGGTCATCGCTGCCGAAATCGACCGGCGGGGATACGATATGATCCTCCGCTTTCTCGCCACAGACGAGGACGAAGTGAAAGCCGGTGCCATCCTGGAGCGGGAAAAAAAGCTTCGCGGCTTGCTCTTTCTTGGCGGGAGATTCAATTATACCCCCGCCGAAATGTCGTTGATCGGCGTCCCCTATGTCTGCTGTTCCTATACCAATTCCTTTGGTACGCTGCGGGAAAGTGACTTCTCTTCCGTCTCGATTGATGACTTTAAAACAGCCTATGAAGCAGTCTCCGTTCTGATTGCTGCGGGGCACAGCAGAATCGCAGCTTTTTTTGATGCCTGTGACGATCACTCCATCAGTGAGCTGCGGTATGACGGGTATTGTGCCGCGTTAAAAAAAAACGGAATCCCTGTCGATCCCGCGCTGGTCGTGCAGACGGGCGGCTTCGAAATGGAAGACGGTTACAGAAGCATGAAAAGCCTGATCGAAAGCGGAGCCGGGTTCACTGCCGCTTTTGTGGAAGCGGATATGATGGCAATTGCCGCCATCAAAGCCTTGCATGACTGCCATAAGAGGGTTCCGGAAGACTGTTCCGTTATTGCCATTGACGGATTGAAGCTCTCGGAATATACGTCTCCTACCTTGACCACCATGATTCAGCCCGGAGAAGAAATTGCCCGGGAAAGCGTACGGATTTTAATGGACATGATCGAAAAAGGAATCGAAGGGGTCCATCTCCGCCCGGAGGCACATCTTCGCAACGGCGGTTCTGTATGCAGCCGGCAGTTGTAAAAGGAATTCTACTTGGGTTGTGCAACCTGCACAAAAACAGAAGAGGAAATTTGTTCAAAGCGCCGAAGTTTTTTCCTTCGGCGTTTTCTTTGTTGACTTTTTGCAAAATCGATTTTAAAATCATATCAGAAGGAGATGGAAACGTTTCCGGTAACGTTTCCGGAAAGAATTTTCATCTATATCAGTCGGTTTTATCATGCATCGCATGTTAAAATACCATCCCAAAAGGGAATATTATGAAAAAGGAGAAAAACAAAATGAAAAAGATCCTCGCACTTGTTCTTACACTTTGCATGGTCTTTGCACTTTGCGCAGCTTCCGCTTCCGCAGATGCAAAGGGCTCTGTCTACTGGCTCAACTTCAAGCCTGAGCTGGATGAAACTGCACAGCAGCTCGCCAAAATGTACACTGAAAAGACCGGTGTGGAAGTAAAAGTTGTCACAGCTGCTTCCGGCACCTATTCTCAGACGCTCACTTCTGAGATGGACAAGTCTTCCGCTCCTACCATGTTCATCATCGGCAACCAGGCCGGCGTGAAGGATTGGGGCGAATTTGCTATGGACCTCACCGACACCCCCATTGCCAATGAGCTCACCACCGATGCCTATAACCTCTATGATGAGGACGGCCGTCTCGTCTCCATCGGCTACTGCTACGAGTGCTACGGCATCATTGTCAACCCCGACCTGATTGAAAAAGCAGGCCACAGCATGGACGAAATCAAGAACTTTGACGGCCTCAAGGCTGTTGCCGAAGACATCCATGCACGCGCTGCCGAGCTCGGCTTCGATGCATTCTCTTCCTCCGATATGGACGGTTCTTCTTCCTGGCGTTTCACCGGTCATATGGCCAACCTCGAGTATGTCTATGAAGAGCGTGCAGCCGGCGCCGTGTGGACGGAGTGCCCTGCCACCATCACCGGCGAATTCATGCCCAACTTCAAAAACCTCTATGACCTCTGCATCAACAACAGCCTCACCGCTCCGACTGATCTTGCAACCGGCGGTCACGATGCTGAAAACGAATTCAAAACCGGCAAGGCAGCCTTCTTTGTGAATGGCTCCTGGGAGTATGCAGCAGTTTCCGGCGATGTCCCCAATGCTGTGATGATCCCGTACTACTGCGGTGTGGAAGGCGAAGAGAAAGCCGGCCTCAACTGCGGCACTGAGAACTGCTGGGCCATTAACGACACCGTTTCCGATGCCGACAAGGCAGCCACGATGGACTTCATGGTATGGCTCGTTTCCGATCCCGAAGCTGCCGGCCTGATGGTTGAACAGCTCGGCGTTCTGCCTTACAAATCTGCTCCTGCTTCTGCAAACGGCTTCCTCAAGAATGCTGAAGAGTACACTGCTGACGGCTGCTACGTCATGGATTGGGCAACCAATTATCAGCCGAACGTTGATGACTACCGTGCAGCTCTCGTCTCTGCTCTCAACCAGTACAATGCCGATCAGAGCGATGCAAACTGGGAGCTCGTAAAGACGGCCTTCGTCGATGGCTGGGCAGTGCAGTATGCTGCAGCAAACGGCTGATCCATTTCCTTACTTGCTTCACTGAAATAGTCTGCGGGGCGGGCGCGAACGCTCGCCCCGTTTTCTGTTAAACAAAAAGGAGATGATTCTTTGAAAAAGGGTATTTTTAAAAACCCGCTTCGTCGCTGGTTCTGGCTGTTCCTGGGGCCGGTGGTCGCGGCGTTTATCATCGGCTTTGTATGGCCGTTTATGCAGGGCATTTACCTGTCTTTCTGCAAATTTAAACTGATCTCCAGAACAACCTGGGTCGGCTTCGAAAATTACGGCAAGGCCTTTTCCGATCCCACCTTCCTGCATGCTTTCTGGTATTCCGCTCTTTTTGCCATTACCAGCCTGATCTTTATCAATGTGCTCGGGTTTGCTGCAGCCTATGCGCTTACCCAGGGCATCAAGGGCAGCAACCTGTTTCGTACGGTTTTCTTTATGCCGAACCTGATCGGCGGCATTGTCCTCGGTTATATCTGGTCCATGATTTTTGACGGGATCTTGTCCCGTTACGGTACGTCGATCCTGCTGGAATCCAAATACGGCTTCTGGGGGCTCATCATTCTGATGTGCTGGCAACAGATCGGGTATATGATGATTATTTATATTGCCGGTCTGCAGTCGGTCCCGGAGGATATGCTGGAAGCCGCTAAAATTGACGGCGCTACCAAAACGCAGACGCTCTTCAAAGTCACTATTCCCAACGTGATGCCTTCCATCACCATCTGCACGTTCCTGAGCCTCACCAACGGCTTCAAGCTGTTCGACCAGAACCTCGCTTTAACAGCCGGTCAGCCGTTTATCATTCAACCGGGCGGAACCACCGTTAAGACCACTGAAATGCTTGCCCTGAATATTTACAACACCTTCTATGGGTCCAGCTCCGCTTCTCAGGGTGTTGCTCAGGCAAAAGCAGTCTTGTTCTTTATCCTCGTGGCAGGCCTCGGGCTTGCACAGCTTGCCTATACGCGGAAAAGGGAGGTGCAGCAGTAATGAACAAAGGTCAGTCTCTCAGTGCCGAACAGAGAAGCAAAACTGTGCTCTCTGTGGTGCTTGGCATTATCTGCATCATTTATGTCCTCCCGGTTCTCACCGTGGTGCTCAACTCCTTCAAGGTGAATACCTTCGTCAAAACGGATACGTTTGCCATCCCGACAGGGGAGATGTGGGCAGGCTTCCAGAACTTCATCAAGGGCATGACGTTTGGCAATTATCCCTTCTGGAAGAGCGTTCTTTACAGCACCATGATCACCATCCTCTCCACCGGCCTGATTCTCCTCTTCACGTCGATGGCCGCGTGGTACATTGCCCGCGTCAATTCCGTGGTCTGCAAAGGCATTTACTTCCTGTGTGTGTTTTCCATGGTCGTGCCTTTCCAGATGGTCATGTTCACCCTTTCCAAAACGGCAGATAAGCTGCATCTCAACACCCCGTGGACGATTCCCATCGTCTATCTCGGCTTCGGTGCCGGCCTTGCCATTTTCATGTTCGTCGGTTTTGTCAAATCCATTCCTCTTGAAATCGAAGAAGCCGCCTCGATTGACGGCTGCGGCCCTCTGCGCACCTTCTTCCTGGTCGTCTTCCCCATGCTGAAGCCGACGATGATCTCCGTCGGTATTCTGGAAATCATGTGGGTCTGGAATGACTACCTCCTGCCCTATCTGGTTCTGGATATCAACAAATATCGCACCATTCCCATCCATATTCAGTACCTCAAGGGCTCCTACGGCACGGTTGACCTCGGTGCAACCATGGCTCTGATTCTTCTCAGCATTATTCCTGTCATTATTTTCTATCTCGCCTGCCAGAAACACATCATCAAGGGTGTTGCCGCAGGGGCGGTGAAAGGATAATTTCTCACAAAGGTCGTGATGTTCAAATGATTCGTTCTTCCGGTGTTTTAATGGCAATGTCGTCTCTGCCCTCTCCCTACGGAATTGGCACCATGGGCAAGTCCGCCTATGATTTTGTCGATTTTCTCGAAGCAGCCGGCCAGAAATACTGGCAGCTCCTGCCTCTGGGCCCAACCTCCTTTGGCGACAGCCCTTATGCATCTCCCTCCACCTTTGCCGGCAATCCGTATTATATCGATCTGGACCTTCTCATCAAAGATGGGCTTCTCAAACGTTCCGACGTGAAAAAGCTTTCCTGGGGAGAGGATCCTGCCCAAACGGATTACAGCGCAATCTATTCCAGCCGCTACCAGGTGCTGCGGCAGGCTTATCACAACGGTTATGCCCGCTATGAGGAAGAAATTGCCGCCTTCCGTGCCGAAAATGCCTCCTGGCTGGAAAACTATGCGCTTTTTATGAGCGTCAAGGACAAGTTCAACGGCGCCTGCTGGCAGGATTGGCCGGATGATGCCATCCGTCTCAGAAAGCCCGAGGCGATTGCCGCCTACACACGCGAGCTTCAGGACGATATCCGTTTCTGGGTCTTTACACAATTCCTGTTCTTCCGTCAGTGGAATGCTTTGCGCTCTTACGCCGCCGAAAAGGGAATCGGCTTCATCGGGGACGTTCCGATCTATGTCGCCATGGATTCTGCCGACATCTGGAGCGAGCCGCAGTTCTTCCAGTTGGATGAAGACCTCCGGCCGAAAGAAGTTTCCGGCTGTCCGCCCGATGCCTTTAACGATGACGGCCAGCTCTGGGGCAACCCTCTTTACGACTACGATCGTATGAAAGCGGACGGTTTCGGCTGGTGGATTCGCCGTATCGAAGGCATTTCCCGCCTTTACGATGTCATCCGTATCGACCACTTCCGCGGCTTTGAGAGCTACTGGGCAGTTCCGGCTGAGGATGAAACTGCTAAAAACGGCGTCTGGCGCAAAGGACCGGGGATGGATCTTGTCGGCGTTCTGACAAGCTGGTTTTCAAACCTCACTTTTATTGCCGAAGATCTCGGCTATACAACGCCTGAGGTGATGAAGCTCCTGTCCGATTCCGGCCTCCCCGGCATGAAGGTTCTGGAGTTTGCCTTTGATGCCCATGGTGATTCTGCTTACCTCCCGCACTGTTGCGCTTTCAACAGCAGCATGTACATCGGTACGCATGATAACGACACCGTCCTCGGCTGGGTCGATGCTACCTCCAAAACAGATCTCGACTTTGCCCGCAAGTATGCCCATATCACTCCGGATGAGGGCTGGTGCTGGGGGATGATCCGCACAGGCATGGCATCTCCTTCCAATCTGTTTGTCATGCAGATGCAGGATATACTCGAGCTCCCCGGCAACTGCCGGATGAATACCCCTGGTGTTCCCCAGGGCAATTGGCGCTGGCGCATGTTGCCGGGTTCCCTGAATCGCAAACTTGCCAAACGCCTGAAGGATATGACCAAACTTTACAGGCGTTGACCAATCGTCAAACCACCGGCAGAAGATGCCGGTGGTTTTCAACTTTTCCACAAAGTTTCCCACAATTATGTTAATCATTGCGATGCGTTACCACACAATATGGTATGAATGGAAAAAGTAAAACGCTGCAAGTAGTTACAAATTGAAATTAATAGACATAACAAGATAAACATAATATCAAATACTGGCACTGTGAATTGACGAGAAATGAATCCTTCGCTATAATAAAAGCAATCAGACCAGGCAAATAAACATTTTACTCAGGGAGGTATCACTATGATTCAGGCAACCCCTCCGTTATTCGATCCGCTTGCACAGCGCTATTCATCCCAACGTTTCCCCATCTATGCCAGAGGGGGAATGGTTAATTGTTCCAGCCCGCAAGCTGCAGCCGCAGGGCTTGAGATTTTGCGCTGCGGCGGAAATGCCGTGGATGCAGCCGTCGCTGCTGCTTCTACCCTGACCGTGACAGAGCCGACCGCTAACGGTCTTGGATCGGATGCTTTTGCATTGGTCTGGTCAGAGGCAGACCGGAAGCTTTACGGTCTCAATTCCAGCGGCCCGGCTCCGATGTTGGCATCCATTGAGCGAGTAGAGAAGGATTATCATGCAAACAATCATCACATGCCGACGCACGGCTGGGCCCCGATAACAGTTCCCGGTGCGCCGAAAGCATGGGCGGAACTCAACAGTCGTTTCGGTCGTCTTTCTCTCTCGGAAGATCTTGCACCGGCTATCAGATATGCCGAGAATGGCTATCCCTGCTCGCCGAATCTTTCTCTCATGTGGCAGCAAAGTTTCGAACGGTATCGCGAAAAGCTTACTGGACCGATTTATGAGCCGTGGTATAAAACGTTTGTGCCAAAAGGCCGTGCACCTATGCCGGGTGAGATGGTTTTCCTCCCGGATCATGCGGCTTCTCTGCACGCAATCGGAGAAACACAGGCAGCGGCTTTTTATTCCGGAGAGCTGGCAAAAAAAATAGACGAACAGAGCCGCAAATTCGGCGGTTATCTCCGGTTTGAAGATCTTGCGGCATTTCGGGCAAAATGGGTGGAACCGATCCGTGTTTCCTACCGTGGTTATGAAGTTTGTGAAATTCCGCCGAACGGACAGGGGATTGTTGCGTTGATGGCGCTGAATATCCTTAAGGAATTTGAATTTCCGGAGAGAGACTGCGTTGAAACCTGCCACCGCCAGCTCGATGCCATCAAAATAGCCTTTGCCGATGCTCTGCAAACCGTCACCGATCCTGCACAGATGACGGTTGACTATCACGCATTTCTCGATCCTTCTTACGGCGCACGCCGGGCTTCTGAAATCGGCGATACAGCCAAAGTCTATACTCATGTTGCACCCCCGAGAAGCGGAACCGTTTATCTCTGCTGTGCTGACGGGGAAGGAAATATGGTCTCTTACATTCAGTCCAATTATATGGGATTCGGCTCCGGTGTGGTGATCGACGGTACAGGCATTGCGTTGCAGAACCGCGGTGCCGACTTTTCTCTCGATCCCGCTGCTGCAAATTGTTTGCAGCCGGGAAAGAGGAGTTATCACACTATTATCCCGGGTTTCCTGATGAAAGGCAATGTTCCGGTCGGCCCCTTCGGCGTTATGGGAGCCTATATGCAGCCACAGGGGCATGTGCAGGTGATGATGAATGTGATTGACTTCCATATGGATCCCCAGCAGGCGCTGGATGCACCCCGCTGGCAATGGATGCGTGACGGGCACATCACGGTGGAAACCCGGTTTGACCCGAATCTTGCCCATGCACTGGCACGCCGCGGCCATGATGTCAGCGTTAATATCTCCACTCCGGATTTCGGCCGGGGCCAGATGATTATGCGCCTGCCTGATGGCGTCCTTGTCGGTGGAACGGAGTCCCGCACGGACAGTAACATTGCTTGCTTTTGAAAATGTGATTATTTTGTAAGAAAATCGAAAATAATTGTTGCAAAAAACGGAGTCATCATGTATACTGTCTATGTATTATGTTGACTTACTTATAGGGGGCGCTCTATATGAAAAAGATAATCTCAATGCTGATCATGCTACTAATATTTCTTCAATTGCTTACTTTTGCATATGCTGCTGGGGGAACGGTTAATGTTGTAGTTAATCCTGTTGAAGGAGGGACCTATAAAGCGGAAGGTAATCTCTCCTCTAGCGAAGATGGAAAAACTGTTACAATAACAGCAATCCCAAACGAAGTATATAGTTTTAGTAATTGGAGCTATAAAAATACTGCTGGCACTAGTATGACTGCTACAGATAATCCCCATTCATTTGATGTTTTTGAAACAACAGTAACTGCTAATTTTGTAAAAAAAGAATCTGTAACTGTTACGGTCATTGTTGCAGATGGTCAAGGCAGTTATGGGGCTGTTAGTGGCTCAGGGACTTTCTTTAAGGGGAGTAATGTCTCTATTAAAGCCGTTCCCAATACAGGATATGAATTTGATAAATGGAGTACAGGGAGTAATAAAGCAGAAGATACAATTTCTGCGGATTCCAATAAGACAATATCTGCCTCTTTTAAACCAAAATCAATTACATTAAAAGTGGATACTGAAGGCGGTGGATATGTCACTAAAGGAGGAAGTAACTTTACTTCTGAAACAATTACATATAGTGATGTAAATCGGTATGTAACACTGGAAGCAGTTCCGAGTATTGGAAATAAGTTTTTAGGATGGTATGACTTAGGGGGTGCTTTTGTCAGTTCGTCTGCAAAAGCGCCGGTGGATATTCTTCAGTATACTTATTTGAAGGCAAAATTTGTTCCTCAATCATCAACGGAAGATCCAGATCCTTCCAAGACTGATCCAGTAGATCCGAGTCCTGTTAAACCGGACCCCGATCCCGTTCCTCCCGATCCTGTAAAACCTGATCCTGTTCCCGATCCTTATCATCCTTACAAAGAATTCCGAATCACTTATCATCCCGGTGCATACGGGGCAGAACCTGCAGTGCAGGATATAGCAGTTCCCGGTTCGGGCTGGCTCAGAGGCAGCACCTTTACGCGCCCTGGCTATGTGCAGGCTGGATGGTCATGGGATCCGTACGGAAAAGAATTCAATGCAGCACTGTATGCGCCGATGCCGATGCTGTATGAGAATATCACGGTTTATCCCTACTGGGAGCCGATCAAAGGCCCTCTGACGCTTACGGTGGGATATTCCGGCAGCGGAGCCATTCAGGTAAACGGGCGCTATGTCTACAACGGAGAAGGCTTTACGCTCAGACCTGGTGAATCTCTTACCTTCGGTTTTTATCCGGCCAGCGGCAATTACGTGTATAGTGTCTTGCTTGCGGGGCGTTACAGAGAATATCCGGGTTATGGCTTTACGGTTACCTATGATATGATGCAGAACCGCAACCAGACGCTCGCAGTGCGTTTTGAGTCAGTCTATACAAGGCCGAAGACCGGAGATGATTCCAATATTGGCCTTTGGGCTGCTCTGGGGATCTGTTCGGCAGTTTGCCTCGGTGTGCTGGTAGTTGCAAAGAAAAAGAAAAAATAAAAGGCATTCCGCTGAAGATAGCCTATAAACCCAATTTTCAACAAAGATAGAAAGAGAACCGGTCACGCATTGGATCGGTTCTTTTCCATAACGGAAAGGAAGGTATACCATGAATAAAAAACTCTCCGTAGTGCTGAAAGCCATGATTCCGCTTCTGCTTGCGGCGGTATCCATATTTTGGATTGCCGGCTATGCGGCTTCTCCGCAGTTCCATGCCTCTACCATTGCTTCTCTTGATGAAAAGACGGGCACCGTGCTGGAATTAACGGCGGCATCTGCGGCAGCTTCTGCCGCGATTACTCTTCTGCCGGGAGACACGGCAACCCCGATTGCCGATAAGCTTGCCGAGCTAAGCTCCTATTTCCTCATCGTAATCAGTGCGATCTACCTGGAGAAATATCTGACTACGATTACCGGTTATGCAGCCTTTGTGATTCTCATTCCGGCAGCCTGTATTCTTTTTTCCGTAAATGCCTTCGCAAGGAAAGAAATGGTGCGGCGTATTGCGTGGAAGCTGACGGTGTTCGGGCTTGCTGTGGCGCTGGTGATTCCTGCAAGTGTCCGTGTTTCCGATATGATTGATGAAACCTACAGCGCATCGATCCAGTCTACCATCAACACGGCTATCCAGACGACGGGACAGCTCCCTGAACTGGCGGAAGAGGCAGCGGAGACAGAGAAGACAGAGGGAACCAACGGCCTTCAGCGCTTTATCTCCGGCGTCAGGGATACCGTGTCCGGAACGGGAGAGCAGATAAAGAGGGTGTTGAATAATTTTATCAACGCCCTGGCGGTGATGTTGGTGACTTCCTGTCTGATCCCGATCCTTGTGATGCTGTTCTTTATCTGGATTGTCAAAATCCTCATTGGCTCAGATGTTCCGATGCTGCCTCGCAGAGCACCGGAACCAAGAAGAGAGGAGCGGCAGGATGGCTGAGTGGAAGAGACTCTCCGCATGGATCTGTATCATTGCCTTAATGGCTGGGATTGGCTCTGTTGCAGCTTCGGCAGAGCCATACACAGATGCATGGGGGTATACCGATGAAGACGGCGACGGGTTGATTCTTGTTACAGTCCCGTGGGAGACGTGCACAGCATATATGCTCATTGTGCTGGATCCTACGAGAGTTGTTCTCGGTTGCCGTCCGGACAAGCTGTATGCGCGGGGATATACAGTAGAGGAATATGTCAAACAGTTTCATGCCGTCGCCGGGATCAATGCCGGAGGTTTTGCAGATGAGGGAGGAAACGGGAACGGCAGTGTTCCGGAACATGCAATTGTCAGCAACGGAGAAATCTATTGCAACTGGTCAGGAGTAGGAGAGGGCTTTGCAGGGCTTGATGCCGACGGAAAGCTCCATCTTGGTTTCCAGCATGTGGAGGAACTCATTCAGCAGCAAATCAAGGAAGGTGCCGGTTATGGCCCGATTCTTGTTCAGGACGGGGAAGCGATAGACCCTTCGACCAGCGCTTTTTCTTACTGGATTGATACGCTGAATCCGCGTACGGCGATCGGCCAACGCAGCGACAATGCGATTCTTCTCCTGGTGTTTGACGGGAGACAGCCGAGCAGCCTTGGTGCTTCTTTTGCGGATGAAACAGAGTTGATGCTGCGTTTCGGCGCAGTAAACGCGGCGAACCTGGACGGGGGCAATTCTTCCATGATGTGGTTCGATGGCGGGTATCTCAACAACCCGGTGGGTACGTTTGATGTTCGCCCGATCCCGACAAGCTTTGTGGTTCTCAAGCAACAGAGGAACTATACGGTTCCTGTCGTTTCTGAGGAAGAGCGCACCGGGATGACCCGGGAAGAGATGGAAGCCCTTGCGCCGAATCCTGCGTCCTTGCCGGATAATTGTACGGAAGAGGAAAAGGCTGAGCTGGAATCGTTTGCAAGAGAATATATAAAACATTATGTAAACTTTTCAGCAGATGCCAATCAGATGAGTAACGTGCACTATTATAATCTTCTTCCATTGACGGTGTCTGGGGGCGAATTGCAGAAAAGGCTTCACGGGGCATTCGGCAGCTTCGGCTATGCGTTTGTCAAATCTGTTTCTGTCCTCTCTGTGAAAGAGGATTTCTGTACAGCTCTTTCCGATAGCCGCTATCTGGCTGGATACACCTATGAGACCGAGAGCGTCGGAAAAAACACCGTGAGAGAAGAAAAAAACATACAGCTCACCATCCTGAGGCAGGACGGAAAGCTGTATGCAGAATCCATGTGGTTTTATTGAGTTTGTCCCTTCCGAAACACAAGCAGCTTGCTGAAAACATAATTGCCGATTGTGACGGCAACAGCTGTAATAAGCGTTCCCGTGAGAAGCGTAAGCCCCAGTACATTGCATAACAGCTGCATCAGCAGAATATCCATAATCCAGGTCGCAAGTCGGGAGGCGATAAATCCTGTCGCTTCTTTCAGAATTTCCGGGTTCTTGCTCCGAAAGACCCATTTTCGGTTTGCCGGGTAAGCAAAAGCTACACCTGCAACCCAGTTCACCGTGCTCAGAATCAGGTTTTGCACGTGAGTGGGATGAGCAGTATTGGCGTAGAACAGAAAATTCCAAAGGAACTTAGCTCCCCAGGCAACAATCGTAGTAAGCACGCCAACAATAACATACACAATCAGCTCCCTGTATTTGACAAGGAGCTTTTTTATTGTTTCAATCATGGGTTCCTCCGCATTCTTCCGAAATAATATATCTGGGTCGTCCCTTCAGCTCTTCGTACATCTTGGAGATGTAATATCCGATCACACCGAGGCTCAGCATAATCAGGCTTCCTGTAATCAGCAGAAGGATAATCACGGTGGTAAAGCCTTCCGCAGCGGTTCCGTTGATTTTCTGTACCAGTGAGATCACAGTAAAGATGACTGCAATCAACAGCATCAGCCCGCCCATCAGAGTTATGCAATGCAGGGGAGCAGAGGAGAAGGAAGTGATATTTTTAATGGCATAGCGGATCAAAGAGCGGGTAGACCATTTGCTTTCGCCTGCAGTGCGCTCCTGCACGGAATATTTTACTTCGGCTTTCCGAAACCCGACCCAGTAAGAGAGCGCCCGGAAAAACACATTTCGCTCCGGCATTTTGTTCAGCGTGTCAACGACCTTACGATCCAGCAGTTTAAAATCGGAAGAGGACGACATATCCATGCCGATTGCACTGCTGATCAACGCATAGAAGGAATTTGCAGCAAACCGGTGAGCACCCGTCTCCATGCCGCGGTCTTCTTTGACGCCTTCAACCACTTCATATCCCTGTTCCCACAGATGGAACATTTCGATTATTTTTTCCGGGGGATGCTGCAGGTCGCAATCCATCACAACGCAGCAATCTCCGGTCGCTTTTTCAAGCCCTGCAAACATGGCAGATTCTTTGCCGAAATTCCTGCTGAAATGCACACCCCGTACTCCCCGGTCGGTTTTTGCTGCTTCCTGGATGGCTTCCCAGGTCTTATCGGTGGATCCGTCATCGATAAACAGCAATTCATAGGGAATTCCGGCACTACGCAGGAGAGAAGAAAGCGTTTTGGCTGTTTTGGCGATCATCTTCTCTTCATTGAAAGCAGGAATAATAACAGAAATCATGGTTTTAACCCTTTCATCAGATAGGTTACGGAAAGCCCGCCCTGTCCTTCAAAGTCGTAGGCATAGAGCAGTTCGCTCTCAGTGAGCCCGGTGTCTGCCCCGAAGTTTCGAAGCACAGTGTCCGGGTCATATCCATATCCATCCGTCCAGTAATCGTTTGTGCTGATATACAAAACAGCGCTTTCGGCATCGCCGAGATACTTTTTCAGGGCAACGGAAGCCGTGTCATTGGTGACGAGAAAATCTTTGAAGCTTCTCAGTTCCAGCAGGTCCTGGGTGATCGGGCCGAAAGCGCGAGGCCCATCTGCAAGGTAAACACAGGGGAGATCTGCGTGCGCTTCGGTGAGAGCCCTGTAGGTGGGCTGCTCGGTAAAAAGTGTAGCAGGTGGTTTCGCTTTTGCGCTGAGGAGTGCAACAAAGAAAACCGCGAGAAAAATCGCTTTTTTTGCCATATAGCTCCAACGGAAGGAACCCATACTTCGTTCTGCAATGCAAAACAGGAAGCCGATTCCGACTGCGGCAATCGGTGTGAGATTATAGATATAACGAAGCTCCTGGGCTTGCAGAGGAGCAATCAGCACGGTAAAGAGATAAGCAAGAGGCAGCGGGAGCAGAATGACCAGTGCCTCAAAAGGAATTATCCCGCTTTGTACGGTTTTCGGCAGCCTCCTGATGCACAGAAGAAGACAACCGGCCGCAAGAACGGCGGCTTGCCGCATGCCCCGCAGAAAGAGATTTGCTGCATCACCGAAGTTCTGCAGGCGTTCCCGGTAGGTGGCGGTATCTTTTAAAGCATCGATTACGCTGCTGCCTCCGACAGCCTGACCGTTTCCCTGAAACACTTGATGTAAGCTTGCAGGAAAGACAATTACCATCAAACCGACACCTGCCAGTGCAACAAAAGAAAAACAGAAGAAAGACCGATAGTCTTTTCTGATCAGAGAGTAGAGATCATATACGGCGCAGAGAAAGAATGCGTAAAATACGAAATAGTATTGCGTCATCATTCCCCCAAAAAGGGAGAACAAAAGGAGGCAGTAGTACCCGGCCTTCTTCTGCGTGTGCATCAATCGCGCAACCGTAAAGGCCAGTAAGACGGTGAAGAAGGTCAAGAGCATATACATGCGGATCATCGTGACAGCGGATAATCCCAGCACGCTTAAACCGTATAAAGCGGTGACGGCACAAGCCACATCCAAACTGCAATACAGTTCCAGCGCCAACGCATATAGCACGATGCCCGTGAGGATAAAAAAGAAGGCGTTGATCCCTAGCCCGATCCACTTGGAACTGCTGCCGGGAAAGAGAGATGACACGAAATGAAAGATCCAGTAGTAAAGCGGAGGGTGAACGTCCCGCTCCAGATTTTCGTATACCGAGCCAAAGGCAAAGGCATCTTCGCGGCTGACGGAGAGGTAGGCATCAACCTCCTCCCGAGTAACAATCTTGTCGATAAGAGTTCCATCTTTTACATCGGTGAGATAGGGAGCATGGTAGCTGTTGGATAACCCGTAAGTGTAAATCTCATCGATGAAAAGCCCCTGTTTTCGCATACAAAAGAGAAGACATACACCGATGATGCTTGCAAAAACAAGTGCCGGAGCCCAGTATTTTTTAATTACGTCCTTCAACAGTATGCTCTCCCTTTGTTTCGGTTTTACGGTTGCGTGAATACAGCAGCATCCCGGCTCCAATTGCTGCCAGTGCAACGGACAAAACCTGAGAAACCCGGATTCCCGTGTTGCCGATCATCAGGCTGTCCGTTCTGAGCCCTTCGATCCAGCTTCGTCCGAGACCGTACCATAGAAAATACAGCCACAGGCACTGCCAGTCGTACTGCCTTTTTCTTTTGCGGATTATAGCATCAAGAAAGAAAAATCCGGCAAGATTCCATAGGCTTTCATACAGAAAAGTCGGGTGGACCGTGACGATTTCTCCGTTTGGAGCCAGCAGCCCCATCCTGCAAAAAATCGTTGTCTCTCGCCCAAACGCTTCACGATTGAAAAAGTTTCCCCATCGGCCAATCGCCTGTCCCAGCATACAGGCCGGCGCAAGAAGATCCAACATGGCGAGAGGGGATAGTTTCTTCCGCTTGCAAGCCAGAATTACCGCGGCTGCACCGGCGATCACACCGCCGTACACAGCAAGCCCGCCTTCCCAGATTGCGAAAATCTCTCCGGGATACTCACGATAGTAATCCAAACGAAAAAGAACATAATAAACACGTGCACCAAGGATAGCTGCAGGCAGAACCCACAAAAAAACATCGTATAGGTCATCCTCCCGGAAGCCAAACTGCTTTGAGCGGTGTATACTCCATGTCATCCCGACGAGAAATGCCAGCGCAATGATGACGCCGTACAAATAGATGGTTTTTCCGAAAAGGGTAAAGGATGCAGGCGGATTCCATGTCAGATTTCCGAGCATCGGAAAGGTGATGGCGCTGTCGCGCTGAACGGTTTCCAGGAGAGAAGCATCGGTTCCTTCCTCGGAAAGCAGAGAAGGAAAAATGGCTGAAAACAGCATCATTCCTCCGTGAGCGGGCGAATAACCGCCATGGCAAGCTTTTCAGGTTTGAAGGTATCTGCAATCCACTGCTCGCATGCCTGCCGGCTGATTTGAGGCAGCAATTCAATGACATCCAGCGTGCAAAAGCCGTCAAAGGCGTCTGCTAAAAGAGAAACACAGGTCCCGTCAAAGTCCTCTAACCCTCTCAGTTGTCCGCCGATCATTGCCTTTCGGGTGCGGGAGAAGTATGCTTTGTTAAAGCCTTTTTCACGGATGCGGTCTACTTCTGAAAGCAGTTCCTGCAGAACCTTCTCCGGGTCCGGGCTTTGTCCGCCGATAATCATAGTTGCGGTTCCTACGGCATAGTCGATTTCCACATCAAAATCACGAGTCAATACGCCGTCAGCATATAACCGTGTGTAGAAAGAGGAAGACGCTCCTGCGAGTAATCTCAGGGCAAGGCCTGCTGTCAGCCTCTGGAGGAGGATGCTCTTGCCGTCCGGTTCTTCCGTGTCTTTCGCCCCGTTGCTGATCTTCTCGCCTATCAGGAATTCCGGCATGCCGACCGGCATTTGCCGTTCCTTATAAGGCGCGAGCGGAAGATCGCTTTCTTTCTCTCCGAAATCTGCCTGAGGAATGCTCTTTCTCTCCGAACCCAGAACTTCGTTGGCAATTTCAAAAACTCGCTCCGGGTTCACATCTCCCTCTACGCAGAGCACCATATTGCTTGGCGCGTAGAAAACACGATGGCAGTGATATAACGTTTGGTCTGTGATTTCCGCAATGCTTTCTACCGTCCCGACGACCGCATCCTTGATCGGGTGATGGGCATATAACAGGGAAAGGAGATCGTAATAAACCTGTCTTCCGGGAGAATCATCTCCCATCTGAATCTCCTGTGCTATAATACCCTGCTCTTTTTGAACGGTTTCCGGGGTGTAGTACGGGGTTGAGACGAATTGCAGCAAAATGCGAAGATTTTCTTCAAAGTGCTCGGTGCAGCTGAAATGATAACATGTCAGATCTGAGCTGGTGAAGGCGTTTGCATCCGCTCCGTTTTCCGAAAGGGTGGTGAGAGCATTGCTGCCGTCCGGCATATCAAACATCTTGTGTTCCAGAAAATGTGCTACACCGGCAGGTGTATCAATCGTTTCACCGTCGATGGCAAACCGACGCATGGCACCGCCGTAGTGGGTGCCGAAAACAGCGTACTGGGAGTTATAACCTTGTTTAGGGATTACGAAGATTTTCAGCCCGTTTTCCAGCTCACCGCTGTACAGGTATTCTCCAACACTTTTGTATTCCTTCTTTGTGATCAGCATGATGGTTCCTCTTCTTTTATACAAACAGTGTTCTCACTGTCTTCGGTTTCTTCTCCCCTCAGGAAGTAAATCATATCGCATACAACACTGTTTGCAATTGCCATAACATCTTCTTTCGTTACATCCTGTACAAGCTCCATGTATTCTTCCGGAGTAACAACCCACCCGTCCAGAATATTGCTGATGGTGTAGCTCTCCATTGCAGTTTGGCTGTCCTGCATGGAAGCCAGGTCAGAGCAAATTCCTTTCCTCGCATAAGCCATCTCTTCATCGGTAATATTTCCATTACGTATTTCATCAAGCTGATGGAGCATTTCGTTTTTGGCTTCCTCGAAACGGTCGAAATCGATTCCGGCGGTTGCAAAAAGCAGGCCTTTGTGGGAATCGGCAGAAGAAGACGCGTAATAACAAAGTTGCAGTTTCTCCCGCACATTCACAAACAGTTTGGAGGTGACGCCTGCCCCATAGATTGTGTTGAACATGGAAAGTGCTGCCTTGTCGGGATCTTCCATGCATTCTCCGAGCCGGAAGCCTATGACGAGCCGTCCCTGTGTCACATCGAGTGTCTCGGTATAGATCCTGGGCTCGTCCTCCACGGAGTTCATCCGCACATCCGTGCCGATCTCATAGTTGATTTCGCCACGCGGCATGGTGCAGAGAGCGTCCTTCAGCCAGTGGGCAATGGTTTTGCTTGGTTGGCTTCCGCAATAGAATATTTCAATCGGAGCGGTTTCCAAAAGAGTATGGTACTGTTGTGTCAACTTTTTGTATCGGATTGCTTCACAATCCTCCGCACTTCCGAAGCGGCCTACCGAATAGTCTTCAAAACAGCACATTTCCTCAATGCAGCGAGTGATGGCATAAGATCCCTTTTCATTGATCCTGCTGCGGATGATGTCTGCCAGCTTCTTCCGTTCGCTCTCCACATAGTTTTTGATCAGCAGTCCGCCGCGTGTAGCCGGGTTGATCAGCATTTCACACAAGAGATCGATGGTATCTTGCGCTACAGCTTCTCCCTCCGGTAAATACTTATCTTCGGGGTAGGAAGCCATCAGGCCGATACACTGTATTTCACCGACTCTCCTGACAATCGGGTCAATGTTTGCGCAATACAGTTCATCAAAGCGGTTACTGATTTTTTCAATATCTCCGTAATGTGCAGTGCCGCGCCGGAGCACAAAGGGAATCAACGCATTCATAGAGGCGTTTTCGCGATCCAGCTGTGCCAGCATGGAAATGCTCATAACGGCAATTTTAAATTTATCTGTCTGAATATGGTTGAGGTGAACTCCCGGCAGGATTTCAGTGCGTGTCTGTTTCAAAGCGATACCTCCGATCCTGTAATAAAATGACTCTGAATTAAATTATTATAACACAAATCAGCAGAGTTGCAAATCTATTTGAGGGATGTTTCCGGAGAAATCCGACAAAAAAACGCTGCCATGCCGAAAGGCATCGACAGCGTATGTCACAAAAGGTCAGTTCCAACTCTGTTTTGTCATTTTGTCAGGAGGAAGGAGCGGCATTTTTTGCCCGTGAGTTCTTCCGTGCGTTCATCAGGAGCACCGAAACCTGCGTAAAGTGTCCATTTCCCACTGCCCGGGATGCGATTGCCCTCGCGGTTTACAATGGTGAAGGCTGATGGATCAATCGGAACTTGTACGGATCTTTTTTCTCCCTTAGCAAGGTGAATTCTCCGGAAGCCGCATAAAACGGGATATGGCGGGGCATCGGGAGAGTCTTCATCCCGACAGTAGAGCTCCAGCACCTCATCGGTGTCACGGCAGCCATTGTTGGCAACGGTAACCGTTGCAAAGTTCGGATCGGCAGAGAAGGCTTCGACGGAACAGTCTCCATACGTTAAGCCGTAACCGAAAGGATAAAGCGCTTTGCCGGTATAGTAGCGATAAGTTCTGTTGTTCATCGAATAGTCTGTAAAGTCCGGCATCTCGGAAAGCGCATCATTGTTATAAAAGGTTATGGGCAGCTTTCCCGAAGGGGATTCTTTCCCGAACAGCAGCTCTGCCACCGCTTTTCCGCCCCTCGCACCGGGATACCAGGAGAGAAGAATAGCATCTGCTTTATCCTGTGCAAGAGAGAGATCGATTGCGCTGCCAGCCATCAGGATAACAACCGTAGGCTTACCGACGGCGAGCACCTTTTCCAGCAGAATTCTCTGTGATTCCGGAAGAAGCAGATCTTCCTTGTCACCGGAGAAGTAGCTGTTTCCGGTGTCACCCTCTTCTCCTTCAAGCGTTTCATCCAGCCCCAGAACAAGCAATACGGTGTCGCTGTTTTTCGCAACAGCTATGGCTTCGGCAAGACGGTCATTTGCTTTGGCAAGATGTTCAATCCGGTCTTCGCTCAATGCGCAGCCCTCTGAGTAGAGAATCCGGCATTGTTCTCCGGCGAGATCCTGAATGCCTTCCAGCACGGTGATATAACGCGATGACGTCCCGTGATAATTACCCACCAGAGGAACACGGCTGTTCGCGTTTGGGCCGATGACGCCCAGAGTCCCGCAGCTTCCCGGGTCCAGAGGCAACAGTCCGTTATTCTTTAATAGCACGCAGGATTCCAGGGAAGCCTGATGCGCCAGATTGAGATGTTCTCTGCATTCTATCGCGGAGTATGGAATATCGTCATATTCGCTTCCCTCGTCTCCGAGAATCCCAAGCAGAAAACGAGTGGTGAACAGGCGGACGGCGCAGCGTGTAATGTCCTCTTCCGTAATCATCCCGAGTTCATATGCATGCATGATATGCTGATAAGTGCAGCCACAGTTCAAGTCGCATCCAGCCTTCAGTGCTTTTGTGACGGATTCAACCGGTGAGCTGGTGATCCTGTGGTTTTCATGAAAGTCGCGGATTGCCCAGCAGTCTGAAACAAAGTGCCCTTCAAATCCCCATTCTCCCCGGAGTTTACCCATCAGATAGGCGCTGGCACAACATGGTTCTCCGTTTGTACGGTTGTAGGCGCCCATAACAGCTTCCACTCCGGCTTCCTGCACAAGTGCCCGGAAAGCGGGGAGATATGTTTCCTCCAGATCCTTCGGGGAAGCGATTGCGTCAAAACTGTGGCGGAGAGCTTCCGGGCCGCTGTGTACGGCAAAATGCTTGGCGCAGGCGGCAGTTTTCAGTGTTTCCCCGTTACCCTGTAAGCCTCGTACAAACGCTTTCCCGAGCCGGGCGGTTAGGTAGGGGTCTTCCCCGTAGGTTTCGTGGCCGCGGCCCCAGCGGGGATCGCGGAAAATGTTAATATTTGGGGACCACATGGTCAGACCGTGATAAATATCCCGGTCGCCTTCATCCGAAAGTGCATTATATTTTGCCCTTGTCTCAGTTGAAATAGCATCTGCAATCTTTTCCAGAAGCTCATCGTCAAACATGGCGGCCATGCCGATGGCTTGAGGGAAGCTTGTGGCCGTTCCCCCGCGTGCAAGCCCGTGCATTGCTTCGTTCCACCAGTTATATTCCGGGATGCCGAGCCGTTCAATAGCCGGGGCATCAAACCTGAGCTGGCTGGCCATTTCTTCTACGGTCATCTGAGAAACCAGCAGCTCCGCTTTTTTTCTTGCTTTTTCTCTGGTCATTACTCCTTTTCCTCCTCTGTATTACAAAATGCTGTTAAAAACGCCGGAGCATTTCCGGCGCTTTTTAATGTTTAGATAAGATTTCCTGAAAAGTGACAGAAACGGAGGATTAGCCTTTAACAGCACCGGCAATGAAGCTCTCCTGAATTCGCTTGCTCAGGAAAATATAAACAATTAGAGTAGGGATTGTTGCAATGGAAAGTGCAGCTCCGATTGGACCCCAATCGGTTGTATATTGCCCGGATAGAGACTGTACACCGACCGGCAAAGTTCTCCATTTATCAGAGTTGACAAAGATATTGGCAAACATCAGCTCATTCCAGCACTGCAGGAAAGTATAGATGCCGACGGTAGAAACTGCAGGAGTCATTAACGGCGCAATAACACGGAAAAAGGTGCCCCATACACCACAGCCGTCTAGGAATGCTGCTTCGTCGAGATCATACGGAATATCGCCCATAAATCCTGTGCAAACTAGAATCCCCATGGCAAGCGAAAAAGCAGAATATGGAATAATCAATGCCCAGAGAGTATCCAACAGCTTCAGTTTTGCTAAGGTGGTATAAAGAGGAACGATAGATGCATGAATCGGGATTGTGAGACCAAGCATGAAGAAACTATTCATGCGTTTTCTGCCTTTCCAGTGAAGGCGGGTCATAGCATAGGTTGCCATGACGGAAGCAATCAAAGTGATGATTATGGTCAATATGGCGACGATTAAGCTGTTCAGGAAATATCTCGGCATATTGCCTGTATGCAAAGCCTTTGTATAGTTACTCCAAACCCACTCTCTTGGAAGGCCAACAACATTTTCTCCAAATATTTCTGAGTTTGTTTTGAGAGAGAAAGTCAACATCCAGTAGACAGGAAAGATACTGACTAACGCCCAGAAAATCAGAATGGCATAAACAACTATTTTCTTCCAGTCGCGCTTTCGCGTTACAATTGTATCTTGGCTGTTCATCTTACTTCTCCTCTTTAAATAGCATGTTGATCAAAAGTGCAAAGAAGAAGCACAGTATGATCAGCATAACCGCAATAGTGGAACCCATACCATACCGATTTCGCAGGAAGAGTAAATTAATCATCAGTGTGCTTGGTACTTCGGTTGTATGACTTGGTCCACCGTTGGTCAATACGTAAATCAGGTCGAAAGATTTTAGAGAGCCTGTAACTGCGAAGATAACGCTTACCCGAAGAATGGGGCGAATATAGGGAATGATAATATAACGGCTAACCTGCCAGTTGGTGCAACCATCCAGCATGGCGGCTTCCGTCAACTCTACCGGCACACCTCTAATTCCTGCGTACATGAGTAACATATGATAGCCAACGTATTGCCAGAGAATCGGAACAAAAGCAGCACCCAGAGCAGTTTTTTTACTACCTAGCCAAATTCGGGTCCAGTTTTCCAAACCGATAGAACGGAGGAAAACATTCAGCACACCGTAGTCAGGGTTATAAATCTTCAACCACAGCTGTCCGATAACGACAGTGGAAATCAAAACCGGCATAAAGTAGATAGAGAGAAGAGCTGTTCTGCCCTTGATCGGTCGTGCCAGCCGAAGAGCCAGCCACAGAGCAAAGGGAAGCTGAATGCAGCAAGATAGAAGTGCCAGCAGCATAACATTCTTCAGCGCGCGCCCAATGTTAATCGATTTGCTCGTAAACAGCTCAATATAGTTTTTGATGCCGATAAATTCCGGTGTGGTAAAGCCGTTCCATTCCGTGAAGCTGTATGCGACCGACATGATAATCGGAGCGATCAGCACACCGATAAACAACAGCAGCGCAGGCAGAAGGAAAAGAAAAATGTTCAGTTTATAGCGAAGAGGTTTATTCATCGTCCGTTTCTCCTTCCGTATTGGGAAAAAGACGGTTCCTCAGGGATAAACCCGCAAGGAACCGTCCCCATCAACTAATGATCAACTTGAAAGATTCCGGGCGCTCTTAATTCAGCTCAGCATCCAGACCTTCAACATATTCGGTCGGAGTGACATCGCCTGCATAAGCCTGCTCGATGAAATCAAGATAAGTGTTGGCGGCATCAGCACTCAGGAAGTTATCACCGAAGAGAACCATGTCTTCTGCTTTTGCGGCCATGCCTGCAGCAGCCTGAATCAGTTCGTTTACTTCAGCATTCGGGTCAGCGGACCAGCAAGGCAGGTTTGCGCCACTCTTGTAATCTGCATCAGACATGAATTTTGCAAGCTCAAATGCTGCTTCTACAGCGAGATCTTTGTGCTGAGAGCTTTCAGTTACAGCCAGAGTGTTATTGGGGCCGCCGATCATCATGTACAGAGAAGCATTTTCAGGATCCAGAACCGGGAAAGTGCCGGCTTTTACATTGAACTGTGCCTGCTCGCCGATGTCTTTGTTATTCCAGGAACCATTCTGATAGAAGGCATATTTGCCAGCAATGAAGTTGTTCTTTACTTCATCGTTGCCGAGAGCAGAAGCGCTGGGATCAAAGTATTCATTTTCAACCATACCCTGGAAGGCTTCAATTGCTTTAACCATGCCGGGATCATTCCAGGAAGCTTCGCCGTTGTAGATGTCTCTCAGTTTCTGTCCGCCGATAGACTTGATAACCAGCGGTTCAACATACTCGGAGAGGCACCAAAGTTCTTTACCGGAAACACCGAAGGGGATGATGCCTGCAGCTTTGAGAGCTTCGCAGCATGCCATCATATCTTCATAGGTAGCAGGGATTTCATCGTAACCAACCTGTGCAAGAAGATCCATATTGGCATACAGAGTAATCAGAGACATGGTGTAAGGTACACCGTACATTTTACCGTCGTAGGTTACATTGACAGTCATTGCCTCGGGCAGTTCATCTTTGTAGTTTTCATACTCAGCATCTACGCAGTAAACGCGGCCGGCGTTGACAAACTCACCAAGGAAACCCATGCCCCAAGTAAAGAAAATATCGGGGAGACCTTCACCGGAAGACATAGCAGCTTTGATTTTGGTTTTGTAAGCTTCGTTTGCGGTGGTAACGTGCTCGATTTTAACACCGGGATGTGCGGCTTCAAAGGATGCAATAGCATCTACGAAAGCCTGATGGCTGGAGTCGCTCTCTGTTGCGATGGACCAGAGAGTCAGAGTTACATCTTCGTCTGCAAATGCTACAGCAGAAAGGGACAGCAGCATAACAGCTGCCAACAGCAGGGCAAACAGTTTCTTCATTTGGAATTTCCTCCTTTAATAATTTGTGATTTATAAATTTGCGGCTTTGCCGCTAATCACACGATTTTACGTAATCGATTTCGTAATCAAACAATAGCACGAAAGGACTGTTTTTGCAAGGAAAAAATGAGAATAAAAACAAATAAACAACAATCTTTGTCGGATATGCACAAAACCAAACTGAAGAAATTGTGCAGATTGCACATATCAATTTCTAAAAAAGGCAGGAATCCTTTTACGGATTCCTGCTGAAGAAGGGATGACAGATCAGCTGGGAACAGAGTGTCCACCCGGTGAAGTGGATTCCGTTCGGGAATTAACCTTTTACGGATCCGGCAGTTACGCCTTTGATGATGCTCTTGGAAAGAAAGATGTAGACAATCAAAACGGGAAGAATGGCAAGGAGGATGAACATGTATACTTTGCCCATATCGAACTTGGAGTAGTCTGCCGAACGAAGCTGAGCAATCATGATAGGCACGGTTTTCATTTCGGCCTTATCGAGAAGGAGAGCGGGAATAAAATAATTGTTCCAGGATGATACAAAAGAAAAGATCATTTGCACCGCAATGGCAGGTTTCATAATAGGAAGCACGATTTGATTGAAAATGCGGAATTCCCCCGAACCATCGATTCTTGCAGCCTCAACCATTTCCAGTGGCAGCACGCTTTCCAGATACTGCTTCATATAGAAAAAAACAACAGGAGCGGCAATGCTGGGAAGAATAAGAGGAATGTAGTTGTTTGTCAACTTCAGCTTATACATTAGCTGAATAAATCCGACAGCGGATACCTGAGGAGGAATCATCATAACTGCCATAATAAAGAGAAATGCAGGCTTTTTTAACTTGAAGTTGTAAACGTGAATGCCATATGCGGTCAGAGCAGAGAAATAAGTGGTCAAAATAGCGGAACAGGCTGCAATGAAAAAGCTGTTCAGCATACCACGAGGAATGTTGATGGACGCATCATTCCAAGCATTTTTCAGGTTATCGAGAAAATGCTCTCTCGGGAGAATAGCAAAACCGCCTTGCAGTTGTGCATTGGATCTGGTGGAGTTGATGATCAGCATATAAAAAGAGAAGAGACAAAGGATTGCGAGGAAAATTAAGATAATATATACGACCGTTCTTGCAACGATCATATGAACCCTGCCTTTTACATTTTCGGAATTATTCACAGCTTACACTCCTCTCATTTCTTGTACTGCTTGGAAAGCGTGTTGTAAACAAACAGGCTAAGCACTGCGGAAACAATAAACAATACAACACTGACAGCGCCGGCCATTCCGTAGTTTTTGCTAGTCTGAAGGAAATTGTTGAGATACATCACCATTGTCATGCTGGCGCGATTCGGAGTTCCTTTACCGTTAGTGAGAACCTGAGGAACATCAAACATCTGCAAGCCGCCAATCATTGCAGTGATAATGGTATACACAAGAATGGGGGCGAGCAAAGGTAAAGTAACTTTCATAAATACTTGCAGAGAAGTGGCACCATCGATTTCTGCTGCTTCAAACATACTTTGGTCAATACCTTGAATACCAGCCATCAGGAGAATGGTGGTGTTTCCAAACCACATCAGGAAGTTCATCAAAGAAATCAATACGCGCACGCTTATTTTCATTCCGAGAAAGTCGATTGCTTTATCAACCATACCGGAAGACAGTAGCACCTGGTTAACCGGACCAACGGGGGAAAAAAGGGTAAAGAAAAGCATGGAAAACGCAGAAGCCATAATCAGATTCGGCATATAAATTACAGTTTTGAAAAACTGCTGCCCTTTAATATTGAGGCGGTAGCTGGTAAAAAACACAGCCAACAGCAAAGCAACTAATACCTGTGGAACAGCGCCCATCAGCCAGAGCACCATCGTGTTGCCGAAATACTTTAACATTCCGATAGTTCCGGATTTATCCGGGGTAAAGAGCTTCACAAAATTCTGAAGCCCAACAAAGTTTGGGCCGATTTGTGTTAACCCGTTACGGTAGTTTTCAAAAAGACTGTTGTAGAAGGTCATCAACTGGGGAATCAGCGTAAAACTGATATATGCTATGAAAAAGGGAAGAATAAAAATATATCCCCATTTTGCATAGCTGATACCCTTCTTTTTCTGTTTGTTCATGACAGGAGCCCCCTTAATATATGATATGAAAACACTTCACAAGTCGCTTGAAAAACGGCTTCTGAACTATCTTATACCATGGAAACAACAATTTTTGCCAAAAGGGACAAGGCAAATTGCCTTGCCCCTTTTGGAAGTGATCTTATGATAAGAACAGAATCTTACGGAGTAACGATTGCGGGATAGGTCTCATTGACGTAGTTGTAGAAGTTCTGCATAGCGGAATCTTTGTCTACGTTGCCCTTGTAGTAATCCTGAAGAGCGTTCTGCAGGCCTTCGTTCAAAAGCTGATCATAAATGGTGTGGTTTTCCCAAACAATGTTATTGGTCATTCCGGAGAAGATCGCAACATCATTCTGACCACCGAGGAATGCACTGCCGTAGTCGGGATCTTCAGCGAATTTTGCATTAACAGCAATATTGTTGGAGAACTGGGCTTCGTTTGCAACAAGAGCGGTGCAGACATCTTCATTGTTGATGAAGGTGTTCATAACATCTGCGAGCATAGTCGGATTGTCGGAACCGGCAGGAGCGAGGAGCCAAGTGCCACCCCAGAAGTGAGCAGCGGGGCCTTCGATGATTGCCCAGTCGCCGGAGCATCCCTTTTCAGGATCCTGTGCATTACCCATGCAGAAGTTGAAGTACCACGCAGGTCCGAAGAAGCACATGGTCTTGCCGTCAGCAAACATCTGGGCATTCTTCTCATCATCCCAAACACCTGCGGTCAGTGTGTAGCCATTCTGGATAAACTCATCAGTCTGATCGATCCAGGCTTCAATCTGAGGATCAAACTGGAGGTTTCCTTCTTCATCAACCCAGGGAGAGGATGCGTTATTGGAAAATACGCGATAGGTTTCCGCGAAAGAAGCGGTCATGTAGTAACCTTTTGCTTTCGCATCTGCAGCGACAGCATTGAACTTATCCCAGCTGTCAAGTTTAGCCTGAACTTCAGCAGGATCGGAAGTGCCGAGAACATCCTCAGCGATAGAGCGGCGATAAATCAGAGCGGAAGGGCAGCACTGGAAGGACACACCTTTTACAACACCTGCTGCATCGGAAGCAGCCTGAACGGTATAGGTATAGGCGTTGGAGAAATCTGTTACACCGAGAGCGGTGATGTCCTGGGTGTATTCGGAATCTACATACTTGAGAATGTAATCAGCCTCAGCAAGGAAAAGGTCGACTTTGTCGTCGTCATTTGCATTGGCCTGATTGAGGAGAGCTTCATCCAGCTTCTGCTGGTAAGCACCGTTATCAGACGGGGTGATGATCCAGTTTACGGTGACACCTTCAGGAACTTCGTAGTACTTCTCAAAGAAGCCTTTAAACTCTTCGTTCCATGCATAAATGTTGAAGACTTTGCCTTCTTCTGCGGATGCGCTGATTGCACAGAGTGTAAATACCATGCAAAGAGCAAGTGCGAGTGCGAGAA
The DNA here is from genome assembly GCA_017469115.1 of Oscillospiraceae bacterium. GTDB lineage: Bacteria > Bacillota > Clostridia > Oscillospirales > Oscillospiraceae > Limivicinus. Next base: position 63,297 of record JAFUGY010000058.1, read on the forward strand.
CTTTCTTCATTTGGAATTTCCTCCTAAAATAATTTGTGATTATATTTTTTGCGGCATTGCCGCTAATCACACAAGTTGTTTCACCGATTCACCGGGGAGAAGATTGCCGGGAATAATAATGCGGTCCAGCAAAGCGGTTTTTGGGCGTTCAACCAATTCGATCAGTTTTTTAGCAGCTTCTCTTCCAAGACTGTCGGTATCCTGCTGCAGAGTGGTAATTCTCGGAGTCATGAGCTGGGAAACGATAACACCGTCATATCCCATGACCGAAATATCATCAGGAACTTTCAACCCTGCCTCGTGAATCGCCCGGATCCCTCCTGCAAGGGAAAAATCATCCGGAAATAAAATGCAGGTCGGCCTATCGGGAAGGGAGAGAATTTGGGCTGTTATAGTGTAGCAGAGTTCGGGATCATAGTAGCGGGATTCAATGATATACCCGTCCGGAATAGTGAGCCCATACTTTTCACATGCACGGTGAAAACCGATTTTTCGATTTTCGGTAACGGCTGTCGGTTCTCCGTAAATAAAAGCGATTTTTCGATGTCCCAAGGAGTATGCATAGGAAACCAGTGTTTCCACTCCGCCGACGTTATCAGAAAGCACAGCAGCTCTGTTGTTGAAAACGTGATCAATTGTGACAAGCGGCAGAGAGGAGTTCACGACGTCCTGAACTTCCTCATCATAAAAATCAACGCAAGCCATCAGGAGGCCGTCTACCCCGCGGTACATACAATGTTGCAGATAGGTGATCTTTTTTCCGCCTACATTCCGGTTATTGATAAACGTGATGTCATACCCTTCCTGCTCAGCTTCATCTTTAAAGCTGTTGAGCAGTGCGGCGAAAAATTCATGTGTCAGGCCTCTGTGCCCTTCGTCCACAAACAGGACGCCGAGATTGTGGGTGCGGTTAGTCTTCAAAGCCCGAGCTGCAGAATTGGTAAAATAACCAAGTTCATCTGCCAGGTTTTTGATCCTGTCCCGCGTCTCCTGCCCGACATCCGGCTGATCATTCAGCGCTTTGCTGACAGTGGCGACTGACACGCCGCATCTATTAGCAATGTCCTTCAGTGAAACCATCAGTCTGCAAAGCTCCTTTCACCTTAATCGATTTCGTGAAATAATCATACAACAAATTTTGCTGATCTGCAAGAGGGAAAGTAGAAATATCCTAAGAATACTCTGATTTTTATTGATATTGCACAAAAATATGGCCGATAATTTGTGCAAATTGGACTATTAAACAAGGCAAACAGATTAACATAACGAAAAAATTTCGGAATTTACGAAAAAGTAGGGCAAATAAGAAAGGATAAGAACGAAAAATAGGGACTGAATAATCGAAAACGATTTCGATTTAGGCTATAAAAATCCTCCCGGAACACGCCGGGAGGTGCAGCTTTTCACGGCTTCAGCGCTTTGATGATTTCTCTTTGTACCGGGAGACGCTGCAGGCGTGGGACATGTTTGTTGAACCAGGCGAATAGTTCTTCACGTTTTTCTTTGGACATCAGCGGAATCAGAGGCAGGGCATGATTCTGGATGGCAACAAGCATCCAGCTTGCAAGTGTGCTGCACGGGAAGGCTTCTTCCGCTGTGAGCAGAAATTGCACGGCTTCGTCTGCTGTGGTCGAATCCGGTGAGTTGGAAAGCGCTTCTTTCACTGCTGTTTCCACAGCTTGATAATATTCCATATGAATGGGGCTGTTGCGGGCGGAGTCTGCCATCCCGAACATCCCCTCACCAAATTTGCGGTTTGCCAGGAGTGCGTCGGTTTCGGATATATAGTTTTCTGTGAGTTTTTTCAGCTGTTCCGTCATTGCTGTTGGCTCCAATCTGTCTTGTCTTGTTTTTCTTGAGGAGGAGACTTATTAAATGCTGTTCAGATAATCACGGATGAAGGTCAGTGCTACTCCAAGCATGGAGCTGTCCTTTGAATAGCGGCTGATCCGCAGATACTGGCATTCCCTGTCGAAAGGATCACTTTCTGCCAGCATCTCCCGAAGTTCCGGCAGATAGGGCTTCAAATATTCTGTCAGATAACCTCCGAGAACGATGTCACAGTCAAGCGACATGCGGATGTTGTGAAGTGCAATGATCAGATGTTTTTTAAAATCTTCCCAGATGGCGGTGTATTCGCTTTTTCCTTTTTCCAGCCCGGCGAAAAAGTCAGAAAGCGTGATTCCGAGATCACTGCTCAGGCGTTTTGCACTGCAATAAGCTTCCAGGCAGCCTTTTTTGCCGCAGGAACAGGGCAGCCCGTTCCATTCCACACACATGTGCCCGAATTCGCCGCTTTTATAATTGTTGCCAGTATACTGGTCTCCGTTTACAAGCACCGCTCCGCCTACACCTTCGGCAAGGGATAGGAATGCAATGCTCTCACGGAATTCACTGCCGTACCATTCTGCAAATCCTCCGCTGCTGGCGTCATTCCAGGGCAGCACAGGATAAGGGATAGCGTCAATCAAAGCTTTGAGAGAGAGATTGCGGAGATAAAGGGTAGGGGCATAAAGCACGGTGGAGATTTCGGGAAGGATGATACCTGCCAGGCTGATGCCCACACCGAGAATGTTCTTGCGTTCCAAATGATTTTCTTCTATGAAAAGCTCTAACTGCTCAGCGACAAATTCGGAATAACCCTCATCTTCTACATTAAGAGTATGAGGAAGATCTTTATATGCGATCTCCTCGCGGGAAAGATCGGTAGCCGCGAACCGAAGCCGGTGACCGGTGATGCTGATCCCGATTGCACAGCGCGCCCCGGGAATGATGCGAAGCTGCATGGCAGGCCGTCCTCCTGCAGACTGGGAAGCTCCTGCATATTCGATCAGGCCTGCATGCAGTAGTTCCGAAACATTCTGGTAGACGGTTGGAAGGCTCAGGTTCAGATCTCTCGAAATATCCTGTTTTGACCGCGGCTCGGGAGACTGGTAGAGATAATGATAAACGTTGCTTCTGGTCTGACGCCGACGTTCGGATATTGCTTCGTTTAACTCCGCCAAAATGCTCACCCTCTTCCAAAATCAGATAAATTTTGAAAATTATTTTTATAAAACTATTTTACAGAAACCACTTCTGAAAGTCAACCCCTGAAGTTGGATATTTCACATACAAAAAAGACATATTGTGCAAAACAAACAAAAAAGCGACTCGAAATTTGTTTAAAATACCGAAAAACAAGAAAAAGAAAATATATAATTGACTTTTGTAAAAAAGCTTTATAAAATAGATGGCAGTGGTGATGTTCACCAACTAAAACCCTACGGGGAATAAAAAAGGAGAAAAGCAAAATGAAAAAAGTTCTTGCACTTGCACTTGCACTCTGCATGGTTTTTGCTCTGTGCGCAGTCTCTGCTTCTGCAGAGGGTAAGCTTGTCGGCGTCGCAATGCCGACGAAGGATCTTCAGCGCTGGAATCAGGACGGCGAAAACATGAAGAACATGCTGGAAGCCGAAGGTTACGCGGTTGACCTCCAGTATGCATCCAATGACGTTCAGCAGCAGCTGAACCAGGTGACCAACATGATCAACAGCGGCTGCGATGTTGTTGTGATTGCTGCGATCGAAGGTTCTTCCCTTGGCTCCGCTCTTGACCTTGCAAAAGAAAAGGGCATTCCTGTAATCGCTTATGACCGTCTGCTCATGGAGTCTGATGCTGTTTCCTACTATGCAACCTTCGATAACTACAAGGTCGGCACGGTTCAGGGCAACTATGTAAAAGAAGCTCTTGACCTTGACAATGCAGAAGGCCCCTTCTATATTGAAATCACAGCCGGTGACCCGGGCGACAACAATGCAAACTTCTTCTACAGCGGCGCAATGGATGTGATTAAGCCCTATATCGATGCAGGCAAAGTGATCGTAAAATCCGGTCAGGTTGAATTCAGCGATGTTGCTACTCCGACTTGGAAGACGGAAGTCGCACAGACTCGTGCAAGCAGCATCCTCGCTTCCTTCTATGCTGATGGTTCCAGCATCGATGCATGGCTCTGCTCCAACGACTCCACTGCTCTTGGTGTAACCAATGCTCTGGAAGACAACTACGATGGCGAATGGCCCATCATCACCGGCCAGGACTGCGATATTTCCAACGTCAAGAACATGATCGCCGGCAAGCAGAGCATGTCCGTCTTTAAAGACACTCGTACTCTTGCAGCTCAGGTTGTTAAGATGGTCGGCCAGATCCTCGCAGGTGAAGAGGTTGATGTAAACGATACCGAGACTTATGACAACAATGTGATTGTTGTTCCTTCCTTCCTGTGCGAGCCGGTGTTCGCAGATGTGAACAACTACGCAGAACTGCTGCTCGATTCCGGCTACTACACTGCCGATCAGCTGGCATAATTCCTAAGAAAATCAGAATAAACTGCTAAATCAAGTTACGATGCAGGTGGGCGCCGCTCGCCTGCATCGTTTCCAGAAGGGAAGAGAAAACCATGGCTAAGATTCTGCTGGAAATGAAGAATATCACGAAGACCTTCCCGGGCGTAAAAGCACTTGATAACGTAAACCTCCAGGTGGAGGAAGGAGAGATTCACGCGTTGGTCGGAGAAAACGGCGCGGGGAAATCTACCTTGATGAATGTGCTGAGCGGGATATATCCCCATGGAACGTATGAAGGGGATATTATCTATGACGGGCAGGTCTGTAAGTTTTCCAATATTAAAGATTCTGAAAAACTGGGCATCGTCATTATCCATCAGGAGCTGGCACTGGTTCCTGAAATGACGATCGGCGAAAATATGTATCTGGGCAACGAATGCGGGCATAAATTCGCCATTGACTGGAATAAAACCTATTCCGAGGCCGATAAATATCTGAAAATGGTTGGCCTGCAGGAAAGTTCAAAAATTCAGGTGAAAACCATTGGTACCGGTAAACAGCAGCTTGTCGAAATAGCAAAGGCACTGGCGAAAAAAGCAAAGCTGCTGATTCTGGACGAGCCTACGTCCTCTTTGAATGAAGAAGATTCCCGCGCATTGCTGGATCTGATGCTCAGCTTCAAAAAACAGGGAATGACGATGATTATCATCACCCATAAGCTGAATGAAGTTTCCTATGTGGCGGATAAAATAACCGTAATTCGTGACGGATCGACGATTGAGACCATCGATAACCACGGGGCTGAACCGGTCAGCGAGGAGCGGATCATCAAAGGGATGGTCGGTCGTGAAATGACCAACCGATTCCCGAAACGGGAGAACGTCCGGATAGGGGACGTTAAAATGGAGATCAGTCACTGGACGGTGCATCATCCCCTTTATCCTGAGAAAAAAGTGGTGGACGATGTCTCCATGTATGTGCGGCAGGGTGAAGTGGTCGGCATTTACGGTTTGATGGGTGCCGGGCGTACGGAACTGGCGATGAGCATCTTCGGCCAGAGCTATGGGGTGAACTTCTCCGGAGAACTGAAGCTCGACGGGAAACCGATTAAAATGCGAAAGAGTGAAGCGGATGCAATCAAGCATAAGATCGCCTATGTGACGGAGGACAGAAAAGGAAACGGTCTGGTTCTGTCACAGTCGATCAAGGTGAATACCTCTCTTGCAAACCTTGATGCGATTTCAAACAATATGGTGATCGACGGTGACAGAGAATATGCTGTTGCGGAAGAATACAGAGATAAGCTGAAAATTAAAACACCGTCTGTCGAACAGCTTGTAGGAAACCTGTCCGGCGGAAACCAACAGAAGGTTCTTCTTGCCAAATGGATGTTTGCCGAGCCGGACATTCTGTTGCTGGATGAACCTACCCGTGGTATCGATGTAGGCGCAAAATATGAGATTTATTGTATCATTAACGATCTCGCTGCTGCAGGCAAATGTGTCGTCCTGATTTCTTCCGAGCTTCCCGAAGTGCTGGGTATGAGTGATCGTATTTATATTATGAATGAAGCTCGTATCGTCGGGGAGATGAAGGCGGAAGAAGCAACACAGGAGAACATCATGGCGGCGATTCTCAGATCGGGAAGGGGTGTTTGACGTGGACGAGAAGATGAACGGTTCCTCCGGCGGAAAGCAGACTCTGTCGGACTTTATGCAGAAGTATAAGGTTGGCGCATTCTTTCAGAAGTACACGATGATTCTTGCCCTGATCGTTGTAACAATTGTATTTGCCACATGGAAGGGAAAAGAAGGGATGATCCTTCTTCCCTCCAATATAACCGGCCTGATTGCGGAAAACGCATATGTTTTTGTTCTTGCAACTGGTATGCTGATGTGTATTCTGACCGGCGGTAACATCGACCTTTCCGTCGGTTCGGTTGTTTGTTTTACTGCGGCTGTCGGATGTGTCATGATGGCTTCCGGCATCAACATGTGGCTGTCTGTTTTGGTTATGCTGCTGATCGGCTTGGCAATCGGAGTTTTTCAGGGGTTCTGGATTGCCAAAGTTCGGGTGCCGGCATTTATTGCTACCCTTGCGGGAATGTATGCATTCCGCGGCTTTTCCAATGTGGTGCTCAACGGCTACCGGGTTGACATTACCAATCAAACCTTCCTGCAGTTGTTCGGCAACGGCAAAACCAGCTATATTCCCGATGTGATGCGCGATCTTTTCCCAAATCTGAATGGGGTGTTCACAAAAGAGAATGCATTTCTCACAGGGGTGATTGGGGAAAACTTTGTTGAAAAATTCAATGTGACGTGCATGTGCATTGCACTTGTGTCTGCGCTTGTGTTTGTTCTGTTCAGGGTTCGTAAGGTTCTCGTGCAGAAAAAGCTGGGAATCAGCCAATCGGTTCCGGGTCAGATTATTTCCATGGTGATAATAGCTGTGCTGATTTTATGGATCGGGATGAAGCTGAGTTCCTACCGCGGTTTCCCGATGGTGTTAATTTGGGTCGCTTTGGTTCTTGGGCTATATGCTTACATTACAACAAAAACTGCCATCGGCCGTCATCTTTATGCAGTAGGCGGCAATGAGAAGGCAACAGCGCTATCCGGTGTCAAAACCCGGAATGTCTACTGGTTTGCTTATGCCAATATCGGTCTGCTGGCAGGCCTTGCAGGAATCCTGACAGCCGGGCGTGCAAAGGGCATTGACCCTGTGTATGGCGAAGGCTATGAAATGGATGCCATTGCTTCCTGCTTTATCGGTGGTGCGTCGGCCTACGGCGGAACCGGAAAAGTATCCGGTATGATCATCGGTGCAACGCTGATGGGTGTCATCAACAAAGGTATGATTATCGTCGGGGTGGACGCCAACTATCAGAAGGTAGTCAAGGGCATTGTGCTGCTGATTGCCGTTATGTTTGATGTGCTGTCCAAACGGCAGAAGCGATAATGCAGCGAGGAGGACAATACAATGGAAAACAAGTCATTTCTTGCCACGCTGAAAAAGAATGCGATGCTCATTGTGATGGTTCTGGTGTATCTTTTCTTCATGGTTCTTACCAGAGGCGGGATTTTCAAGCCATCCAGCTTCACGGAACTGATTAACCAGAACGCTTATGTGTATATTTTGGGCACCGGGATGTTGATGTGCATGCTGACCGGCGGCAATATTGATCTGAGTTGCGGAGCGTTCGTCTGCCTTCTGGGCGCTTTCGGCGGGGTGTTCATGATCGTCCGGGGGATGGGAGTCGGTGTCTCGATCCTGCTGTTGTTGGCAATCGGCGTTATATACGGTGTTTTTCTGGGATTCCTGATTGCCTACATTCATATTCCCCCATGGATTGCCACGTTGGCAGGTTATCTGGCATTTCGAGGCCTGGGAACATCGATTTTGTCTAACAACTCCAAAACAGGTTCTCTTGCTCCCTTCCCTGTGAAATTCCAGAATATTTTCTATGGGCGCGTGTTTCAGACAGAAAAAGGCATTTTCAACTGGCCTTGCTTCCTGTTTGGCATTTTGGCTGCAGCTGCCGTCGTGCTGGTTGTCTTTATGACCAGAAAAAACAGGCTGGCCAAGGGATACGAAGCTGACACAATTCGAGCAGCTGCTCTCAAGAGCGGGATCAGCAGTGCAGCAATCATTCTGGTGATGACAAAGCTTTCAATGGATGGAGGTATTCCCACTACTCTTCTGTGGGTTGCGGGCATTGTTCTGATTTATAGCTTTATCACCAGCAAAACAACGGTTGGCCGTCACTTCTATATTGTCGGCGGGAACATGGAGGCCGCCCGGCTTTCCGGTGTAAATACCAGAAGAATCATGTTCCTGGCTTACCTGAATATGGCGATTCTGACGGCGATAGCAACCTTTACGGTTGTGGCACGCTCTCAGTCAGCGTATGCCGATGTCGGTAAAAACTTTGAAATGGATGCGATTTCCGCCTGTGTAGTTGGCGGTGTTTCCGCCAGCGGCGGAGCTGGTTCGGTTCTTGGCATGGTGATTGGTGCTACGTTGATTGGCATTATCAACCTGGGCATGAGCCTCATCAGCCTGGATGCCAACTATCAGCGTGTTGTAAAAGGGTTCGTTCTGCTTGCTGCTGTGGTATTTGATATTTTGTCCAAGAAAAGAGAAAGCTGAGTAAGGAACTGCACAGGTTAGTTCGAAACAGTTTCTGAGAAAGAAGAAAAATTCCGCGCGTATACCGGCGCCCGTCTGGTGCGCCGGTATCGTCTGACGGGTAATAGGAGAAATACGATGCTAACAATAGGAATTGATCTTGGTACCTCTGCCGTCAAACTCCTGCTGATGGATGAAAAAGGGAAGATTCTCAATGTTGTTTCAAGGGAATACCCTCTGATTTTCCCCCAGCCGGGTTGGTCCGAACAGGATCCCGATGCCTGGATTCGCGAGACGATGACAGGGATTGTCCAATTAACCGAAGGGTTCGACAAATCTCAGGTGGCAGGCATTGGTGCCGGTGGCCAGATGCATGGCCTTGTTGTTCTGGATGAAGATGATAAGGTGATTCGGCCGGCAATTTTGTGGAATGACGGGCGAACCTTTGCAGAGGTCGATTATCTGAATCAGACCATTGGGAAGGAAAAGCTCTCAGCCTGTACAGCCAATATCGCTTTCGCTGGGTTTACTGCGCCCAAACTTCTCTGGATGCGGAATCAGGAACCGGAGAATTTTGCCAGAATTCGCAAAATCATGCTACCGAAGGATTATGTTAACTACAGGCTTTCCGGTGTCCATTGCACGGACTATTCTGACGCTTCCGGCATGCTTTTGCTTGATGTCAAGAATAAATGCTGGTCGAAAGACATGCTGGAAATCTGCGGTATTTCCGAAGAACAAATGCCAACACTCTTTGAGAGCTTCCAGCCGGTAGGAAAGATCCTCCCCGAAGTGGCAGCTCAGCTCGGGCTTCCGGATACGGTAGTGATTGCCGCCGGAGCAGGAGATAACGCAGCGGCGGCTGTCGGAACGGGTACCGTCGGAGAAGGCGCCTGCAATATCTCTGTCGGCACATCTGGCACCATTTTTATCTCCAGCGAAAAGTTCGGTGTTGACGACCACAATGCTTTGCATTCTTTTGCACATGCCGATGGAAACTATCATCTGATGGGTGTGGTGCTTTCGGCAGCTTCCTGCAATAAGTGGTGGATGGAAGAAATCCTGAAAACGAGTGATTTTTCAGCGGAGCAACAGGAGATCAAGCCTGAAAATCTTGGCAGAAATCATGTCTATTTCCTGCCTTACCTGATGGGAGAACGCTCGCCGATTAACGATACCAACGCCAGAGGCACTTTCATTGGGATGACAATGGATAATACCAGGGCTGATCTCACGCAGGCTGTGCTGGAAGGGGTTGCCTTTGCGATCCGGGATTCTCTTGAGGTTGCTCGCTCCCTCGGAATCGACATCAAACGGAGCAGAATCTGCGGCGGCGGAGCAAAAAGCCCGCTATGGAGAAAGATCTTTGCAAATGTCTGCAATGTGGAAATTGAATCGATCGCCGCGGAAGAAGGCCCGGGTTACGGCGGTGCCATGTTGGCAATGGTCGCCTGTGGAGAATACCCGGATGTAAAAACCATTGCTGAGAAATTTGTTCAGGTGACGAAAGTTGAAAAGCCGGATCCCGAGCTTGCAGCTCGGTATGAAGACCGTTATCAGCGTTTCCGGGAAATTTATCCTTCCGTAAAAGCCCTTTTCCCGAAGCTGAACGGATAAGATACGTAAGGGAGAGTAGAAAATGAAAATATGTTCCGTATATGATAAGGAGTTTGCCCGTTACGGCCATGTGATTACGGGCTATGATGTTTCGGAATTGCTGGAAACCCTTGATCGGATTTCGCCCCTTCCGGAGGGAACAGAATACGTTCCCGGCAACCCCGTTTTGGAAGCGTTGCCGATTGCAAAGCAGCTTTCCGTCAATGAATACGGTGGCATGCCGATTCAGCTTGGTTGGTGCAACGGGCATAATACCAGAATGAATTGCCTGGAGTATCACCGGGACAGTGAAGTCAATCTCGGAACGAAGGACTTTATCCTTCTTCTGGCAAAAATTGATGATCTGGAGGATGGCAGGCTTAACTCTGCCAAGGTGAAAGCGTTCCGCTGCCCGGCCGGTGTTCCGGTAGAGGTTTTCGGCACGACATTGCATTATGCACCCTGCAATGCGGCAAAAGGCGAGGGCTTCAAAGTTCTGGTGGTCCTCCCGAAAGGCACCAACGGCCCGAAGCCTGAAATGACGCCTGTAAATGACGAGGATAAGCTTCTCTGGGCGTGCAATAAATGGCTGCTGGCACATCAAGACAGCAAAGAAGCTGCAAAAGGTGCTGTCGTTGCGATCGACGGGGAGAATATCGATATTGCCCCGGATTTGACCTGATATTTGAAAAATATTTATAATGTGAGAGGAGATATCATAACATGCAAAACATTCCTGAAGTGAAACTCGGCATTGTAGCCGTCTCGCGTGACTGTTTTCCCATAGGCTTGTCCATCAGCCGCAGAGAGGCGATTGTAAAAGCTTACGGCGAAGGGATTTATGAGTGTAAAGTAACTGTCGAAAATGAAAAAGACATGCTGGAGGCTGTTGCAGATGTCAAAGCCGCCGGCTGCAATGCTCTGGTTGTATTCCTCGGCAATTTCGGTCCCGAAACGCCTGAGACGTTGATAGCCAAAGAGTTTAACGGGCCTGTCATGTTCATTGCGGCAGCCGAAGGTGATGGTGATCTGATCAATGGCCGCGGCGATGCCTATTGCGGCATGCTCAACTGCTCCTACAACCTCGGCATGCGCCATCTGAAGGGCTATATTCCCTCCTACCCTGTTCTTACGGCGGATGAAGCAGCCTGCGAGATCAAAAAGTTTATCCCGATTGCCCGCGCGGTTATCGGCATTTCCAATCTCAAGATTATCACCTTTGGTCCCCGTCCGCAGGACTTCTTTGCCTGCAATGCACCGATCAAGGGGTTGTATGAGCTTGGTGTTGAGATAGAAGAGAATTCCGAGCTCGATCTGCTTGTTTCCTATAAAGCACATGCCGGCGATGAAAGAATCGCTGCCGTCTGTGAAGATATGAAAGCCGAAATGGGCGAAGGCAGATACTACCCGGATATGCTGGAGCGCATGGCCCAGTTCGAGCTGACATTGCTTGATTGGGCAGAACAGCATAAAGGCGCTCGCCAGTATGTTGCTTTTGCAGATAAATGCTGGCCGGCTTTCCCGGAACAGTTCGGATTCGAGCCTTGTTATGTCAACTCTCGCCTCGCTTCCCGTGGTATTCCTGTCTCCTGTGAAGTCGATATCTATGGCGCTTTGAGCGAATATATCGGAGCTTGCATCTCCGAAGATGCAATTACACTGTTGGATATCAACAACTCTGTTCCTGCAAGCCTCTTTGAGAAGGAAATCAAAGGCAAGTTCGATTACAAACTCACCGATACCTTTATGGGCTTCCACTGCGGCAACACGCCTTCCTGCAAAATGTGCTCCGACCGTGCAATCAAGTATCAGCTTATTCAGCATCGTCTGCTTGAGCCGGAAGGAAGCGAGCCTGATTTCACCCGCGGTACCCTTGAAGGCGATATTGCAGCTTCTGACATTACCTTCTATCGCCTCCAGTGCGACAGCGAAGGTGTAGTGCGTGCCTATATCGCAGAGGGCGAGGTTCTTCCAGTCGCTACGGGCAGCTTTGGCGGCATCGGAGTATTTGCTATCAAAGAGATGGGGCGTTTCTATCGCCATGTTCTCATTCAGAAGCGCTATCCGCACCACGGGGCTGTGGCATTCGGTCACTGCGGAGCCGCTCTCTTTGAGTTGTTCAAGTATCTCGGTGTCGGTGATATTGCCTATAATCAGCCTGCAAATCTGCCGTATCCGACGGAAAATCCGTTTAACTGAAATTAGAATTGATCCTGAAGATCAGACGCCGGTTCGTTCCCATCAGAACAACCGGCGTCTGATTGACGAAAGCCCTATTTTCTGCTACAATACACTACAATTTGTATCTGCGTTTTACTGATCATAAACCACAGGAGGAAACAACTTATGCAGGAGCCGAAATGGCAGAGAATTCAGTTTATGCCCGGGCATGGAATCGGATTGAACGGGCAGCGCGTCACGGGGTGCAAAGAGCACATTGCGCTTTCCCGGCAGGCAGCCGTAGAAGGGTTGGTACTGCTGAAAAATGAAGGCAGCATTTTGCCGTTTGGCGGAGGGCAAAAACTGGCTGTTTTCGGGAAAGCACAGGTCGATTATGTGAAAGGCGGCGGAGGCAGCGGAGATGTTACCTGCGCCTATGTCAGAAGTATTCTGGATGGGTTGAGAGAAAAAGAAGCAGAAGGAAAGCTGAAGCTCTTTAATCCCATTTCTAAGTACTATGAAGAGAATGTTTCCAGACAGCGTGCTGAGGGGAAAGCACCCGGCTTTACGGTAGAGCCGGAAGTTCCTTCAGATTTGCTGGCCCAAGCCCGTGCCTTTGCCGATACGGCAATCATTGTGATTTGTCGTTTTTCTTCCGAAGGTTGGGATCGCACTGGGAAACCTCATGACGGAGATTTTTATCTCGGTGTGGAAGAAGAAGCAATGGTTCATGCGGTTCTTGCTGCATTTGATAACATCGTTGTTGTTTTGAATGTCGGGGGAATGGTGGATACCTCCTGGTTCAAAAATGAACCGAAAATGAAAGCGGCTCTTCTTGCCTGGCAGGGTGGAATGGAAGGCGGCCTCGCAACGGCAGATGTGCTCTGTGGGGATGTCAATCCCTCCGGGCACTTGACGGATACGTTCGCCGTCAACTTTGAAGCGTATCCGAGCTCTGCTCATTTTAATGATTCGGAAGACTATGTTGAGTATACCGAAGATATATATGTGGGCTATCGATATTTTGAAACCATTCCAGGGGCAGCTGAAAAGGTGAGCTATCCCTTTGGCTATGGCCTCAGTTACACCGATTTTGCACTTTCCGATCTCTGTGCTTATCCGGGGGAAGACGGTATTTGTTTCTCAGCGGTGGTTTCCAACACCGGTTCTGTTCCCGGGCGGCAGGTTGTTCAGCTATACTGTAAAGCCCCGCAGGGGAAGCTTGGCAAGCCGAAAAAGGTTTTGGTCGCCTTTCAGAAGACGGCTCTTTTGCAGCCGGGTGAGAGCGAAGAGATTGCTTTGTCCGTTTCGCCTTTCCGCTTTGCCAGCTATGACGATTGCGGCCTTGTGCAAAAGTCTGCATATGTGCTGGAAAAGGGAAGCTACTTTTTCCATGCAGGTTTCCATGTGCGAGATACGGTGAAACTGCCCTACGTTTATGAGGTGGAAGAAGACACCGTTCTTGAGCAATTGTCTGAAAAATGTGCGCCGAATGCTCTGCATGAAAGAATGTTGGCTGACGGCAGCTATCTGCCGGTAGCCTGCTCATCTGCTCCGATAAAACCGGAGGATGATCTTTCCATTCTCCCTGCTGACGGCACAGCTCCTTCTGAATTCACCTGGCCGGTGGAATACTGTGTATGGCTCGATCCCGAAGGCCCTCGCCTGATTGATGTGGCGGAAGGTAGACTGACACTGGATGCATTCATCGCGCTCTTAACCGATGAAATGAAAATCCATCTTCTCGGCGGGCAGCCGAACCGTGGCCCTGCCAATACCTTCGGGTTCGGCAACATCCCAAAATTCGGTATTCCCAATTCTATGACGGCGGATGGCCCTGCCGGACTGCGATTCAAAGAAGAAACCGGGGTTAAAACAACAGCCTTTCCCGTGGCATGTGCTCTTGCCTCTACCTGGGATCCTGATCTCGTTTATCAGGTTGAGGCGGCTGCTGCTTCCGAAGTGCATGAAAACGGGATCGGTACCTGGCTGGCACCGGCTATCAATATCCATCGTACGCCTCTTTGCGGTAGAAACTTTGAGTATTTCTCCGAAGATCCGCTTCTCGCAGGTATGATGGCAACAGCGGCAGTAAAGGGAATCCAGAGCAAGGGCGTTGCGGCTTCGTTGAAACATTTTGCCTGCAACAACAAAGAAACCAATCGCCGCGAGTCGGATTCACGCCTCAGTGAACGTGCCCTGCGCGAAATATATCTCAAAGCGTTTGAAATCTGTGTCAAAGAAGCTCAGCCTTGGACGATTATGAGTTCCTATAATATCATCAACGGCATCCGTGCCAGCGAAAACAGAGAACTCCTTAACGATATCTTACGGGCAGAATGGGGGTTCGACGGTTTTGTCACGACCGACTGGTATACCCATGGTGAGCAGTATCGTGAAATCAACGCCGGCAATGATGTGAAGATGGGTTGCGGGATGCCGGCAGAGACATTAAAAGCCCTGAAGGACGGACGTTTGAACCGTGATGCTCTTGACACAAGTGTCCGTCGTGTGCTGAACATGTTATTAAAACTTGCCTGATGTAAGTGGCAATTAAAAAAGGAGAAGCTATGAAATTCGGTCATTTTGATGATGAGCGCCGGGAGTATGTCATTGAAACTCCGCGCACCCCTCTTCCCTGGATCAACTATCTCGGCAGTGAAGATTTTTTCACACTTGTATCCAACACGGCAGGCGGCTACAGTTTTTATAAGGATGCCCGTCTCCGCCGCATAACTCGCTATCGGTATAATGCAAGTCCTTTGGATCAGGACGGGTTCCATGTTTACCTGAAGTCTGAAGGAGAGGTCTGGAATATCGCCTGGCAGCCGGTTCAAACGGAGTTGGATGTCTATCGTTGCCGCCACGGCCTCGGTTACACGGTGTTTGAAAGCAGGAAAAACGGCATTTCTGCGAAACAGGAGATGTTTGTTCCCCGCGGTGACAACTGTCTGCTCTGCCGTGTTGAGTTGAAAAATACTACGGATCGGGCACACCGAATCGAAATCTTCCCCTATACCGAATTCTGCCTCTGGGATGCGATGGACGATTCTTCCAACTTTCAGCGTAACTTCTCCACCGGTGAGGTGGAAGTTGCACCCGGTGTGATTTACCATAAAACGGAATACAGAGAGCGGCGCAATCACTTTGCTCAATTCTGGGCAAATCTGGTTCCTGACGCATTTGATACAGCGCGTGACAGTTTTATCGGTGTATACGGCGGTCCGGCAAAACCGGAAGCCGTCTTCGGCACCGGCTGTAAAAACAGCATTGCCCATGGTTGGGCGCCTGTGGCTGCCATGCAGTTTTCTGTGGACTTGCAGCCCGGTGAAAGCTGGAGCGTGATTCTCGGCCTGGGTTATATCGAAAACCCGGAAGAAGAGAAGTGGGAGAGCTGCTCCATCATCAATAAAACCAGAGCTGTCGCCATGCAGAAACGCTACAGCACCGATGAAAGCTTTTATGCAGCCAAACAAACGCTTGCTGATTTCTGGAATAACCTTCTTTCCGGCTTTACCTTGAAGTGCGAGGATGAACATGTCAGCCGCATGGTCAATATCTGGAATCAGTATCAATGCATGGTAACCTTTAACATGAGCCGCTCAGCCAGCTATTATGAGAGCGGAATGGGCAGAGGTATGGGCTTCCGCGATTCCTGTCAGGATCTGCTGGGCTTTGTGCATATGATCCCCGAGCGTGCCCGTGAAAGAATTCTTGACATTGCCGCCACTCAGTTTCAGGATGGCAGTGCCTATCACCAGTATCAGCCCTTGACCAAAAAGGGAAATATGGCGGTTGGCAGCGGCTTTAACGATGACCCGCTCTGGCTCATTGCCGGCACTGATGCCTATATCCGTGAAACAGGTGACTATTCCATTCTCGACGAGCAGGTTGCCTTCGATTGTGACATGTCTGTTGCCCAGCCGCTGATGGAGCATCTGCGCCGAAGCTTCCGTTACACTGTCGAGCATCTCGGCCCCCATAAGCTTCCGCTGATTGGCCGTGCCGACTGGAATGATTGCCTCAACCTGAACTGCTTTTCTGCCCATCCGGGCGAGAGCTTCCAGATTACCGGGCCGAGTGAAGGGCCTGTGGCGGAAAGTGTCTTTATTGCAGGCATGTTTGTGAAATACGGCAGAGCATATGTTGATCTTTGCCGCCATCTTGGCCTGACGGATGAGGCAGCGAAGTGCGAAGAGCAGGTCGACGCCATGGAAAAAACGGTTCTCGATGCCGGATGGGATGGCGAATGGTTCCGCCGCGCTTATGACGCTTTCGGAGCGCCTGTCGGCAGCAAAGAGTGTGAAGAAGGCCAGATCTTTATTGAACCTCAGGGCATGTGCGTCATGGCCGGCATCGGCAAAGAAACCGGAGAAGCGGCTAAGGCGATGAACAGTGTGAAAGAGCGACTCGACACCAAATATGGCATTGTTCTTTTGCAGCCTGCCTATTCGAAGTATTATCTGAATCTGGGTGAGATCTCCAGCTATCCACCGGGATACAAAGAGAACGCCGGAATTTTCTGCCACAACAATCCGTGGATTGTCTGTGCAGAAGCAGTGCTCGGTCACGGCAGACGGGCGTTTGAAGTCTATCGCCGCACCTGCCCTTCTTATCTGGAAGATATCAGCGAAATCCATCGCACCGAGCCCTATGTTTATCCTCAGATGATCGCCGGAAAGGATGCTCCGACCCACGGCGAGGCAAAAAACAGCTGGCTCACGGGTACTGCTGCATGGACGTTGCTTTCCATTACCCAGGCAATTCTTGGTGTCATCCCTACACTCGATGGGCTGAAGATCGATCCGTGCCTGCCGCCTGAGATGAAGGGATATGAAGTGTCCCGCCGTTATCGTGGTGCTGTCTATCATATCACAGTAGAGAATTCCGCCGGCGCGGAATATGGCGTGAAAGAGCTTCTGGTCAATGACAAACCGGTTGCCGGCAATATCATCCCTCCGGCTGAAGCAGGGTCAACGGTTGAAGTAAAAGTGACGATGGCATAAGTCCGGCACATCGATTTAAGCCATATAATCCGATAAGGCAAAAAAGGCGGGCATGGATTACTCCATGTCCGTCTTATCAGTGATTCGTATCACCAGCAATAGAAAAGAAAGTATCAGAAGCAGATTCCTTTTCTCACCTTTTCCACCTTTTCATCTCCCTCCAGCTGGCGCAGAAGCTCCAGCGCAAAGGGGATGGCCGCTCCGAGCGCCTGCCCGGTGGTGATGTTGCCGGATACAGCAACCTGTCCATGTGTCAGAATTGCCCCCGGCATTTTTTCTTCAAAATGGGGATGTACAGTGGCTTCTTTCCCGTCGAGCAGGCCGAGCGACGCGAGAATGCTCGGAGCTGCACAGATGGCGGCAACTTTTTTTGTTGCTGCAAATTCCACACATTTCTGCTTGACAAAGTCACATGCTGCAAGATTTTCGGTGCCCTTTAATCCACCGGGCAGAATCACAATGTCGGCTGCTTCATAATCTGCCTCATCCGCAACAGTGTCAGCAAATAGCCTGACCCCATGGGAAGAGACAACGGTTGTGCTGCCGGTGATGGAAGCGGTTGTCACTTCCGTGCCGCCTCGGCGGAGCAGATCCACAACCAGCAGCCCTTCGCACTCTTCAAAGCCGTCAGCCAGAAAAACGATCGCTTTACTCATGTCTTCTCCTTCTTTAGGGAAACGCTGATTAAATCGAAGTGCACAGAATGGCGAGCAGATTTTTCGCCTGATGAAGGTGAAAAATCGCAGGAATACTTTGTGTATTTCAAGATTTTGAAACAAAATCAGACGGAAAATCTGCCGCCAGAATGCGTGCG
>JAFUGY010000059.1 GCA_017469115.1 Oscillospiraceae bacterium
GGGGCTTTATCAACAATCTTTTCAATGTGCTGCCCCTGAACGCAAAAGAGTACATCGGTTTTCTGAATCTCAAAACCAATCTTTATAACGACACCTGCTATCTCACCGACGCGCAGAAGGAAATGATCGGCATTGTGGTTTCCTGCGTCAATTGCTGCTCCTACTGCCTCACGACCCATGGAGATAACCTCCGCGGCATGTGGAAAAACCCCGCCCTGGTGGACAGGCTCAGCTACAACTATCGTTCCTGCAAGGGGATGATTTCCGATGAAGACTATGCTCTGTGCGAGTATGCATGGTTTGTCACAGCCCATCCGCAGGAGATTGACCAGGTCCAGGTCGACAAGCTGCGGGAAGCCGGCTTCAACGATCATCAGATCCTCGAAGCTGCCTTTATTGCCGGCTTCTTCAACTACACCAACCGCTGGGTCAGCACTATCGCACCGGTGGCAAATGACGGGCACTTCTATCACAACCGGAATTTTGACTGATTGCTTTCCCCATGATCTATTTCGATAACGCCGCGACGACGTTCCCAAAACCCGAGTGCGTCTACACCGCAATGGATTCCTATGCCCGCACCTCGGCAGTTAATGCCGGGCGCGGTGCCTACAGAGCTGCCAGAGAGGCGGGGGAGTTGATCCGCCAGACACGGGAAAAGCTCATCAGCCTCGTGGATGCCCGGGAGCAGGCTCAGGTGATCTTGACGCCTTCCGTCACCATCGCCCTCAACCAGATTATCCACGGCCAGAAGTGGACGCCGGATTCGGTCGCCTACGTCTCGCCTTATGAGCACAATGCCGTTCTCCGCCCGCTGGAATTGCTGCGCAAAAAAATCGGCTTTACGGTAAAGGAGCTCCCTCTGGCAGAGGATCTCTCGATTGACCTGAAGGAAACGGAGCGCATGTTTGCCTCGCTGCCGCCCACCTTTGTGGCGGTTACGGCTGTTTCCAACGTGACGGGTTATATTCTCCCTGCAGAAAAGATCTTTCACCTTGCCAAAAAGTACAGTGCTTTCACCCTGCTGGACGGGGCGCAGGCAGTAGGCCTGCTGAAGCTGCATTTTGCCGCTTTGCGGGCGGATGCGCTCACCTTTGCCGGCCACAAAACCCTATACGGCCCCTTCGGCGCGGCGGGTTTTTATCTGAAAAACGGCCTGGATCTGGAGCTCTTTCTCACCGGCGGAACGGGTTCCCAGTCTGACAGCCTGGAGATGCCCCGCACCATGCCGGGCAAGATGGAATGTGCCAGCAAGGATATTGTCGCCATCAGCGGCCTGCATGCAGCCCTGGGCTGGTTGCCGTTTGCCCGCACGCTCAAACGCGAACAGGAACTTACCGCCTATCTGTCGGATAAGCTTGCAAGTGTGCAGGATATCGTGTTCTACCGGGCACCGGAGGCTTCCTGCCAGGCGGGCATTGTCTCCCTCAATATTCCGGGCTTTACCTGCGGGGAGGCGGCTGCCATTCTTGACGCCAAATATGACATTGCCGTGCGTGCCGGGCACCACTGTGCAGCTCTCATCCATGAGCATCTGAACGATGCTCCGTACAAGGGCACGCTGCGCGTCTCCCTCGGCTATTTTACCTCCACGGAGGAAATTGACCGTTTGGCCGAAGCGCTCAGCTCCCTCAAAAGGGATGATTTGAAAAACATCGACCTCGACGCTCTCCGCGGCCTCTGCTGAATCGAAAATTTCCGAATTACCCTGAAAGGAAATCACATGACATATCCAAAACTGTTTACTCCGGGGAAGATTGGTTCCCTGCGGATCAAAAACCGTGCCGTAATGCCTCCCATGCAGGTGCTCTACGGCGAAAATGACGGGCATCCCGGCCCGCGCACCATTGCCTATTATGAAGAACGCGCCAAAGGCGGCGTCGGCCTGATCATCATTGAAGCCACCGCGGTGGATGATATCAACAACACCCTGTGGGATCATCAGCTCAGCCTCACCGCCAACCGCTACCGGACAGATTGGATGCTTCTCACCGAGGCCATCCACGCGCATGACTGCCGCGTCTTCATCCAGCTTCACCATTATGGCTCCAAAAGTGCACCGACGCCTTCCGGCGCTCCCTGGACGTCCAGCGAGATTCCCGCCCTTCCCGGCGGAAAGCCCGGCCATGCCATGACGGTGGAAGAAATCAAAATCGAGCAGCAGCGCTTTATTGATGCAGCCGTCCGTGCCCAGCAGTCCGGGTTTGACGGGGTAGAATTGGCCGGTACTCACGGCTATCTGCTCCATCAGTTCCTCAGCCCCTATTACAACAACCGTACCGATGCCTACGGCGGCTCTGCGGAAAACCGCTGCCGCTTCTATACAGAGATCATCGAAGGCATCCATGCCGCCTGCGGCAGAGGCTTCCCGGTCAGCGTCCGCTTCCCGGGGGATGAGTTTACACCCGACATTCCCGGTACGCTGAAGGTTGCCGATGGGGTGGAAATCGCCAAAATTCTGGAACGCGCCGGAGCGGATTGCCTGAACGTCTCCAACGGCAATAACTTCAACGCCAATGCAAACTGCGAGCCGTATTCTTATGTCTCTGGGTGGAAGAAACACGTTGCCAAAGCGGTGCACGATGCCGTCTCCATTCCGGTCCTCGCCACCAACACCATCAAAAGCCCGGAATTTGCGGAGCAGATGCTGGAGGAAGAAGTTTCTGATTTCGTGTGCCTCGGCCGCGCTCTGATTGCAGACCCGCAGTTTATGAACAAGGCGAAGAAAGGCGATTCTCTCGGCATCCGCAAATGCCTCGGCTGTATGTTCTGCCGCGAGCAGCTCTATGCCCAGATGCCCATCCGCTGTGCCCTTAACCCGCGCACGGGTTTTGAGTTTGCCGATTCCGGCATTCTCCCGCGGGACGGAGAGGGGAGAGCGGTTGCCGTCATCGGAGGCGGCCCTGCGGGGATGGAAGCTGCCATCGTGATGGCATCCCGCGGGTTTTCCGTCACGCTCTTTGAAAAAGAAGAGCAGCTTGCCGGCAGCATGAACCTCGCCGATAAGTCTTATCACAAGGAAAAGATCACCTATGCCGCCCAAACCATGGCGGAAGAGCTTCGGAGATGCGGCGTTGCCGTAGTTTCCGGCAGGCAGCCGACGGTAGACGAAGTGAAAGCTCTGAATCCTGCCGGCGTAATAGTTGCCTGCGGCGCAAAGCCGATTATCCCCAATGTCCCGGGTGTTGATCTGCCGCAGGTTGTCACGTCTCACGAGGTCATCTCCGGCAAGGTGAAGGTCACCGGCAAAGCCGTGGTCGTCGGTTCCGGCATGACAGGGCTGGAATGTGCCGAAGGGCTTTGCATGTCCGGCTGTGAGGTCTCCATCGTTGAGATGCTGCCAAACGTCGGGGCAGGCATGTTCTCCGTCATTGTTGCCGACATGATGGAGCGTATCAACTCTTATCACCCCGGCATTTATACCAGTCATAAGCTCAAAGCCATCACCAAAGAGGGAGTAGTTGCCGAAAACGTCACCACCGGCGAAGAGCTCTTCCTCCCGGCTGACACCGTGGTGCTCTCTCTGGGTGTTCGCCCCGATGCGGAGACGGCCGAAACCTTCCGTGCCGCTTTTGAAAACGTGATTGTAATCGGTGACAATGAAAAGAGCGGCCGCATCCCCCATGCCATCCGTGACGGTTACAGCAAAGCCCGCGCCTTCCTTATATAACCTTCCCCTCATGGGTAGCAAAGCGACGCCACGGGAGTGAATGAGATGCCAGTGGCATCTCAGAGCCGTGGCGTGACCGAGCCGCAGCGAGACAAGGGGGACCGTCGCTATGCGACGGTGGATGAGGTGTTCTCCGTTCAACAATTTTTAAGAGGTCATTCAATTCATTATGAAAGGATCAAATACCATGGACGTAGTAATCTCCAAAATGATGTCGAAGCCGGATTTCCAATCTGACTTCCTGGCCAATATCCTTAAGGCAAATGCAAACCCGGATATTATCACCTTTGCCGGCGGCCTGCCGAATGCAGTCTCCTTCCCGGTAAAGGCGATGGATGATGCAGCCGACAAAGTCCTGAAAGAGAACGGCATTATGGCGCTGCAGTACAGCGGCGCCCAGGGTTATGCACCGCTGCGCAAGTTCATTGCAGAGCGTTATGCCAAGAAGGGGATCGAAGTCGATGCCTCTCAGATTATCATCACCAACGGCTCCCAGCAGGCGCTGGATATGTTCTCCGCTGTGATGATTGACCCGGGTGACAGAGTGCTTGTGGAAAACCCCAGCTACCTGGCAGCGCTGCAGACCTTCCACCTCTACGATCCGGAAATCGTCCCGGTCAGTCTCCGCGAAAACGGCATTGATGTCGCGGAGCTTGAAAAGGCGATCGCGGAAAAAAGCCCGAAGTTTATGTATCTGATTCCCAACTTCCAGAATCCCACCGGCCTCACTTATACCGAGGAAGTCCGCAAAGCAGCTGCAGAGGTCTTTGCAAAGAGCAACGTCATGGTTCTGGAAGATGACCCCTACGGTGAGCTTCGCTTTGCCGGTCAGGGTGGACACAGCTTCGGCTGGTACCTCGGTGAGCAGTGCTGCATGCTCGGCACGTTCTCCAAAATCGTCTCTCCGGGCATGCGCATCGGCTGGATTGCCTGCCGCGAAAAGAAGATCTTTGACAAGCTCCTCGCCTACAAAGCCACGATGGACCTTCACACCAATATGTTCTGCCAGATGGTTCTCTTCCAGTATCTGCAGGATAATGACCTCGACGAGCATATTGCCCGCACCAGCCAGCTCTACAAGCAGAAGGCGGAGTTCATGCTCTCCTGCATTGACAAATACTTCCCCGAAGGTGTCTCTGTTACCCGTCCTCAGGGTGGCATGTTCATGTGGGTGACGCTGCCGGACGGCATCAAGGGTGTTGATGTGCAGAATGCCGCGCTGGAGAGAGGCGTAGCCGTCACAGCAGGTGATCCGTTCTATGAGTATGAGCGTGATGTGCCTACCATCCGCCTCAACTTCTCCAACGGCTCTGATGAATATATCGAAACCGGCATTAAGGTCCTCGGTGAAGTCATCGCCGAAATCCTTGCCAAATAACAAAACAGCACAGTTCTTTTTATGAAAAAAGCATCCCATTCAGAAGTCCTCTGAATGGGATGCTTTTCAAACGGTACGATGGGTTGACGGCTTAAGATTTGTTGATTCGGTTCATGGTGGTTTCCCGTTCGATCAGTTCACAATCGAGCTGAATGAGGTGCTGCCCGGATGGGTTGCCGTCGAGAATGCTCAGCATCTCTTCGGCGCTTTTCTGGCCGATTTCAAACAGGGGGAGCGCAACCGTGGAGAGTCTGGGCCTGGTGGCGGAGGAAATGTCCCGGTTATCAAAGCCGACCAACTGTACATCCTGCCCCACCGTGATGCCGTGCAGGCTGCAGTAATCCAGCACGCCGGCCGCCATCAGGTCATTCTGCGCAAAGATAGCCGTAACACCCTGATCAATCAGCTCCCGGCAGAGCAGAAATCCGCTGTCCCGTTCCCAGTCTCCGACCAGTGTGAGAAGGGGGTTATAGGGGATTCCGCGGTCAAACAAAGCCTTCATGTGCCCGCGGGATCGGTTGGCGGTGTGCGAGCTGTCCATCGGGCCGCTGATCATTCCGATTTTTTCATTCCCGTAATCCAGCAGGCGAAGGGTCAGGTCATAGGCGGCTTTCTCTTCGTTATAAATCACCGAAGGCACGCTTTCATCTTCCGAGATGCAGTAGGCGCAGACAAATTTCGGTTCCGTGTAATCGGAGAGAGACACCACAACATGGCTGTGGCACCCCACATAGATAATCCCGGTTACCTGTTTCGACAGCATATCCTCTACCGCCGAATGGACGAGTTCAATGCTCTCCTTTCGATCGCGGGGTCCGTTCCCGTATCGTTTGTAAAAACGCAGATTGCCGAGGATATAATGATAATCCGATTCTTCCAGTTTCTGGGCAATTCCGTCTACGATTTCCGGCGAGTTGAATACGGTCAGGTCTTCCGTAATGATGCCGACGGTTCTGCTGTGCCCTTTTTTCAGGTTGCGGGCATTGAGATTCGGCCTGTAGTTCAGCGATTTCGCAACGGCCAGAATCTGCTTTCTCGTGTTTGCATTGACGCCGCTTTTCCCATTGAGAACCTTGCTGACGGTTGCAATGGAAACGCCGGCCTTCTCGGATATTTCCCGGATTGTAGCCATGATTGATCTCCGAAGCTCTCAGAAACAGGAGAGCTTTTTCCTTCTGCCAAGATGATGATTATTTTCTGACCTGCCCGTTGCCTCTTACCACATAGCGGTAGGTGGTCAGTTCCTCCAGCCCCATGGGGCCGCGGGCGTGGATTTTCTGTGTGCTGATGCCCATTTCGCAACCGAGCCCGAACATCCCGCCGTCCGTAAAGCGGGTGGAGGCATTGATATAAACAGCGGCGCTGTCTACGTTGGCGGCAAAATAGTCTGCGCTCGCCTCATCCCGGGTGATGATGGCCTCGCTGTGATGGGTGGAGTGCAGAGCGATATGGTCAACCGCTTCCTTCACGTCCGCCACCACTTTGACGGCCAGAATATAATCCAGAAATTCCGTGTCAAAGTCGGCAGGGGAGGCAGGGGTTCCGTCAATGATTGCTGCGGCCTCCTCCGTCAGCCGGAGTTCCACCGGTACCTTTCCGTCGGCCTTTCGGTCATCCACCAGAAGCTTCTTCAGTTTCGGCAGAAACTCTTTCGCGATGTTCCGCGCTACCAGGCAGATTTCCTCCGCGTTGCAAACTGAAGGCCGCTGTGTTTTGGCGTTTTCGATGATTGTCAGCGCCATCTCCTGATCGGCCGAGCAGTCCACATACACGGTGCAGATGCCTGTGCCCGTCTCAATACAGGGGACGGAGGCATTCTCCACGCAGTTCCGGATCAATCCGGCGCCGCCCCGCGGAATCAGCAGATCCACCGACCCTTTTGCTTTCATCAGCTCCATGGCGCTTTCATGGCTCGTGTCGTCGAGAATGTTGATCAGTTCCTCCGGTAATCCGACCTTCTGCAGCCCTTCGCGCATGGCTTTTACGATGGCGTGGGAGGAGCGGTAGGCTTCTTTTCCGCTGCGCAGGATGCACACGTTGCCGCTTTTCAGGCAGAGTGCCGCAGCGTCGGAGGTGACGTTCGGCCTGCTCTCATAGATGATGGCAATCACCCCGAGGGGTACGGCAATCTTCTTCAGTTCCAGCCCGTCGGTGATGGTGCGTTCCGTGAGGATTTTCCCCACAGGGTCCGGCAGGGCAATCACATCGCGGATGCCGTCCGCCATAGAGCGGATGCGGCTTTCCGTGAGCAGCAGCCTGTCCAGCTTCACATCGCTGATTTTGCCGGCGGCATGTTCCATGTCCAGGGCGTTTTCTGCCAGAATCAGCGCGCAATTTGCCTCAATCGCCTCCGCCATCGCAAGCAGGGCGTTGTTTTTCTGTTCGCTGCTTAAATGGGCGAGGCACGGCTTTGCCCCGACGGCATTCCGAATGATATCAGCAGTTTTCATCCTTCTGTTTCCCTTCTTTTGATTCATTCAATTGTGTATATCCCATAAAAGAAAAGCGCGGAGCAGAGCACCGATATCGTGGGATCAGCTTGTCGCCCGCGCAACTTGCATGACCTCAATTACGAGTGCATGTCAAGCTTTCTTCGCAAAAAAGCGTGTTCCAACGGGTTTTCCGTCTGCTATGGCATAGAGAAGATCCGGGTCGTTTCCGTTCATAATGATCATGTCGCTTCCGTTTTCCATGCACATTTTCGCTGCCGAAAGCTTGGTTTTCATACCGCCCGTGCCGAGAGGGGATCCGCTGCCGCCGGCTGCGGAGAGAATGTGTTCATCCAGATCGTGCACTTCCGTGATCAGGGTAGCATGGCTGTCTTTATGGGGGTCGGCAGAATAAAGCCCGTCAATGTCCGATAACAAAACCAGCAGATCGGCCTTCACGCTGACGGCCACAATGCCTGCAAGGGTGTCGTTGTCACCGATGACGATTTCTTCCGTGGCAATCGTGTCGTTCTCGTTGATGACGGGGATCACGTCCAGCTCCAACAGGCGGTTTAAGGTATTGATAAAATTGCTGTAGCGGTCTTCGTGCTTGACGTCCGAAGCCGTGATCAGAATCTGGGCAACCGTGTGGTTGTACTCGGAAAAGAGTTTGTCATACGTATACATCAGCTCGCACTGACCTACTGCCGCTGCCGCCTGCTTGGTTGCCATATCATCCGGCCTTTTTTGCAGGGAGAGCTTTCCGCATCCCATCCCAATGGCGCCGGAGGATACCACAATCACCTTGATGCCGGCGTTTTTCAGATCGCTGATGACTTTGCAGAGCTCTTCCACACGGCGGATATTCAGCCGCCCGCCGGCATGTGCCAGGGTCGATGTGCCGATTTTAATCACAAGTTTCATGAACAAAGGTCCTTTCCGTATTCCATGCTATTGAAGATGTTTTATCAGATTTTCCCCGATTTTGCAACCTGTTTTTCAAAAGCGGGGAAAGTTTCATCCGGGTTACTCTTCCTCCAGATTCAGATACCGGGCTTCCTCCTCCGTGAGGCTGAGGGAGAGGGAAGCGATGTTGGCCTCGATCCTGGAGGGGGACGACATCGTCACCACCGCAAAGGTGTTGACTTTCTGGTGGTAAATCCAGGCCATGGCAATCTGCGCAACCGTGCAGTTCTTTTCCGCGGCGAGTTTTTCGCAGCGTGCAAGGCGCTCGTAGTTGTCACTGCAACCGTAGCCTTTCATGGCAACGGCATCCAGGATTTTCCCTGCGTGCGCGGCATCCTCGCTTTTCAGCTTCCCGGAGAGGACGCCTCTCCCCAAACTGGAATAGGAGATCACCGGCATCTGCGTTTCAATATACCATTGCCGCGCTGCTTTGTTCTCCTCACCTGTCAAGGTGACGCATCCGCCGCCCCAGGGGTCCTGCTGCTGCCGTGCCAGCCCAAAATGCGGGCTCGAGACGGAAAAGGGAATCAGGCCGTGTTTGTAAGCATATTCGTTGGCTTCCTGAATCCGCCGATAGTCCCAGTTGGAACCGCCGAATGCCCCGATTTTCCCTTCTGCATGCAGCGCGTTGAATACTTCCACCGAAACGCCGACGTCGGTTTTCGGATCATCGCGGTGGAGCAGATAGATATCGATGGTATTCGTCCCCAGCAGCTTGGTGGAAGTTTCAAAATCCTTCCGGATTTCTTTTTCCGAAATGCGTTTGCGGCCGAGGAGATCGGGATGGGCGCATTTGGAGAGAATCACAACCTGATCTCTCTTTCCGCTTTCCCGGAGCCACATGCCGATGGACTTTTCCGACATCGCATAGTTTCTTGCCGTGTCGATTGCATTGATGCCGGCTGCAAGGGCGGCATCCAGAAGCGCGTTGTTTTCTTCTCCCTTGAGAAAAGAGGGCGAAGCCGTCCCGAGAAAAATGCGTGAGACCGGTTGTTTGACGTAAGGGATTTCTCTGTATTCCATATGTACCTGCCTTTCTTTCTGTTTCATTACTGTATCATATTTTTCCTGTCGGTGCAATTTGAAATCGTTCCGGAGTGTATGTTAAGAATCTTTACGGAATCTCTTGTGAAAACGCAAACTTTGTGCTATGATGACAAAATAGCAAATGGATTATGAACCCTGTAAATCCCAAGGAGATCTGCTTATGGTGCGGTTAATAACCGATTCGGCTGCCGACATGGAAGCCGAGGAATATGAAAAAAGCGGAATTATCTGTATTCCTATTTCAGTCGCTTTCGGGGCAGTGAGCCGTCTCGAAACCGTTGATCTGACAAAAAAGGAATTCTATCGCCTGCAGCAGGAGAAAAAGGACTTCCCGAAAACAGCCCAGCCCTCTCCCCAGGCATATCTGGATGCCTTTCAGGCGGCGAAAGACGCCGGGGATGAAACCATCTTCTTTTCCATGTCCTCCCGGATCAGCGGCGCCTACCAGTGTGCCGTCATGGCAAAGGAGATGCTGAACTATGAAGGCTGCCATGTGATTGATACCTGCACCGCCACCGGCGGGCAGCGCATTCTTCTCGAGCATGCCGCCCTTTTGCGGAGTGTTGGGATGGCGGCAAAGTCGATCGTATCGGCTATTTCCGATCTGAAAAGCAGGATTGTCATCTATGCCTGCATGGATACCTTGGAATATCTCCGCCGGGGCGGAAGAATCTCCAAAGCGGCCAGCGTTATCGGCAGCCTTGCCAACATCAAGCCGATTCTGCACGTCACAAAGGAAGGGCTGGTTACCATCAGCGGCCGTGCACAGGGGATGAGGCGCGGCATGAGCTTTATGCTGAAAAAGCTGGAAGAATGCCCGCCCGATCCGGCTTTTCCGATTCACGTCATGTATACCAGTGACCCGGAGGCGGGGAAGCGCTTTTCGGAATATCTGAATCTCCACCATGTGGGGAATATCGCCCGCCAACTCTGGCAGGTCGGTGCAGCCATCGGTGCCCACGTCGGCCCGGGAGCCTGCGGCTTTGCTTATGTCAGCAATGCCGCATCAACCAACGGCTGAAGTTTGAGGCGAGGGGAGGGGCATCTGTGAATCCCAGAGAAGCCTGGCAGCTTCTGCCGATTCTGGCGCTGGTCGTCTACATTTTTTATACCGCTTACTATTATGCAATCCCCACGTATCATCTCCGAATTCTCTGGCTGATTGCAAAAAAGAAGTACCATTGCCATACCATCAAGATTACGGACGGCAGAATCACCGTGAAGTTTGAAAAGAACGGGGAAGAAAAAGTGATCGACCGCCTTCTGGAGATTGACGTTCCGCCCCGCTTTATGGTTTCGGCGCTCTGTTCCAAATTCAAGGGTGTGCTCAAAGAGATCCGCAGTATGCAGTAGCGGCATCTGCAACTACCCAAAACACTCCGGCTGACCGGTTTTCCGGTCAGTCTTTTGTCTTATTATTTTTATTATACCCTGTCATAAAAAACCTGTAAAGGAAGATTTTAACAGGAGAAAGGCTTTTCGTTGCCCAGAGAACTGCGCATCTTTCTTTAAGGAAAAATCAGATTCTATTTGATGAAATCAAATTTATGTGATATCATACAGCATACCCCCAAAATCTATTGTAGAAAAGGAGAACAAATGAAAAAACTACTCAGCATCTCTCTCGTTATCCTGATGCTTGTTTCCGTCGTTGCTTCCGCTTCGGCAGAAGCGGTGCAGCCGGCAGTGTCTGAAACCGCGCAGGTTCCCTGGACGATTTTTGTCTATCTCTGCGGGTCCGATCTGGAAAGTGAGAATGGTTTTGCTTCGTATAACCTGGAAGAAATGGTGGAAGCCTCAACCAACAGCAATGTCCGCTTTGTTGTCCAGACCGGCGGAGCTTCCAGCTGGGAAAGTAATATTTCAGCCGAAAGGTTGGAGCGTTATGAGATCCTCGGCGGAGAGAGTGTTCTGGCGGATGCTCAGACCTTTGCCAATATGGGTGACGGAGCCACACTTGCCTCCTTCCTGCAATGGGGGCTTGCAACGTACAACTCGCCTTATTATGGCCTTGTCCTCTGGAATCACGGCAGCGGAAGCATCAACGGTGTATGCTTTGATGAAAATTACAGTTTCAGCAGTCTTCGCCTCACCGATATGGAGAGTGCGCTGAAAAGCACGAGCTCCCTTCTTCCGAATGGGTTCGAGTTTGTCGGCTTTGATGCCTGCCTGATGGGCACGGTGGAAACTGCCGCCATGCTTGCCCCTTACGCCCACTATATGATTGGCTCACAAGAACTCGAACCCGGCACCGGATGGGACTACGGAGTAATCGGTGACTTCCTTGACGAAAACCCCGATGCTGACGGTCTCGCCCTCGGCTCCGCCATCTGTGACGGCTTCTTCGCCGCCTGTGTTGAAGTTGAGCAGGGTGACAGCGCAACCTTGTCTGTTGTCGATCTCACGCAGATTGCCGACCTTCGTGTTGCTTTTGATGCTTATGCAAAGGATCTTTATACCGTGCTTGATCAGGGGGATGACTTTGCCCCCATTGCCCGTGCCATTAACAGTGTGGACAACTTCGGCGGCAACAACCGCACCGAAGGATACACCAACATGGTCGATATGGGCGGTCTGATTGCGGCAGGGCGGAAGTGGTCCGATCATGCTGATGCCGCGTGGGACAGCCTTCTCAATGCGGTTAAATATGAGGTCAAAGGCCCGGATCATATCTATTCCACCGGCCTTTCTCTGTATTATCCGCTGCAGATCGAAGGTTCTGAGGAACTTTCCATCTTTAAAGATGTCTGCATCAGCGCCTACTATCTCGGCCTTGTGGACAAGGTGGCCTATGGCTATGCCAACGGCGGCAATATGGAAAATTACGATACTGATAGTTCTTTTTCGGATCTGCTCGATCTTTGGGCACAGTCCGGCGGGGATGATATGAACCAGTTTTTCAGCGCTGCTGACTGGAGCTATCTCGACGATATGGAGGATGATTATCAGAGCACAGCCATCACCTTTACGGAACCTCCTTTCGTGGATGAAAACGGCAGCTATGGATTTATCCTGGATGAAAATGGTATAAACAATGCCTTAAGTGTAGAAGCAAATCTCTTCCTTCTGTCCGACAATGGAGATTATATCGGTCTCGGCACCACTTCCGACATCCTTGGTGACTGGGAAACCGGCGTTTTCCAGGACGATTTTGACGGCTACTGGTTCTCCCTGGGTGACGGGCAGCCCCTGTGCACCTATCTTGTCAGCCAGTGCGACGGTTATGATCTTTTCACTTCTCCCATTCTACTCAACGGAGAAGAAACCAATCTGCGTTTCACCTGGGATTATGCCAATTCGCAGCTCCTGATCACAGGCATTTGGGACGGTATTGAAGAAGAAGGCTATTCCTCCCGCCCCACAACAGATCTGAAACCGGGCGATGTCATTATCCCCGTCTATGATTCCTATGAAGCCGACACTTTTGAAGATGCTATCTACAATGGCGAACCCTATACCTTTGCCGGTTCGGAAGATCTTTCCTTTGGTCTCCTTCCCGAAGGCGAATACCTTTACAGTTTCTGCATCAACGATATTTACGGCGGATTCTGGAATTCCGACCCGATTCGTTACGACTTTACCGACGGCACCATTTATTTCAATGCTGCCGCCTGACAGCATCGGACTCTGAACAAGAATAAAAATGCTCCCTTCCCGGTTGGCGGCAAATCCGCCGTCTCCCGGGAGGGGAACTTTTTGTTGTCAGAACAAGATTATTCCAGTGGGGTCTTTCCGATCTCGGCAAATTTCTCTGCCATGGTAGGGTTATTGGCCACAAGCTTTTTAATGGTCAGATCGTCTGCCTTATCGTTGGCAAGACGCAGATTGTTTTCGGATTTCAAAAGGTTTTCCTTGATTTTCTGAAGATGAGCAATCGATTTATCAATTTCATCGATAGCATCCAGAAATCGCTCTGATGCGATCCGGTAATTTCTGGAAAATTTATCTTTGAAATCCATCAGTCTGGATTCAAAATTCTCGATGTCGATATTCTGGTTCTTCACCCGGTTCAGTTCCCGGATATATCCGAGAGAATTGAGCGCGGAATTGCGCAGCAGGGAAATGAGCGGGATGAAGAACTGGGGCCTGATCACATACATTTTCGGGAATCGATGGGAAACATCCACAATTCCCTGGTTATAGAGCTCGCTGTCGGCTTCCAGCATCGAAACCAGCACTGCATACTCGCAGCCTTTTTCCTTCCGGTCCTTGTCCAGCTCTTTCAGAAAGTCCTCGTTCCTGTGTTTTGTCGAGGTGGTATCCAGCTCATTTTTCATCTCAAACATGATGGAGATGAATTCAAGCCCGTTTTCGTCATAGTCTTTAAACACAAAGTCGCCCTTGCTGCCGGTCTTGGAGACAACGTTGTCTTTTTCAAAATAGGCTCTCGGATACGCCATCGATCTGACTTTTTCAAATTCGTTATGGCAATAGACCTCCAGTGATTCTCCCACTGCCTTGGTCGAGAGCTTCGCCTTGAAGTCTTTGTAATATCCGATCAGCTCGTCCTTTTGCCGGAGCTCAAGGGCATGCTGCTCCTGTGCCGCCAGATTCTGCGTGCGCAGCTCGGTGATTTGAGCGTCCTTTTCCCGGGTGATTTCGGAAACCGCCAGTTTTTTCTCGGTTTCTGCTTTTTCCAGCGCGCTCTGCATTTCCGAGAGGGTTTTGGATGTTTCCGCCTCTTTTTGCATCACGGCTTCCGTCACGGCCAGCTTTTTCTCGGCTTCCGCCCGTTCCAGCCGGCTTTTGATGTCGGCAGTCTCTTCCTGCTGTTTCTGTGTCAGCTCCGCAATGGCCGTCTTCCGGTCAGATGCTTCTTTTGTCAGTTCCGCCTGCAGGCGGGCAATGGTGCGTTCCTTTTCTTCCAGATCTTTCCGGGCGGCAAGTTGGGAGGAAAGCACTGCCTGCTCGACGGCGGCATCTATTTTTTCCTGCAGGGCGTCTTCCCGTTCTTTCAATTCCTGTGAAAATTCCGCAGTCCGCACCTGGTTGACGATTGCCTGATAGTCCGCTTCCGCAACCGTGAACACTTTCCCGCAATGCGGGCATCTGATTTCTGCCATGTCCGTCCTCCTTCTTTCCTGTAATGGTTCTATATTCTGATATTTTCAATTAGGGCAACACCGCACTACTCATGTTCTGTGCGGTGTTGCCCTATCATGATATCATCCCGGTAACAACAAAGTTTTCTTATGCAGCTTTGACGACGATCGTCACATCACCGTATGTGGTGGGAGTTTCATACTCGGTGCTGTCCTTTGCAAATCCTGCGGGAGGCTTGAGCAGGTGGACGGTGTAATGGCCCGGATCGACGTCGAATACCGCAACGCCGTTTTCATCCGTTGTGCCCAACATGCAGGTGATATCAGAGCAGAACTGGACTTTGGCGCCTGCCACCGGATTGCCGGATTCATCCACACAGATGATGCGGTATTCCGTGCCGGAAGCGGGAGTAATGTCGCCCTTTGTCTTGCCGATGCTGCCCGTGTTGGAGCCGAAGTTGTAGGCAGGAGCAGGGATGATGGGCACTGCACCCGGAGCATCGGTGACGATTTCAGCCTCAACGCCGCCGTTGAGCAGATCCTGCACCGCTTCATAATACTTGGTTACCTGATTGCCTTCAATCGGAGCGCCGACGATTTCACCGTTGCGGTTGACAAAGTAAGAGCAGGGGAGACCATTGGTGGGGAAGAGATCAGATCCGCCTTCAGGCATCACAATGCAGGGATAGGTGACGCCTGCATCTGCAAGAATCTCTCTTGCATCTGCAAGGGTTTCCGGATCGCTGTCATCAGAAAGCAGGCCGACTACACCGCAGCCGATGCCCTGCAGCTGCTGATGGATCTGAGCAAGATCAGGCAGCTCTTCGATGCAGTGCGGGCACCAGGTAGCCCAGAGGTTGACGAGGGTAATTTCGTTCTGCGCAAAAACATCTGCGCTGTTGACCGTGTTGCCGTCGAGATCAATAGTCTGGAAGGCGGCAGAGGTTCCGGCCTGTTCGGAATGCGGGGCAACAGGGGCGTAGAAAGAGGAATTGTTGATCACATCGGGAATGTACTGAAGAAGGTTTTCATATTCCTCCGCATAGGGGGACTGGATCCCGGCTGGCAGCACGTCGGTTCCGATGGTGGCGTAAAAGGTGACGCCGTCCGCAGTGCCGAGATTGCTTGCCTGGTTGAGATCCATATGGAGCGTGTTATTGGCTTGGGCTAAGGCATTGCTGTCATAATTGTCCTTCAGGCCTACAATCTCGAGGAGAGGAGCATAGCTGTCATCCTCGTAATCTCCGTTGTAATAATCATCCTCGGGGACGCCGATATAAGCGAGATAGAGGACATACACGCCGGACTTGTATCCCATTTCATCGGCAGCCAGAACATCAACAACGCCCTGATTATAAAACAGCAGGGAATCGGGCACCATCAGCGTAATGCCTGCGGCGGGATAATCGAGATCGTACCATTCGTAATCCTGGGCAAAAGCGCTGAAGCCGAGAGAAGCCAGCATCAGAACGGACAACACAACACAAATTATTTTTTTCATTTTTTTCTCCTTTTTCAAATTTTGTTGATGCATGTATTGTACCACACGAACTGTCACACTTCAATCACACATTTACTACCGTTGCCTAAAAAATTTTGAGATTATATTTTTTATAAGGAAAACAAACTTCATTCTTTCCTTTTCCGTTCCAATCTGCTATACTGTAGCCGTTAAAACTATTTATAAAGGAGTAACACAATGAAAAAACTGTTTGCTGTTCTGTTGGCTCTTGTCATGCTGTTTGCCCTGTCGGCTTCTGCCATGGCAGATATGCAGACGCTCAGCTGGCTCACAGCCAGAAGAGATCTT
Source organism: Oscillospiraceae bacterium (assembly GCA_017469115.1). GTDB lineage: Bacteria > Bacillota > Clostridia > Oscillospirales > Oscillospiraceae > Limivicinus. The sequence goes on from JAFUGY010000059.1 coordinate 16,343, forward strand.
GAGAAGACGGATCTCACCGGTAAATACTTCAAAATAGCAGATCTTGATGTAGATATCTGGGTTCCGGACCTTTTCAAGCAGGTGGAAGAGGTCTCCCAAAACGCATTTTGCGCTTTTGCTGCCGAAAACAACTCTGCCGTCATCTCTGTGAACCATCTCACGTTTGATGGAGATCCTTCTCTGGAGGAGATCGAAAAGATGGCAATCGACGCAGGCTGTGAGAGCGATGGTATTTTCTGGATCAACGGTTTCAATGCCCTGATTTATGAGACCAAGTCGGAAGATTCTCTTTCTGTCCTCATTAAGATTACGGATGAAGGCGCAATGGAGATTACCTTCGCGCCCGTCTCGAATCCTGATGTTTATTCTGTCGCCTCTCTGGTTTTGACCTCGATTCAGCGTCATACCTTGGATGTGGAGGACGTTGCCCTCATGATGGATGCAGATCTGAACAGCTTCTGGGGTGAGAATAAGTCCGTAAAGTATACCGATGATGACAAGGAACAGTTAATCCATATCGCCATGTGGGAAGACGGCGTCAACTCCGAAACCATCAATGATGTCAACAACTGGGACGAAGTAACAGACGCCAAGATCACTCTCTACAATGATTATATTGACGCTCTCAACGAGCTCGGTATGGGCAATGTGGTTCTGAACCTGGACTATCTCTCTGAGGATCAGGATGTGACCTTCTTCACCATCGAAGCCGGCGAGATCACCTATGATGCCTTTGCCGACGCTGCCTGATCATCCAAAGAATTGGGGACGGTTCTTTGTGAGAAGAATTGGGGACGGTTCTTTTTTCTCATTATCTTGAGAAAAAGAACTGTCCCTTACACACAGGAGTTTCTTTCCGGCCGCGTCTGAAGAGACGGGTTTGTGTTTATTTATTATACCTCTGTATGATAAAAAACGTCTTCCCCTGATTATCGTTGAAGACGTTACTGTCCGAAGAACTCTCGCCAGGCTTTGGAGATGAAACGGCCCGGGGGTTCCGCTCACGGTCTTCTCCATTTGGGTGCATTTAAACTGTCTTTGCTGATTACTGCCTTGTTAAACCCGTATGAGGTGTATACAAAGCCTTCTTCGTTCATGAATTTGATTTCAAAGGAACCTTCTTCCGTGATTTCCATATTCATGATATAACCGCGTTCCGTGAGATGTTCAAAGGATTTTATGTTGTCTTTGATACGCTGCCGAAAACGATCAGGGGAAATCTTATCCGGATTCTTTTCCAGATATTGGTTCAGATAGTCGATTATTTTCTCTTACATGATACTCTTCCTTTCAGAGATGATACCAAAAAGGCTCCTATCAAAGCACCTTGCAAAATTCCCTCATCGGGAAATAAAAACCTTCAGATGAATAACACAGAATCCGGTTCAAATGAACTGGATTCTTTCATTTTATTATAACAAGGAAGATGTGCATTGGTCAAGCGATATTTAGGGAACCGGCCCACATTATGTTATTCTAACCTCCTTGATGTTCTGAAAGATATCCTTCGGCAGCTGCAGCCTGTCTGCGATAAACCGCAAGTCGATATATTCTTCAATAGGGGCTGGAATTGTGGAGTATTTTGCCATACATTCGATATAACCGTTATTCCACTTGAGAATGGAAACGTAATGATCCAGATAGGGTGAGGTTTTAAATTTAATAGTGAGATCGCCGGTTTTAAAGATGCTGTACCTCGGGGTATTTGTTAGTTCGGCGGTTTGTGAAGTATTATAATTCATATTTGATTGACCCCATTTTTTACGGATTTCATTTTCCAACTCATAAGACAGGGGACAGTTCTCTGTCTTTCAACTTTCTGCTCCTACCCCCTACATCCTGTGAAGCTGTATCCTGTCCCCTGTATCCTGTATCCTGGTGTTCCTGCCGCATCGTGTCCCTACCCCTACATCCTACCACCTAACCCCTGTGAAGCTGTATCCTGTCCCCTGAATCCTGTATCCTGCGAAGCTACGCTTCGCTCTGTGACAGTTCTGTGATAGCGCCCGTGCTATACTGTGCCCGTAATCAAGAGAAAAACAAATCAGCCCATGAGGCTAAATAAAACAAATGAAAAAACAAAGGAGAAAAAAAACAATGAAAAATCTTGAAAATGCAAAAGCACTCAATGAAGTAGAAATGACTCAGGTCAATGGCGGCCACTCTGTTGGTGAGGGCATCATCGTGGGAATGTCTGCCGGTGCGGGAGTAGGCATGGTCATCGGTAGTGCCGGTGGCCCCGTAGGAGCTTTGATCGGTACATTAGTCGGCGGCACTGTCGGCGGCGTAGCCGGTGGAGTGACCGGCAGCAGCACAGGCAACAATACGTCTGGTGGATCGTCTGGTGGTGTATCGATGGCGCCACCCGATGGTCTCCCCGCCGGTCTCCCCGAAGACTGGTAATAAATCCTATTTTTCATTTGTACAGACAGTGGTCAGATTTGATCACTGTTTGTACATTTTTTCTATATTTTTATGCCCAGGCTCCCTCTCCGAGGGAGCTGTCAGCGCAAGCTGACTGAGGGAGTGATCTCCGCGACGTTCAGGAAAACCCAATCAAATTTCGTGGGAATTATTATCACGGAAATCAGATTCTTCTTCATTCATCCCCAAGCAGAATATCCAGCATCTCGGCCTCGTCCACATAGACGGGGTCGTATTTGATTTTCTTCATCTTCACTCCACAGGCAGGGCACTCTTCCCAAGGTTCGTCAAAACTTGCCCCGCAGCAGGAACAGACATATTCCTTCCCGGCAAACAAATGCTCTTTTTCAATCCAGTGCGGCTTTTTCATGCTGCTTTTCTCCTTACCGCGAGAATGGAAACAGTGAATTTCTTACCATTTCTTTTTTGCTTCTTCAAAGTGGCGGACTAATTCTTGAACAGAGAGTTCAACATCCGGCGCTTCTTCTGTAAGTTCAAAATTTTCCAATTCACACCAATCCGTCATACTGTCGAACCAACTGTCGCCTGAATAAGGTTCTAACCCAACCGCTTCAGGATAGAAATAATAATCTCCCGGAATGCAGCAGCTGCGAATCGTTTCCCATTGTTCACTTGTCATTTGTCCGGCAATTACACGGCTTTCGAAAGTCTTGTAATTACCGGAGTCACGATATAAATAATTGATTTTTGTGTTCATTGCATTTTAAGACCATCTTAATGATTCATTTTGATTCTCATTGCATTTATTGAGTCTCTTTCTCGATAGTGAAATTCTTTATTTAACCCTTTACATAGTAATGCCTGGCAAGCCAGGCGGCTATACCGTCTTCTCCTGGATATACCATTCTTTCATTGATGTTGAATTGGTCAAGCATGTCGCGAAGATTCCATCGCAGATCTTTATTGATTATATATCGAACAGTATTCTCCGTATGTTCGTCAAGGAAAGATTCTAAATCAGAAATACCATTTGGAATCATTGTAAAAAAGGAATATTGATTTACGATACGCTGGTCAATCGAAGGAGGCTCAAGACAAATAAATGAGCGATCTTGCATATCTTCATCATATTGGTCTATGCTGTCAGCAACGCTTAGCAACGTGTCAACAGAAAAAATAAAGGTCTTCTTTTCAGATAACGCCTTTTTATACTTTTCTGGCAGATTACGATTGATATCTCTCATGTCGATACGCCATACTGCACAGTCTCTTTTGCCTAGAGTTTCAAGGTTGCTTATGCGGATGGCAGCCCCGGTGCAAATCTCAGCAAAAGCAGCAAAAGAACCAGCAAGGAAGAACGCAGGCAGAATCTTGTGATGGCTTTTGATCTCTGCGAACAAGACGGCCATGCCAGTATATCAGATATGGCAGAATATCTTGGCATTTCAAAGAAATCAGTTTCACGGTATATCAAGGAATATGAAGAGGATTATTACAGTGAAAAAGGTTTGGTATTCCGTAAAAATCAATAGTCCCGTTTGGGACAGACAAAGGAGAATTACCCTTTGTCCGGAAAAGTAGGACAAAGGGCGAAAACTCCTATGTCCCTGGACAGTCAAAGGGCTTATATAAGGGGCGATGTGTCCGCGGGGGAGTCGCGCATGTGGAAAAAGGCTCAAGAGCCGCCTTTTTCCACAGGCGGACTCCGGACTCGGGAGGGTTGTCCGGGAATGAAAATTAAATGATTGGAGAATAAATATCAAATGAAAAAGAATTTCAGAATAAAAGTGACACTGACTGGGTTGAGAATCCTTTTGACGAAATATCAGTAAACGGATGAAGGCAGAAAACCGATATACAGTAAACCCGGTGCAGGATCTGCTGAATGCTGTGGTAGTGCAGGCAGCAGAGGATTTCCGGGAATATTCCGCCAGGTTACTGAAAA
>JAFUGY010000060.1 GCA_017469115.1 Oscillospiraceae bacterium
AAACCGCCACCAACGACCAGATCTTCCAGGCCTCCGCGATTGTCGTTCGTGAACTGATGAGCCGCTTTCTTGCGGTGAAAGATCCCCGCGAAAACGAAAAAGAAGTTCATTATATGTCCATGGAATTCCTTCTCGGCAGAAGCCTTATGAAAAATGCCTTTAACCTCGGTGTTTCTGATGCGCTGATCGGTGCCCTGCAGGATATGGGCCGCGAGCCCGCCGATATTTTTGAAGCGGAGCCGGATGCCGGCCTCGGCAACGGCGGTCTCGGTCGTCTGGCTGCCTGCTATCTGGAGAGCATGACGACGCTCGGCCTCACGGGCACGGGCTATTCCATCTGCTATGAGCTCGGTATTTTCCGCCAGCTCTTCCGCGACGGTCGGCAGACGGAAGTTGCCGACAACTGGCGTTCCGCAATGGACAGCTGGCTGATCCCGCGCTATGAAGACGCCGTTGAAGTTCGTTTTGAAGGGCGTGTGGAACCGCATTGGGATAACTACGGCCACTATACAGCGGAATATACCGGCTACACTGCCGTAACGGCTGTCCCGCGGGACATGCTTATCGCAGGGTATGGCTGCAATGATATCAACACCCTTCGGCTCTGGGATGCACATTCCGTGGATTCTCTGGACATGTATCTCTTTTCCGAAGGCAAATACGTCGCCAGTATGGAAAACCGCACCATGGCGGAAGTCATCACCAAAGTTCTCTACCCGGCTGACGACCATATCGAAGGCAAAACGCTGCGTCTGAAACAGCAGTATTTCTTTGTCTCCGCTTCAGCCCAGGATATCGTGCGCAAGCACGTTGCCCGCTGGGGCGATATCCGCTCCTTTGCCGAGCATCACGTCATCCAGATTAACGACACCCATCCCACGCTGATCATCCCCGAGCTCATGCGCATCTTTATGGATGAGTATTTCCTCGGTTGGGATGAGGCCTGGAGAATTGTCTGCTCCTCCGTTGCCTATACCAACCACACGGTCATGAGTGAAGCGCTGGAGCGTTGGCCGCAGGATCTGATGGCCCGTCTGCTTCCGCGTATCTGGGAAATCATGTGCGAAATCAACCGCCGCTGGTGTGATTATCTGGTGTCCCAGCTCGGTGCCGGCGAGAAAACCGGCCGCAACCTCATCATCCGCGACGGTCAGGTTCACATGGCCAACATGTGCCTTGCCGCCTGCTTCATGGTCAATGGTGTTTCCCGCCTCCACGGCGATATCATCAAAAACGACCTCTTCCGGGATGTTGCGTCCTTCCGCCGTGAGCGCTTTACCTATGTCACCAACGGAATTGACCATCGTCGCTGGCTCTCTCAGATTAACCCGGGCCTGCACACGCTTCTCTGTGAGTTGCTCGGCTCTGACGCGTATCTGACCGATGCCTCTCAGCTTGCCCGTCTCGTCCAGTATGTCGACGATGAAACGGTTCGGGAGAGAATGCTCGCCATCAAAGCGGAAAACAAAAAACGTTTTGCCGCTTTTGCTCAGCGCAATGACCATGTCACCCTCAATACCGACGCGATTATGGACGTTCAAATCAAACGTCTCCATGAGTACAAGCGCCAGCTTCTCTGTGCCATGCACATTGCAAAGCTGCAGATGCAGCTCCATGCCGATCCGAATCGCCCCTTCCTGCCGCGCACCTATGTGTTCGGTGCCAAAGCGGCTGCCGGGTATAAAACCGCAAAACGGATTATTGAGCTCCTCCTCTCCATGCAGGACGATATCAATAACGATCCTCTGTGCAAAGACAAGCTCCAGATTTACTTTGTGGAAAATTATCGCGTCTCTGCCGCCGAAGCCATTGTCCCTGCCGCGCAGGTCTCTGAGCAGATCTCCACAGCCGGCAAGGAAGCATCCGGTACCGGCTGCATGAAGCTGATGATGAACGGTGCCGTTACCATCGGTACCCTCGACGGTGCAAATGTTGAGATGTTTGAACAGCTCGGCAGCGAAAACATGTTCCTGTTCGGTCTGCACGAGGATGAAATTACGGCACTTCGCAATTCCGGCTATAACCCCAGCGCCTATGCCCACAACGATCCGGAGCTGGAAAGTGTTCTCAACCGCTTCTCCAACGGATTCCGGGACGGAAAATCCTATTCCGACCTCGTCTCCGGCCTTCTCTACGGCGGCGACCCGTACATGCTCATTGCCGACTTCCGCTCTTATACCGACACGCAGGACAAGCTCTACGCTCGCATTTCCGATCCTTCCGAGCTTGGCCGCCTTGCGATTATGAATGTCGCCAAATCCGGCATTTTTGCTGCCGACCGCGCCATTCGCGAATATGCCGACAATATCTGGCACGTCTGATTTCTATTTGACTCATTAAGAAACCTGCCGGCAGAGGTTCCGTTCCTCTGCCGGCACTGCTTTTTAGGGAAACGCTGATTAAATCGAAGTGCACAGAATGGCGAGCAGATTTTTCGCCTGATGAAGGTGAAAAATTGCAGGAATACTTTGTGTATTTCAAGATTTTGAAACAAAATCAGACGGAAAATCTGCTGCCAGAATGCGTGCGGCGATTTATTCAGCGTTTCCTTAGATCAGGAAGCATCCGCTTATGAACGATTCTCTCTCAAACAAAACTTCCCGTCCGTTTTTGAACAGGAGCCTTATCCCGATCGTCTTCTCTCTGGCCTGGCCGACGATGCTGCAGGAATTAATGGACACTGCCGTCCAGTATATCGACACCGCCATGGTCGGTTCCATCGGTACCGAAGCCACTGCCGCCGTCGGTTCCACCGTTACCGTCGGCTGGTTGATTCTTTCCAGCATTTCTGCCCTTGGGATCGGTTTTCTCTCGTATATCGCCAAAGCATACGGTGCCGGCGAGAAAAACCGGGCAGCCGAAGCGGCAGCTCAGGCAGTCCTTGTGGTGCTGATCACCGGCACCCTTCTGACTGCCCTTACCCTCTCCCTCAGCCGCATGGTACCGGTCTGGATGAAAGTCACGGAAGACATTCGCGATCTCGCCTCCGCTTATTTCTTCATTCTCTATTTGCCGATGCTTCCCCGCACGGCGGAAATCATTTTCGCTACACTCCTGCGGGCTTCCGGTGATACCAGAACGCCCATGCGTGTCGGGCTTTGTGTGAACCTGATCAACATCGTCCTCAATTTCTTTCTCATTTATCCGACCCGCTCAGTGTCCTTTGCCGGATTTTCTATCCTTCTTCCCGGTGCAGGCCTCGGAGTGAGAGGTGCTGCCATGGCAAGCGCTGTGTCTGTCACAGTCGGCGGCATTTTGATGACAATGGCGCTTTTTTCCCATCCCGACCTGTCTCCCCGGGGCAAAAGCATCGCTCCACGGCCGGAGATCCTCTTTCCCTGCCTGAAAGTTGCTCTGCCGAATATGCTCCAGCGTTTCTGCACTTCTCTCGGTTATGTGGTCTTTGCCTCTATGATCAATTCCCTCGGCCGTCTCTCCGTCGCAGCCCACACCATTGCCAACACGGTGGAATCCGCGTTTTATATCCCGGGCTACGGAATGCAGTCCGCCGCAGCCACCCTGACGGGGAATGCCATCGGCGCAAAAGATCGGCAAAGAATGCGTGAAATGTC
>JAFUGY010000061.1 GCA_017469115.1 Oscillospiraceae bacterium
CAGGGCGGGATTCTTCCACATGCCGCGGAGATTATCCCCATGGGTGGTGAGGCAGTAGGAACAGCAGTTGACGGAGGACACCACAATACCGATCATTTCCTTCTGGGCATCAGTGAGATAGCAGGTGTCGTTATAGAGGTTGGTTTTGAGATTCAGAAAGCCGATGTACTCTTTGGCATTCAGGGGCAGCACCTTGAAGAGGTTGTTGATGAAGCCCCAGTTCTTTTCCATGGTCTCAACGTTTTTGTTGAAAACGGCATATTCCTCGTCCGTCATTTCATCACGGTCGGGCTTCTGCAGGCGGGAGAGTTGTTCATCAAATACGAGTGCCATAAATGATTCCTCCAAATTGTATGATTTTCCGGCTGCATCTGCTGCCGGTTTGAGTGGGAAACCTGGTAAAAATTATATCAGCGTCTTTCCGGCTTGTCAATCAAAGGAAGAATGGTCTTTTCAATTTTCTGCTTCCCGTTATCATAGAAAAAACCTATCATCATCCTACGAAACAACAAGGAAAAACTTGACAGATATTTATTCTGTTGCTATAATTTTTACACTTGCTGCATAAAAATTCAGCAAAATCAGGAGAAAATAAGGAGAATACTTATGAGCAATCTGTCTTTATGGGATCAGCTGAAGGAAGCAAAATCAGAAAAATACAAATGGGTGGATCTCACGCATGAACTGAGCCCCGAGACCCCGCACTGGTACGGGTTCTCGCCTCTCAAGGCCGACCTTCTGTTCGACTATGTGGAAGGCACCCCGGATGACATGATGGCTCCGATGCGCTGCTTCCAGTATTCGGTAGCCAGCCAGTACGGCACACACGTGGACGCCCCGCGGCACTTCTGGGGCAACGGCAGACCCATGAACGAGATCACGGTGAAAGAGCTCGTCTATCCGCTGGTGGTCATCGACAAGAGCGCGGAGTGCGCCGCCGATCCGGACTTTGTGCTGAAAATCGAGGATGTGGAAAAGTGGGAAGCCGAATACGGCAAAATCCCTGAGGGCGCCTTTGTGGCCTTCCGTTCCGACTGGTATAAGAAGAGCAATCTTGACAACCCGGATGAAAACGGCCAGCCCCACTACCCCGGCTGGGATAAGGCAACCATCCAGTGGCTGGTGGAAAACCGCAACATCGGCGCCATCGGCCATGAGCCCGCCGACACCGACCCGGCAACCGTCACCACCAAGCCGGATGCCTATCCGTATCCCGGTGAGCAGTACATTCTGGAGGTAGACCGCTTCCAGATTGAAGTCATGCGCAATCTTGACCAGGTTCCGCCGGTAGGCTCCGTCATCGTCTGCGCCTTCCCGAAGCTGAAAGACGGCGTCGGCTTCCCGGCAAGATGCTTTGCCATCTGCCCGGTTGAATAAGTGACAAAGAAACGCTTGATTTGACTTAAACAGGAAATCCCTGTTGCATCCGATAACCGGTGTGCAGCAGGGATTTCCTGTTGTATTATTTGCGGATTTCCACATCAATAATCTTTACGCCGAGGTCCTGCTCGTCCAGGAGTCGGCTTGCCTTGGCAAGGAGCCTTTCCTTGTTGGCATTGAGCAGGCGAACGGCAATCTCATCCTTCGCCGCTGTCGGGAGCATATCCACGACCTTGCGAACCTGATCCGGCGGGACGGAACTGAGCTTGGAGAGGAGCATGCCTCCCATGCCGTCTCCCCCCTGAATCCGATCCTTCACCAGTGGGTAATAACGCTCTACAAAGGCACCGTAATCGATGTCATCAATGGTTAAAACGATTTCCATGTCAATTCTCCGTTCTTTCTTTCTGGTTTTCTCTTGCAAGGGCGAGAAGGCGGGTTTTTAAAAACGTAAAGCGGGAAGAGCGCGTGCGGTTTTGAATCATATACCGGGCAACCGCGTCATTCCCGACAAGGATGAGCAGATCTCTTGCCCGCGTCACGCCGGTATAAAGGACGCTTCTTGTGAGAAGCATCCGGGAGGAAGAACTGAGGGCCAGAATCACGGCTTTGAACTCGCTGCCCTGGGATTTGTGCACAGTGGCTGCCCAGGCATGCTCCAGCTCGTTGAGATTGGCAAAACCGTAGAGGGCGATCTTCCCGTCAAAATCGATGAGGATGGATTCATTGTCGCTGTCTATTCTCCGGATATAGCCGATATCACCGTTGTAGATGCCGACGCCCGAGGCCGTTTCATCCGCATTGTGCCAGAGAAGATCGTAATTGTTGCGGATCTGCATGACACGGTCCCCTTCCCGGAAGACGACATCGCCGAACTGCTGCTCGACCTTCCCTTTCGCATGAGGGTTGAGCACCTCTTGAAGCTGCCGGTTGAGGGCCACCGTACCCAATTCTCCGCGACGCGTGGGCGAGAGAATCTGAATCTCTTCCGGCGGGATATTCATGCGGTTCGGAAGCCGCACCGAACAGAGCTCGGTAACCGTCTCCAAAGCGGAGGCAGCCTCCTGCCGCTTCAGGAAGAAAAAGTCCCCCTTGTTGGCTGAGAAATCAGGATCCCTTCCCTGATTGATCAGATGCGCGTTTTCAACGATTTTACTTCCGGCTGACTGGCGAAAGATTTCTGTGAAGCAGATCGTCGGAAAGACGCCGCTGTCCAGCAGATTCTGAAATACATTGCCGGGTCCGACCGGCGGAAGCTGATCCTTATCCCCCACCATAATCAGGCGGGCATGGGGCGGAATAGCCCGCAGAAGCGCATCGAGCAGAAGGAGATCCACCATCGAGCTTTCATCGAGCACAACGGCATTGCAGTCCAGCGGGTCATCCTCTTTCTTTGTGAAGACGACCTTCTCCCCTCCCTCATCCCGTCTGGCGCCCAGAAGGCGGTGCACAGTGAAGGCGTCCCGGCCGGTGAGCTGCGTCATGCGTTTTGCCGCTCTTCCGGTGGGCGCTGCCAGGAGCGTTTTGATGCCGAACCGGTCGAACAGGTCCAGAATACCGCGGATACAACAGGTTTTTCCCGTGCCGGGTCCTCCGGTTATAATCAGAAAGCGGTTTTTCAGCGCCAGATCAAATGCCTCTCGCTGGGCAGGGGCATAGGTGATGGCGTTATGCCGCTCCATCTCCCGCACGGCGGCGGTGAGATTATCATCAAATCCGGTAGGGATTCTGCTCATCTCCGTCAGGCGGGAGGCGAGATAGGTTTCCGCCTCGTAGAGTTCCGGCAGGTAGCAGGCTTTGATGCCTTTCACGGTCTCGCGCACGATTCCGCCGGTTTCAGTGAGATCCTCCAACGCATTCCGGGCGGAATCCTCTTCAACGGAAATCAGCTTGCAGGTGGCAGAAATCAGATCTCCTTCGGGAATAAAACAGTGGCCGTTATTCAGATTATAGACCAGCTCGAAATGAACGGCAGCGCGGATACGCTCGATGCTGTCCCGTGCAAAGCCGAGCTCAAGGGCCATATTGTCCGCTTCCGAAAAAGTGCCGCCGATGTGGGTGGCTGCGATGCAATACGGGTCGGTGTGCAGCACTTCCATGGCATCTTCCCCATAGAACTTATAAAGGCGCATCCCGATCACCGGACGAACCCCGTAGGAGCACACAAAATCAACCAGACGGCGCATGGTTGCCTGCTGACGATACTGAGAGGCAAAATCCTGCGCCTTTTTCAGCGACATCCCAGGAACCTCTGCCAGCTTTTCGGGATTGTTTTCGAGATACAGCAGAGTTTTATCCTGAAAGGCTTCGACAAGTGCCGTTGCCATCACGGGTCCGAGCCCCTTGATGGGCCCATGGACCAGATAATCAAAAATATCCTTTGCCGAAGAGGGCATCACACGGTTGGCAAATTCTGCCTTGAACTGTTGGCCATAGGTCGGGTGCGTCACCCAGACGCCGGAGGCAATGATGCTCTCCCCCGGTGCGAGAAACGGGAAACAGCCCGTCACCGTCCGCTGTTGGTCATCTGTATCCCGCAAACGGAGAACCGTATACCCGTTTTCCGCATTGCTGTAGAGCACGGCGATCACCGTACCGTTCAGCTCTTCCAGTTCAACATCCTGTTCTGCCATGTTTTCCATCCTGTTACACCATCAGGGGTGCTGCGTTTGCTCCCCGAGTATTTTTTTCAGATATTGCCCCGTAAAGCTTGCTTCACAGGCGGCACATTCCTCCGGCGTACCGGTAAAGACCAGTTCTCCGCCGCCGTCTCCGCCCTCAGGGCCGAGATCGATAATGGTGTCGGCCGTCTTGATCACATCGAGATTGTGCTCAATCACAACCACGGTGTTGCCGGCCTCCACCAGCCTGTCCAGAATGTTGACAAGCCTGCGCACGTCAGCCGTGTGAAGGCCGGTAGTCGGCTCATCGAGCACATAGAGCGTATTGCCCGTGCTGTGTTTGGAAAGCTCGGTGGCCAGTTTGACGCGCTGTGCTTCGCCGCCGGAGAGCGTGGTGCTGGATTGCCCCAGCTTGATATAGCCAAGGCCTACATCATAAAGCGTCTGGATTTTGTTTAAAATTTTGCTCTGATTGGCGAAGAAGGTGCACGCCTCCTCCACCGTCATATCCAGCACTTCGGCAATGTTTTTGCCCTTGTAGCGGACTTCCAACGTCTCCCGGTTATAGCGCCTGCCGCCGCAGACCTCGCAAGGCACATAGACATCCGGCAGGAAGTGCATCTCGATTTTCAAAAGGCCGTCTCCTCCGCAGGTCTCGCATCTTCCGCCCTTCACATTGAAGGAGAAGCGGCTGCCCGAATAACCGCGGATTCTGGCATCCTGCGTGGAGGCAAAAAGCTCACGAATATCATTGAATACACCGGTATAGGTTGCCGGGTTTGACCGCGGCGTTCTGCCGATGGGGCTTTGGTCGAGGCAGATCACCTTGTCAATATAGTCAAGACCTTCAATCCTGTCACATTTGCCCGGTCTGGTCTTGGCACGGTTTTTCAGAGTAGCAAGCGTTTTATACAGAATTTCGTTGACAAGGCTGCTTTTTCCCGAGCCGCTGACCCCTGCGACACAAATCATCTGCCCCAGCGGAAAGGCGACATCGATATGTTTCAGGTTATTCTCCGCCGCACCGCGGATAACAAGGCTTTTACCGTTTCCTCTTCTGCGCCGTTCCGGCACGGGAATCGATTCCTTTCCGCTGAGATAGCGGCCGGTAATTGAGGCGTCGCAATTGCAGATCTCCTCGTAAGTGCCTGCAAAAACAACATTGCCGCCCTCAAGGCCCGCTCCCGGCCCGATATCGACGATATAGTCAGAAGCCTTCATGGTATCGGCATCGTGTTCGACCACCAGAAGAGAGTTTCCCAGATCACGCAAACCCCGCAGGGTGTTGAGAAGCTTTTCATTGTCCCGTTGATGCAGGCCAATGCTTGGTTCATCCAGCACGTACAGCACGCCCATCAGCCCTGACCCGATCTGGGTGGCAAGGCGGATCCGCTGGTTTTCCCCGCCGGAGAGTGTGGAGGCGCGGCGTGACAGCGTCAGATATCCCAAGCCGACGCTTAACAGGAAGTTCAGCCTGGCTTTGATCTCCTTCAGGATCTGCCCGGCACTCAGACGTTCGGTGGGCGTGAGAGAGAGTCCGTCAATCTAGGTATAGGCCTTGAAGATGGACAGGTAGGTAAAATCCGCAATGCTCATCCCGCCGACGGTGACGGCAAGCGCTTCCTTTTTCAACCGTCTCCCTCGGCATTCGGGGCATGGAATTTCCGCCATGCATTCTTCAATTTCCGCTTTGACGCCGGGGCTGGTTGTCTCTCCGTAACGGCGCGTCAGGTTGTTGACGAGACCTTCAAATTCACGCTTGAGCGTACCGTATCCTTCACTGCGCTCATAATGCAGCTCCAGCTTTTCATCTCCCGTGCCGTAGAGAATGGCATGGCGAGCCTCTTTGGACAGTGATTTGATCGGATCGGAAAGCTTGAAGTGATACTTTTTCGCCAGCGCATCATAATACATTCTGCTGATGGAATCCCCTTTCGGGTTCGCCCAGCCGGAGGCACGAATCCCGCCGTCGAGAATGCTGAGCTCGGGATTTGGCAGAATGAGGTCGGGATCTACCAGAAGCTGCATCCCGAGGCCTGTACATTTGGGGCAGGCACCCCTCGGGTTGTTAAAGGAAAACAGCCGGGGTGAGAGCTCTTCGAGAGAAATCCCGCAGTCTTCACAGGCGTAGTTCTGGGAAAAGGTCATCCGTTCCCCTTCGGGAGCAGTTTCCACGTAGAGAATCCCACCGGAGAGGGAAAGCGCCGTCTCGGCAGAATCCGTCAGGCGACGGACAATGTCCGGCCTGATCACAAGCCTGTCGACAACAATATCAATATTATGCTTGTTGTTTTTGGCCAGCGTAATCTCGTCTGACAGATCATAGACCGTGCCGTCGATCCGCGCACGAACATAACCGGACTTTCTGGCATCCTCCAGAATTTTGGCATGTTCCCCTTTCTTCCCCCGGATGACGGGGGCGAAGATCTGCAGTTTTGTGCCTTCCGGCAGCTCCATCACACGGTCAACAATCTGATCAATGCTTTGCTGGTGGATCTCCTTGCCGCATTTGGGGCAGTGCGGGATGCCGACTCTCGCCCAGAGAAGACGGAGATAGTCATAAATCTCCGTAACGGTACCGACGGTGGAACGCGGGTTTTTGGACGTCGTTTTCTGGTCGATGGAGATAGCGGGAGAAAGCCCGTTGATATAGTCGACATCCGGCTTGTCCATCTGGCCGAGAAACATACGGGCATAAGAACTGAGGCTCTCCACATACCGGCGCTGCCCTTCGGCATAAATGGTGTCGAACGCCAGCGAACTTTTCCCTGATCCGCTGACTCCAGTTACCACAACCAGCTTATTGCGGGGAATCTCCACATCGATATTTTTCAGGTTGTTTTCCCGTGCACCTTTTACAAAAATACTGTCCTGCATGGTACCTCTTTCAACAATAGACCTTCGGCGAAAAGGTTCACCGAAGATCTGAGAATTTTTAGGCTATTATACTGATTTTCAGGGATTCTGTCAACAGCTTCCCGCACTTTGGACGACACCGGCTATCAAGAAGATGTGCGTCCTCTTTTGTCTTGACAATGATTCTGTTTCTGATTAAAATTGATTGATATCCCCACAGAACTTCATCGGTACATACTGCTATTGACATTGATGTTTCTATCAGGCAGTCGGCCGAACTGAGTACAATCAGCAAATTGCTGATCACATGTGTTTGTAAATTACCGCAAGACGAAAGAACCGTCCCCTTGTCTTGCAGAAAGCGGGGCTTTCCATGCAAAAAAAGAAAAACCGAAAACTGCTGTTTCAGATCGGTGTGGTGATTGTGCCGCTCTTGCTGCTGATGCTTGCCCTTCTTGCGGGAACGCTGTACAGAAGTACGATGGATGCCTATCTGAAATCCCAGAAAGGCAGAATGGAAAAAGAGATGAACGATAGTTTTGAAACCATTCTGAGTGCGGACGGCAGTTTCTTCGATACGGATACCGATGCGTGGTGTTATGAATACTGGTACAATCACCCGGAAATCGCAAAAGAGCCCCTGACTGAGGAAGAAGCGGAACGGATTCTGGAAAAATTGCGGGCAGGCGTCACTGTCTGGTCAGCAGACTGGCTGGAACATCAGCCAGATGAAATTCAGAATATCTGTGCCAGGCTATGGCTTGACGATATTCAGGAAATGGCTGAATACACATGGGATCAGAAGCGATATGAGGATCTCTTTCTCTTCGACGTCAGAGAAGACAGAGAAGGTTATCTTTATTTCTACTTCTCCAAAGACCATCCTGTGTACACCACAGGTGATACCATCCCGTATCGGCTGTCGGATCACCCGGCAATACGGGCATTGATGGAAAGCCCTTCTGTAGGCGACGCATTCGAACGGGCGCAAAACTTCCCCGATCCGGGCAGTTACAACTATATCTGTTATAAACAGGTATTTCTGAACGGGGAGATCCGGGCAATCATGGGCGCTTCCTACGGTTGGGAAGTAATCCGGAGTGAGATGGCCGTCATCTATCGGCACGCGCTGCTGGTGAGCATCGGCGGGCTGTTGCTTGTTCTTGTGTTGCTTTTGCTGTTTCTCTATAAAAGAGCCATCGCGCCGGTGGAAAAAATTCAGCACAGCATCACCAATTATATCGGTGCACGAGACACCAAAGAAGTGGTGCAGGAGCTGAGCAACATCCGGGAGCGTAACGAGCTGGGTGTTCTGGCAGACAATCTGTCGGAAATGGTGACAGAAATCGACCGATATACTCAGGAGAACATTACTCTGGCACAGGAACAGGAACGGGTGGAAACAGAGCTGAAGCTTGCAAGTGCCATTCAGCGTGCCATGCTGCAAAGCCGCTTCCCGGAGACGGAGAAGTATGAGCTGTCCGCTTCCATGACTCCTGCAAAGGAAGTAGGAGGAGATTTTTACGACTTCTTCCAGCTGGATGAAACACACCTGGCTCTCGTGATTGCGGACGTGTCCGGCAAAGGGATCCCCGCAGCACTGTTCATGATGATGACGCAGAACATGATCAAGAATTATGCAAGATCCGGCCTTTCCCCTGCCGAAGTTCTGAGCCGCACCAACCGTGATGTGCTGGAGAATGAAAAAAACACCATGTTCGTAACCGTCTGGCTCGGCTACTATGACATCACCACAGGTCGTATCATAGCTTCAAACGCCGGGCATGAGTATCCCATCATCCGGAAAAAGGACGGGCAGTTTGAACTGTACAAGGATCGGCACAGTCTGTTTGTAGGGGGCATGGAGAACACCGTATACAAAGAATACGAACTGCAGCTGGATGTGGGAGAAACCCTGTTTCTCTACACCGACGGGGCACCGGAAGCAGCGGACAGTCATGAGAAAATGTTTGAAACCGACGGCGTTCTGCAGGCACTCAACCGTGCGCCGGACCGTTCTCCCGAGGAGTTGATTGAACAGGTGAAAGAGGCAATCGGCGATTTTGTAGGGGATGCACCGCAGTTTGACGATCTGACCATGCTCGTGCTCAAACGCCTGCAATAATCCGATCCGATTTTCCCATCCACATTTCCGGCCTAAAAATATAACAAAATATAAAATACATGTGCAAAAAACGGGGCGGTTTTTGATAAACCAACCCCGTTTTTTTTAATTGCTTCCAGGCAGGGGTTCTCCCCCGTTACGGAAAAAGGAATCGACCGCGAGAAGTCCTGCAGCGCGTTTTTCCAACTGCTGGTTATAGGCGCTTTTTTCAATCTGAACTTCGTGGCGGGTATCCACACCTTCCCGCATTTCGCTGAGGAGGCGGGAGAGATAATAAGGATTTTCAAACAGCCTGCCGTAGAGAATGATTTTACCCGGGTCAAACAGATAGATCACGGATTTGAGGGCAGAAGCCAGAGCATTGACGGCACGGTCGATGATCTGGCAGGATCCAAGGTCTCCATTACGGGCTGCCTCCAGAACATCCTCCGGTTGGAGGGCAGAGAGATCTCTGTCCTTCCACCTGCTCCAGAGAAGCGGTGTTTTTTCTTCCGAAAAGGCTGTGCGGGCATCCTCACAAATAGCCATAGGCGAGCTAATCGTTTGGAGGCACCCGCTCTTCCCGCATGAACAGGGTTTCCCACCTCGAGGAATAACCGGGATGTGGCCGATTTCTGCACACTGTTCGGAAACGCCGTGCCAGATCTGGCCGTTCACCGACAGAGAAGCACCGATGCCGTATTCGCACCGGAGGAAAAACTGCGCACCTACAGAGGGATCGTGGGAGAGAAACATTTGTGCAGCAAAAAGAGCACGCACATTATTTGCCATCACAGCAGGATAACCGGTGAGTTCTTCCATCCTTCGGCAGAGAGGATATCGCTTTTCGGAGAAAGCGCCGAAACTGTCGATAACAGTGCGGCCATCTGCAGAACAGATGCCGCGCACGGCGATGCCGAGGCCGATCACCTTTTCCTGCGGAAGGTTGTGCTGGGTAATAAGCGCGAGGAGGCGGTCGGCAAGCATCTCGGTAGTCTCGTCAGCCGGAGCGGAGAGCGGAATGGAGATTTCTTCGGAAAAGATGACAGTGCTGTCGAGCCAGAGAGCCGTCAGGATTGCCTGGCGGAGATTGATGAGAACACCGAGCGCGCAAAAACTGTGTGGATTGAGCTCCATCAGGATCTCTCTGCGACCCGCGCTTCCGCTCGGGAGAGCATCTCCCTCCCGCAAAAGGCCTTCGGAGAGCATCTCTCCGGCAATTTTGGTGATGGCAGCCGGTGTAAGGCCAAGCTTTTCTGCCAACCTCTTGCGTGACATGCTGCCCTCTTCCTGCAGGAGGCGCAGAGCGGCACTACGGTTTTTGCGTTTGACGCTCACCATATTGTCACCGATGATGGGCATTTGGAATTCTCCTTTCAGTAAACTGACAGTTCATGAGAAGTGCGTGGCAGGCTGCTCGAAAAACGACACGGTACCTCGATTTCAATGTCCCGTCGCGAGCTTGAAGAAAGCAGAACGGAAAAAGGTCACTTTTCCTTGTGGGAGTTGATTCTGCCTCTCTGGAGAATTACTGCAGCACCGGCCAGCACCACTAAAATTCCCAGCATTTTTTCTATCGTAAGCTCTTCATGCAGGAAAAACACGCCGATAAAACAGCTGAGAACCGGCATCAAGAGCAGATAAAGCTTGACAAGCCACACCTCGAAATGTTTGAGGTTTCGGTAATAGAAAAAGTAAATCCCTGTCTGGGCAAGGCCGCCCAGTGCAACCAGCCACCAGAAAGAGGGAGAAACCTGCCAGGAAAAGTCCCGAAAAGCACCGGTTAGCCCGGCAGAAGTGCCGAAAAGGAGCAAAACGACGGCGTTATTATAATAGGAGATCATGTCGGCATCTTCATGGTATTTTTCCTGGGCAGCTTTGATGATAAAAGCGTTGACCGAGACACAGAGTGCACTGAGAAGGAAGTAAAGATCCGTCGGACGGAACTCCATGGTTCTGAAATCCACCCCAAGCACCAGAAGAACGCCTGCCAGCATAACGGCTGTGCCGACCCAGTCGGACAGATAGAGTTTTTTGTGATAGAGAATCACCGTGGCGAGGTTCACCATGAGCACATCGGTTTTCAGCAAAGCCGTCCCCGTGCTGAGGCTGCCGTGAGCATAGCCGAGATTGGCAAACAGGTCCAGCAGGAAGCCGAACACACCAATGGTGACAAGGATCAGCACTGCTTTGCCCTGATGGAAGAGGCGGCTGAAACTTTGATCCAGCAGAAGCTGCAGCGTCAGAAAGACGAATGCAGCCGTACGAAGAAGGAAGCCGGCAAGGAGAGCCGACCCGGTCAACCCTACGACGATTTTGCTGACCGCGTAGTAGACTGACCAGGCAATCACCATGCCGGCAACCATCAGTGTATATCGAACATTTTCCTTCATTTCAGCGCTTCGAACATGGCCCGCAGCTGCTCAAGGGAGAGCTTGACGGGGTTATTGTTCATGAGAGGATGGGCAGCACAGTCCCGGCAGAGCTTCTCCAGATCCACTTCGCCGAGATCGGAAAGGCGGGTACGAAGGCCGGCCAGAACCTTGAGGGAAGCGATTTTATCGGCAAGCTCAGCAGTCCCGCCAAGGCCGACAGCGGTGCAGAGTGCTTCCAGCCGGTCATCGGCATTGATGCGCACAAAGCTGTCAAGCGTGAAGGCGCAGGCTTCTCCGTGGGGCAGATGATAATCTTCACTCAGAGGATAACTGCAGGCATGGCAGGCAGCTGTTTTCGGGAGGGCAAAGCTTAACCCGCCGAGGAGAGAGGCGTAGGCCATCTTCCCTCTCGCTTCGAGATTCTCAGGCTCACGCCATGCGGTTTCGAGATTGGCAAGAATCGTTCGCACAGCTTCTATGGCCATCAAGTCGGAAATAGGCTGGTGGTTGACACTCCAGTAGCCTTCAAGCGCATGGGCAAGCGCATCAAGGCCGGTATTCATGGTAGTGCGCGGCGGAACGGAGAGGCTCATCTCGGGATCAACGATAGCCGCACGCGGCATGAAAGCAGGATTGTTGATGGTGCGCTTTTCCTTGCCGTGGCTCATAACGGAAACCTGCGTCACTTCGCTGCCGGTCCCTGCTGTTGTGGGGACGGCAATGATGGTCAGGCGCTTTTCGGGGAAAGGCAGCTCACCGTGATAGTAGGCAACAGGATCCCCTTCCCCGCATGCAACGGCTGCGGCGAATTTTCCCGTGTCGATGGAACTGCCGCCGCCGATTCCGATGACGGCGTCGGCACCGTGCTGATTGGCAAGGCGCGCCGTTTCAACCGCTCCGGAAAGCTGCGGGTTGGGCTCAACTTCGCTGAAAACAGCACAAATCCGGCTCTCCGCCTCCATGAGTTTATCCGCTTCGGGGCGAAAGTGCTTTCCGCAGACCAGAACGGCCTTTTGAACCCCAAACTCATCGAGCACGGAGGAGAGCTCTTTCAGTTTTCCCGGGCCAAACCAGATTTTGACCGGCTGGGAATAGACGAAATTATTCATAAATACCATCCTCAATGGCGGAGACTTTGGCGGCAAACTTATGCATGTTTTCGGCACGCCAGTCTTCCAGATCCTGGCACCAGGCGGTGTTCAGGAATGTTTTTACCATTTCAATGGCAAGTTCCGGCCCGACAATCCAGCCGCCCATGCAGAGAATGTTGGCATTGTTGATGGCACGAGCCATTTTGGCAGAGTAAATGCCTTCACAGGCGACAGCATAGATGCCTTTATATTTATTGGAAACAACGCTCATCCCTGCCCCGGTCCCGCATATGAGGACGGCGCGGTCGAACTCGCCGCTTTGTACGCGGGGTGCAACCTCACTTGCCACCTGATAATAGGGATGGACTTCGGCGAGATCTGTTGTGCCGAGATCTTCAAATTCGACACCGGCCTCGGTGAGATAGGCTTTCAGAGCTTCCTTGACGGAAAAGCCGGACTTGTCACTTCCGATTGCGATTTTCATACTATACTCCTTTTTTTATTGAGTTGAACTCGTGATAGGTACGATGCAGACTGCTCGCGGGGACGCCATGGTACCTCGAAATAAGTTCTCTGCGCGCGAGCTGGGATAAGGGAAATAGATTCGATTTTTGTGCTCGCGGCCTATGGCTTATTTTAAAGAAACAGCTTCTTTTGCTGTGTTTACAATGTTCTCCACGGTCAGGCCGATAGCTTCGCGCAGATACGGGAGTTTGCCCACTTCGCCGAAACGATCCTGCACGCCGACAGCGCAGGCGGGAATCTTCTCTTTTGCAAGCGCTTCAAGCACGGCAGAGTGCAATCCGCCGATGACATTGTGGTTTTCCACCGTGAGCACAGCGCCGGTTTTTCTTGCGGAGGCAATGACGGTTTCCTTGTCGATAGGCTTAATGGTGTGCACATTGATGACTTCGGCATCAATGCCCTCTTTTGCAAGGATCTCGGCGGCCTCAAGAGCATCCTTGAGCTGGAAGCCGGTTGCAAAAAGGGAGAGATCCTTCCCTTCTTTGAGAACATCTGCCTTAAAGAGATCGAACTGATAATCCTCCGGGAAAATGGCGGGCAGCTCTTTGCGGAAGAGACGCATATATACCGCACCGTCATAAGCATCGAGAACGGGCATGGCTTTGGCCAGCTGGACAGGATCGGCCGGCTCGAAAATCACCATACCGGGAACGGAACGAAGAACACCGATATCTTCCATGCTCATGTGGGTGCCGCCGTTGAGTTCAGCTGCAATGCCGGGATCGGTGCCGACAATTTTGACATTCCGCTTGGCATAGCAGATGGAAATGGCGATCTGATCACAGATTCTTCTGGTAGCAAAGGGGGTGAAGCTTTCAATCCAGGGGCGGAAGCCGTAGCTGGAAAGGCCGGCAGCGATGGAAGCCATGTTGGCTTCTGCAACACCGCAATCAAACATCTGGCGCGGGAAGCGCTCGTACAGAGCTCTGGTTCCGCTTGCTTTGGCAAGGTCGGCATCGAGGACGCAGACGTGCCTGTCCTTCTCCATCATCTCTGCAAGGCACTGTGCATAAACAGCTCTCATTTCCATGGATTATGCCTCCTTCCGAAGTTCAGCGATGGCGGCATCTGCCTGCTCTTCGCTGATGTTGCAGTTATGGTTGCCCGGGCCGAGATCGACAATCCAGGGGACGCCGCAGCCCTTGAGGGTGTTGAGAATGACCATTGTGGGTTTGCCGCTGCCGATGCCGAGCTTGGCATGCTCAACGGCTGCCGAAACCTGATCAACGTCATTGCCGTCCTCCACTTCGATTACATTCCAGCCGAAAGCTGCCCATTTCTCTGCGAGAGGAGCAATGTTGTTCACCTTTTCCACCGTGTTGTCGATCTGGAGCTTGTTGTAATCGGTGAATGCGATGAGATTATCCAACCCCTTGGCGGCTGCAAACATGCCGGCTTCCCAGATCTGTCCTTCCTGGCTCTCACCGTCACCGATGAGGGTAAAGATCGTGGCGCCGTCTTCTTCCAGCTTGGAGCCGAGGGCCACGCCGACAGCGCAGGAAAAGCCCTGACCGAGGGAACCGGTGGTCATGTCAATCCCCACAGTGCGGTTCATGTCGCAGTGGCTGGGTAGGTTGGTGCCGCCCTGGTTGAGCGTGAGAAGCTCACTCTTGTCAAAATAGCCGCGGTTGGCCAATGCTGCATAGACAGCCGGGCCTGCATGACCCTTGGAGCAGATAAAGCGGTCTCTTCCCGGCTTTTTGGGATCTGCCGGGTCAATATTCATTGCCTCAAAATACAAAACAGCGAGCAGCTCTACAACCGAGAGGCAGCCTCCGATATGACCGACACCCAGATGGCCGATGCACTTGAGTGTATCGCACCGGATATCTCTGCTGATCTCTTTCAGATTTTTGTCCAAATGTACCATCCTCCTTAACGGATTATTTAATAAGTCTAAACAATTGCAGTTTACCTCTTGCAGAGGATGTTGTCAAGAAGGACATGGCAGAATTCATGAATTTATTCCCGACCCTGTAGGTATTTCTTGACAGAAGAAGAATGGAAGGGTATGATTGCTCAAGAGCGTTAAATAATTTTTCCTGTTTATCATGTAAGGAGGGTTTTTTATGAGTTTTCAGGCTGTTTATATTCCCGTCGGTGTGCCGACGTTTCATCTCGAGAGCGCACAGGATCAGTTTGAGCGTTCCGTCAAGCTGCTGAAAAGCATTGAGAACGGGTTTGTCTGCCCGGAGAAAATGCTGTTGACGCTGGATGATCTGCGCGCCTATCTCGATGGAATTGATCCGGATCTGATTGTATTTCAGAATCTGACGTTTGCCAACGCCGCTTACATGTCGGAAGTCCTGCGGCGGTTCAACTGCCCGCTCCTTCTCTGGACGCTGCGGGAGCCCGTGATCGACGGCGGACGTCTGCGTCTCAATTCGCTGACGGGGGCTTATTCGGCGGCCAACACACTGCGGGCCTTTGACGACAGGGCTTTTTCCTACGTGTTCGGAGCCCCGGAGGAAGAAGAGGTGCACAAAGCGGTGCAGGATTGCGTAAAAGCTGCTGCCGTAAAAAAAGCCATGCGGGGCCTGCGCCTTTCGGCCATCGGCCACACCCCGCAGGGATTCGGCTTCGGCAGGGCGCTGGACAGTGAGCTGATGAGCATCTTTGGGGTAGAGCTGGAAGCGATCGAAGCCCGCGAGCTGATTGACATGGCCAAAAGCTATACCGACGAGGAGTGCAGAGAGTATCTGGAACGGTCCTTCGCCATGACGTGCGGATTGCAGGAGACGCCGGAGCACAACCGCCTTGACCACGCGCGCCTTTACAAGGCTTATACGGATTACGTGCATTCCCACAACATCGGCGCTGTGGCAAGCCGCTGCTGGCCTGACTTTTTCACTTCCTTCGGCACACCGGTTTGCACGGTGCTGTCGCTGCTCAACGACGACGGTGTGGCTGCCGCCTGTGAGGCAGACATCTACGGGGCACTTTCGATGTGGATCGGGATGTTTTTAAGCAAAGAGCCCGTCTTCTTCGGAGATCCGGTTTCCCTGGACGAAGGCGAGAACACCATCACCTTCTGGCATTGCGGCGCCGCTGCCTGCGGCCTTGCCCGCAAGGACACGGGAGCTGTGATCGGTGTGCATCCCAACCGGAAGATCGGCCCGGCGATGAATTTTGGCTGTGAAGCTTTCCCGGAGGCAACAATTTTCCGGATTGGAAGAGAGCCGGACGGCAGTTTCCGCTTCTTCCTGGCAGAGGGCGAAGCCATCGATAAACCGCGGCAGTTCATCGGCACGTCCATCGTTGTGAAGACGGATGCCGACAGCCGCACAATTGTGGAAAAGAGCGTACGCGACGGGTTTGAACCCCACTACGTGATCATCAAGGGCCGCTGGGGAGGTGCGCTGAAAGCTCTTGCAGAGCAGCTCCGGTTCCCTGTATACGAATATTAAGTGAAAAAGGAATCGCGTTTTACGCAGGTGCTCTCCGCGCTGATCGATCTGATCTGGGCGGGGCTGTTGTGGCTTGTGTGCTCGCTGCCGGTGCTTACCATCGGCGCTTCGAGCACTGCCCTCTATTACGCGGTGGTGAAAAGCATCCGCCATGAGAGAGGGCGGGTCAGTTCCTGCTTTTTCCACGCTTTTCGCATCAACTTCCGGCAGGCGACGGTTCTCTGGCTGCTGTGCGTGCTTGTGCTGCTGCTGGGAATCGGAGACGCCTATGCCATTTCACGCATGAACCTCGGAGGACACTCCCCTCTTCCCGTTTTGAGCAGGATCTTTCTGCTCCCGGTTCCGCTGCTGTTCCCCTGGCTGTTCTCCTATCTCTCCCGGTTTGACAATACCGTGATCAATACCCTGAAATATTGTGCATTTCTGGCCATGCGAAACGTTGGGCGCACGCTTGTGTTGTTTCTGGAACTTGCAGTGTTTCTGCTGATCTGCTGGATGATCCCTTTTCTGATTCCGTTTTTACCGGGCGCCTTCTGCATGCTGATGAGCCTGCACCTGGAGCCGGTTTACCGCGGCATCACCCTCGGGCAGGAGAGCACGGATGCAGACCCCTGGTATAATGAATAACCCTTTGGAGGACTTTATGTTTGATTTTTATTTCCCCGGTCAGGGGGCTGTCACCATAACCGGAAACGGCAAGGTTCTCTTTTGCCACATGCCATCTGAGCCTGCGCTTTATCTCGGGCGCGGGAAGGAAACCATTCGGATGTTTCGCGGCAACTTTGACATCACCGACCGGGTAAGCGAGCGCCTTGCGCTGCAGTTTACCGGCTGTTCGGAGGAAGAGGCTGAAAAAAACGGAAAACGGATCCGGAAGAAGATTCTCCGATTTTCCCACGCGTGCCTGCAGGGAGAATACCTTTTGACTGCTACGGAAGAAGACGGTGTGCTCTCGCTGGAAGCTGAAAGCGGAGATGGCCGCTACAACCGGCTGTGGATCCGCCTGACGGCGGAAGAGGGCGAACACATTGTCGGCGGAGGGGAGCAGTTTCTGCTCTGGACCTGCGCGGAAAGCTCTGGCCGATCTGGACGAGAGAACAGGGCGTCGGGAGAAACAAACTCACGGAAGTGACCCGCCTTGCCGATGCGCTGGACGGGAGCGGCGGAGATTATCACACAACCTTTTTCCCTCAGCCGACGATGGTCTCCTCCCGGCTGTATTTTGCCCATCTGGAAAACTATGAATATGCCGAGCTGGATCTCCGGGAAAAGAACTTTCATGAGATCGGTTTGTGGAGCACATCTCTGCGTCTGAAGCTCTGCTGCCGTGAGAGCTTCCCCGCCCTGCTGGAATCTCTCACCGCACTGCTCGGTCGGCAGATGCCCCTGCCCGATTGGAGCATGAAAGGCCTGTGGCTTGGCGTGCAGGGCGGAACCGAACGTGCCGTAGCGTTGGAAAACCGCTGCAGGGAAAGCGGCGTTGATCTCTCCGCTGTGTGGATTCAGGACTGGGAAGGAAAACGCGTCACCTCCTTCGGCTCGCGCCTGCAATGGGACTGGCGTTGGAACCGTGAACGCTATCCGGATTTGGATCGGATTATTCGGGAAGACGGCAAAACCGCCTGGATGGGCTATATCAACCCCTATCTGGTGGAAGGCGGTGTGCTCTTTCGGGAGGCGGAGGAAAAACGATACTTCGTGAGACGGGAAGACGGGTCGGATTATCTGTTTGATTTCGGTGAATACAACTGCGGCGTCGTGGATCTGACAGATCCGGAAGCCTATTCCTGGTATAAGAATGTGATCAAAACCAACCTGATCGGTATGGGATTCCGTGGCTGGATGGCCGACTTTGGAGAATATCTGCCGGCTGACGCCGTCTGTCACGAGGGCTCCGGGCTGGAAAACCACAACAAATGGCCGATGCTCTGGGCGAAGTGCAACCGCGAGGCCGTGCAGGAGGCCGAAAAAGAAGGCGAAATCGTCTTCTTCATGCGTGCCGGTGCTGCCGGCAGCCAGGCTTATGCGCCTCTGATCTGGGCAGGTGACCAGTGCGTCGATTGGTCGGAGGATGACGGGCTCCCCTCCGTTATCACGGCGGCTCTCAGCCTCGGGATGAGCGGATTCGGCCTGCATACCTGCGATGCCGGCGGGTACACCACCCTTTTCCATCTCA
Organism: Oscillospiraceae bacterium; assembly: GCA_017469115.1. Classification (GTDB taxonomy): domain Bacteria; phylum Bacillota; class Clostridia; order Oscillospirales; family Oscillospiraceae; genus Limivicinus. The sequence goes on from JAFUGY010000061.1 coordinate 18,536, forward strand.
AACGGGATCGGGAACTGCTGCTGCGCTGGCTTGAGTTTGCCTGCTTCACCCCCGTAATGCGCACTCACGAGGGCAACCGCCCCGAAAGCAACGTGCAGCTTTATGACGGAGAAGAGCTCCTCGCCCCGGCTGCACGCCTGACGGCTATTCATAACGCTCTCTTCCCCTATCTGAAAACCTGCGGAGAAGAAAACGCACGCACCGGAACCCCCGTGATGCGACCGCTTTTCTGGGAAGCGCCGGATGAAGAGATTGCCTGGTCGCACAAGCTGTATTCCTATCTTCTGGGAAATGATCTGCTGGTTGCTCCCGTCGTCTCTCCCGGTGCAGAGAGCCGGAAGGTCTGGCTTCCGGGGAACGGATGGATCCATCTGTGGACCGGTCAGGCCCTTTCGGAAGGTTGGGCAGAAGTGTCGTCCCCTCTCGGATTGCCGCCGGTTTTCTATCGCTCCGGATCTTCTTTTGCCGATCTCTTCACATCGATCGGTTCGATATTTGGCTAATTTGCACAAATTCAGAACTTTGCTTTTGTGAATATCGCACAAATTATTGTTTTATTGCCAATTGGCTCCCACAAAAAGCTTTACAATTTTTGTGGGAGTCTTTATAATACAGACAAGGCTATTTTTTAATAGCAATTAATTAATCTTGTTAATCAAAGGAGAAACCAACATGAAAAAGCTGTTCGCACTGATCCTGGCGGTTACCATGTGCCTGTCGTTGGCTGCGATTGCAGTCCCCGCATCGGCAGACGAAATCGTCATCAACTTCCCGAGCATCTGGGTCGGAACCGACTCGAAAGCCCCTTACATGGCTGAAATGATTGAAGCCTTCAATGCAGAGAATGCAGGCTCCATCAAAGTTGTCGTGGAAGAGCAGACCGACTATCAGGCCTACCGTGACAAAATCCGCACCACCATCACCACGGGCAATGCTCCTGACCTCTGCATCCTCGACACCACTTTCGATATCAAAGCATTTGCCGAGTCCGGCAAATTTATGGATCTGACCCCGTACCTGGAAGATGGCTGGGGTGAGAACTTCACCGACGGCGCATTTGACGCCTGGAGCGTTGACGGCAAAGTTTCCATTCTTCCGTTTGAAGCTGCTGTCTTCACCCCGATTTACAACACCGAGATTCTGAAAGCTGCCGGCTGGGATCACTTCCCCGCAACCTACGACGAATTCTTCAAGATGGCAGAAGATGTAAAGGCTGCCGGATACAACGTGATGGGCCAGATGGCCGGCGACAACGCATGGTCCTCCATGCTCTGGTACTCCCTGATTGCAGAAGCCATCGGCGGCAAGGACGTCTATGAAGGCGGCCTGAGCAACCCCGCATTTGTAGAAGCTGCAAAAGTGCTCAAAGAGATGTACAACTACACCTTTGACGGTGCTGTTTCTGCTACCGCTTCCGACGTCAACGGCCACTTCCTCGCCCGCGACACCGCGATCTATCTCAACGGCCCGTGGTGGATTGCCAACTTCTATAAAGAAGACAACGCTGTTGACGGCGTGCTGCTTGCCGACGTCTGCGAAGTTGCAACCAATCCTGCCTACGAAGGCGGCAAGGGCGACAACGGCCTCGTAACCACGGTTCAGGGCTTCCTCGCTGCTGCCAAGCAGAGCGATCCCGCCAAGGAAGAAGCTGTTGTAAAGTTCCTGAAGTACATCTCTGAGCCTGAGCGTGTTGCACAGTGGGCTCTGAGCTCCGGCGCAATGTTCTTTGTCAAGTACACCCCGTCTCCCGACACTACTCTGATCTCCCAGAAGGTTACGGAAGTTTCCAACAACGCTTCCTACACCATTCTGCATGTCAACGGTGCCTTCCCGACGGCCTTCTCCACCGAATTCCCGGCAGCCCTTTCTGCTCTGATTCTCGGTGAAGTGGACGAACAGGGCTTTGTTGATCAGCTCCAGCTGGCCATTGACATGGCATAAGCCTGTTGAGCCCTGTCTGCAGCATTCCATAACAAGAAACAGGCTGCGTTTTTCCGCAGCCTGTTTTCTGATTGAAACGTTAAAAAGGAGGTAAGGCGTTGAAACTGATCCGATCTGACAGGAAGGCGCTCTATGCCTTTATGGCGCCGGCGCTGGCTGTGATGATTCTGTTTTTTGTGATTCCCGTCATTTATGTCATCGTCGTGAGTTTTCTCAAATGGAACGGCATCTCCGCACCGGCTCTCAATAACCTGAAAAACTACGCCCTGCTGATGAAGGACAAGTCCTTCTCCCGCTCGGTGATCAACAACATCATCTGGGCCCTGGTGGCCGGCTTTATTCAGGTGCCGCTTGCCATGGTAATGGCTATTATTCTCTCCCGAAAGCCAAAGGGATGGAAGTTCTTCCGTACGGTTTACTTCTTCCCCCAGGTCATCTCCGGTATTGCGCTTGCCACGTTGTGGCGTGCCATCTACAATGCCGAGCACGGTATGCTCAACGGGCTGCTGCGTGCAATCGGTGCCGGTGCCGCCGCAAAAGACTGGCTCGGAACGATCCAGACGGCTTTTCCGGCCGTGTTGATTTACTGGGTCTTTTATGTGGGATATTACATGGTCATCATGATGGCGGACATTACCACCATCGACACCTCGTATTACGAAGCAGCCACCATCGACGGTGCTACCGATTTCCAGCAGGCGATTTATATCACCATCCCACTGATTAAAAAGACATCGCTTCTCACCTGCGTAACCCTTGCCAGCGTCATGGGCCTGCGGCAGTTTGAACAGGTGTATATGCTGACAAACGGCCAACCCGCCAACACAACCTCCACCATTGTGCTCTATATGTACAAGAAGATGCAGAACGCCAATTACGGCATTGCAAGTGCTTCCGCCGTGATTCTGATTATCGTGGGTGTGGTGTTTATCGTGTGCATCCGGAAGCTGTTTGAAGGCAGAGGCGACAAACCGGTCGTTGCGAAAAACGTCAGGAGGGCTGTGAAATGAGTGAAACAAGGCTTCGCCCGGCCCTGCACGGAAAAGAGCTCGTGCTGGCCGTTATCCGCTGGATTCTGATCATTTTCTTTGCCGTGTATACCCTCTTCCCTCTCATCTGGCTGATTATTTCTTCCCTGAAAACCAACTTTGAGTTTCTCGCCCAGTCCCCTTTTTCTCTGCCGTCAAAACCGCAGTGGATCAACTATAAAAACGCGCTGACGGTCGCCGGCCTCGGGCGGATGCTGCTCAACTCGGTGTTTGTCGGATTGTCGGCCACGCTGGTAAACGTCATCATCGCCAGCATGAGCGCCTACTGCATTTCCCGCTTCCGCTTCAAGGGAAGAGAGAAGATCTTCACCCTCTTTACTGCCGGCATTCTCGTGCCGCTCAATGCGCTGATGGTCCCCTATTTCGTGATCATCAACAAACTGGGCTTATACAACACCTATGGCGGGATGATCCTCCTCTACGCCGCAATCGGAATACCGATGTCTACCTTCCTGATCCGCGGGCTGATGGATTCCATCCCCATGGAAGTGGAAGAAGCAGCCTATATCGACGGCTGCGGGTTTTACGGCAGGTTCTTCCATATTCTTCTGCCGCTGAGCCGCACCGGCATCGTCACAGCCGCGACTTTTGAATTTCTCACCTGCTGGAATGAATTCGTTTTTGCCAATCTGATTGTCTCGTCGGAGAAGCTCCGTACCATTCAGGTCGGCATCCGGTACTTCACCAACCAGTTCTCCACCGACTATGTTTCGATGTACGCCGCCATCGTAATTTCGATTATCCCGTCCATTCTGGGGTATGTGCTCTTCCAGGAGCAGATCATTGCGGGCATGACGAGCGGCGCCGTCAAAGGATAATCCGTAATTCTGATACAGAAAATCTGCGGGATTTTATCGTCCCGCAGATTTTTTCTCTTTTTAGGGAAGGAATCTGCAGCTTCCATCTTCTCTTTGGACGAAACACTGCATTTTTCTCTCTTTTACCAGGCGAATATAATCCTCCACAGACAGGATGGGCTCCTCCGAACACATGCCGGCAATCTCCGCTTCGTATCCTTTTTCCTGCAGCTTTTCGAAGACGCTGCTCCCCCAGTGGTTGTCGGACCCGGCCGTCTTCAAAAGGCCGTAACGATCCGCATAGAGATCCGCCATTTTGTTGGACAGTTCCGCCTGGCTGGAATTGATGACCTCCGCCCCGTGCACGCTCCGCGGAAAAAGGCGGATATGGTCAATATAATGCGCTTCCCTATAGGGATGAGCCTGAATCACGAGAGCACCTGCCTCCATCATCAGGGGCAGCTCCTCCGTCTTCTTCATCTCCAGAATTTCCGGATGCGCCTGATACCAGGCTTTTTCCAGGCCGTAGATCAAAAAGTCCGTCCCCTTATAGGAGAGCTCTACTCCCGGAAATACCTTCAGGCCGATCTTCTCCCCTTCGGTAACGGCAGCTTCATAGTCGGAAAAGTAATAGTCAATCTGCTCTTCGTAGGGCAGATGCCGGACATCCGGATTGATATTCCCGTCCAGGAAGTGATTGGTAAGAAAGATGCCGTCATACCCGATTGCCTGATAGAATCTGACGGTATCCTGAGCGGTTGCCCGCCCGCAGTAACTGACCGGTGATGTGTGGCAATGTGTTTCGTATTTGTAGATCATAGTTCCCCGATTCCGCCTGAATGACAATCCAACAAAAAGAAAAAGTTCTGATTTCTTTCGATTTCAGAACTTCTCTTCTTAAGCTGGATGCGAGATTCGAACTCGCGACCTCATGATTACGAAAAGATATTTACATGAAATCGGCCTGTTTTAACCTATTTCAAATTGCCCAAGCTATTCTTAAATTTCCTCTTAATTTCTTTTATTTTCTCTTAAATTCTCAATTTTAGATTATCAGTTTATTCCATCTTATTTCAAGCTGTTTTTACCTGTTTTTTCTTGTATGTCTGTCTTTTTGTATGTCTTTTTGCAAAAGGACAGACATTAGCCATTTGAATTTTTTCTTGCATTCTCCAGCGCTTCCCGGAAGATATTAGAGGCTCTTTTCTGTGCTTC